>NZ_JBSFTT010000024.1:0-147875 GCF_053591415.1 Streptomyces sp. NPDC003032 | reverse complement strand
CAGCCAGGGCCAGCTGGCGGACATCCGCCGTGACTATCTGTGGTACTTGAAGCAGACGCGCCGTTCGGCGCTCTACACCGCGAGGGCGCAGCGCGCGAGCGGCGGGACAGGGGCGCTGCGCGCGGAGCGGCACCCCGGGAGCGGGGTTTGTGCGGTGTGGGGATGGTGCGGCGAGGCGGGGGGTGGGAGGCGTCCGGCGCGGGGCGGTGGGGCGGGTGCGTATTGAGATGTGTGAGCCCCGCGGCACGGGGGAACACGTGTGCCCCGGCGCTCTGGGAGCGGCGGGGCACCGGCGTGGAAGGGGGCGGGTCAGCCTGCGACGGCGACCGTCGGCTCGCCGGAGGCGACGCCGTCCTTCTCCATCTGTTCGGCGATCTTCAGCGCCTCTTCGATGAGGGTCTCCACGATCTTCGACTCGGGGACGGTCTTGATGACCTCGCCCTTGACGAAGATCTGGCCCTTGCCGTTGCCGGAGGCGACACCGAGGTCGGCCTCGCGGGCCTCACCGGGGCCGTTCACCACGCAGCCCATGACGGCGACGCGGAGCGGCACCTCCATGCCGTCCAGGCCGGCCGTGACCTCCTCGGCCAGCTTGTAGACGTCCACCTGGGCGCGGCCGCAGGAGGGGCAGGAGACGATTTCCAGGCGGCGCTGGCGGAGGTTGAGGGACTCCAGGATCTGCATGCCGACCTTGATCTCCTCCGCCGGAGGGGCGGAGAGCGAGACGCGGATCGTGTCGCCGATGCCCTCGGAGAGCAGCGCGCCGAAGGCGACCGCCGACTTGATCGTGCCCTGGAAGGCCGGGCCCGCCTCGGTGACGCCGAGGTGCAGGGGGTAGTCGCACTGGGCGGCCAGCTGGCGGTAGGCGTTGACCATGACCACCGGGTCGTTGTGCTTCACCGAGATCTTGATCTCCCGGAAGTCATGCTCCTCGAAGAGCGACGCCTCCCAGAGAGCGGACTCGACCAGTGCCTCGGGGGTCGCCTTGCCGTACTTCTTCAGGAGACGCGCGTCCAGGGAGCCGGCGTTGACGCCGATGCGGATCGGCGTGCCCGCGTCCTTGGCGGCGCGCGCGATCTCCTTCACCTTGTCGTCGAACTGCTTGATGTTCCCGGGGTTCACGCGGACCGCCGCACAGCCCGCGTCGATCGCCGCGAAGACGTACTTCGGCTGGAAATGGATGTCGGCGATCACCGGGATCTGCGACTTCCGCGCGATCGTCGACAGCGCGTCCGCGTCATCCTGGGTCGGACAGGCCACTCGTACGATCTGGCACCCCGACGCCGTCAGCTCCGCGATCTGCTGCAGCGTCGCACCGATGTCCGACGTACGCGTCGTCGTCATCGACTGGACCGACACCGGCGCGTCCCCACCGACAGCCACCGAGCCGACCTGGATCTTGCGGCTGACCCTTCGGTCGGCGAGCTTGGTCGGAACGGACGGGATTCCGAGCGATACGGCAGTCATCTGGCGAGCATCCCCAAGAGTGTGGATTCACAGAGTGTGGGTCACAAGAGTGAAGAGTGTGGGTCTGGGTCCCGAGATCGACGGGCTCCAGGCTTCGAGATTACGGCACCCCGGGCGGCGCGGGCACACCCCGTCCGGAAGTCCACCCAATGGAGGGCGGCCCGGCACATAAAGTGCCGGGCCGCCGCAAACTTCGTAGAACTAGGAGATTCTCACCGGATTCACCACGTCCGCGATGAGCACCAGGATCGTGAAGCAGATGAAGATCCCGGCCACCACATAGGCGACCGGCATCAGCTTCGCCACGTCGAACGGGCCGGGGTCGGGGCGGCGCAGGACCTTCGCCACGTTGCGGCGCGCGGACTCCCACAGGGCGCCCGCGATGTGTCCGCCGTCGAGCGGGAGCAGCGGCAGCATGTTGAAGAGGAAGAGCGAGAGGTTGAAGCCCGCGATGAGGAAGAGCATCATCGCGATCTGGTTCTGCGGCGGGATGTCCAGGGTGAACACGTCGCCGCCGACACGGGCGGCGCCGACCACGCCCATCGGCGAGTCCTGCTTGCGCTCTCCGTCGCCGAACGCCGCGTCCCAGAGGTCCGGGACCTTGGACGGCAGGGCGATGATCGACTCGACGCCGTTCTCCATCATGTCGCCCATGCGGTCCACGGAGTCGCCGAAGGACTGCTGGACGATGCCGGTGGCGGGGGTGAAGCCGAGGAAGCCCGCGTAGACGTACTTGCCCTCGACGTACGCGCCGTCGCCGTCGGTCTTGGTGACCTGGTTCTTGATCAGGTTCGCGTGCAGGTCCACGCGCTCGCCGTCGCGCTCGACCGTGATGGTGGCCGGGCCGATGGTGTCGCGGATCTTGGTCTGGAGCGTGGACCAGTCGTCCACGGACTGTCCCTGGAAGGCGACGATCTTGTCGCCCGGCTTGAGCCCCGCCGCCTTGGCGGGCGCGGCCTTGTCGCCCTTCTCGCATTTGGCGCGGTTCTCGCTCTGCTGGATGACACAGTCCGAGACCTTGCTGACCTGGGTCGTCTGGCTGCTGATGCCGAACGTCATCATCACGCCGAGGAAGATCGCCACGGCGAGGACGAGGTTCATGAAGGGGCCGGCGAACATCACGATGACGCGCTTCCACGGCTTGCGCGTGTAGAAGAGGCGGGTCTCGTCGCCGGGCCTGAGCTCCTCGAAGGCCGCCGAGCGGGCGTCCTCGATCATGCCGCGCCATGGCGAGGTGGAGCGTGCCTCTATGCGGCCGTCGGCGCCCGGCGGGAACATGCCGATCATGCGGATGTAGCCGCCGAGGGGGATGGCCTTGATGCCGTACTCGGTGTCGCCCTTCTTGCGCGAGAACAGGGTCGGGCCGAAGCCGACCATGTACTGCGGTACGCGGATGCCGAACATCTTGGCGGTCGACAGGTGCCCCAGCTCGTGCCAGGCGATCGAGAAGAGCAGCCCGATCACGAAGACGACTATCCCGAGGATCATCATCAAGGTCGTCATGCACGAGCCTCCGCGGTCGTCTTGGCTGCCAGTTCGCGTGCCCGAGCGCGCGCCCAGGTCTCCGCTTCGAGGACGTCCGCGACGGTCAGGGAAGTTCCCGCTGACGGGGTGCCGTGTTCCGCCACGACCTTCGTCACCGTCTCCATGATGCCGTTGAAGGGCAGCGCGCCCTTGAGGAACGCGTCCACGCACTCCTCGTTGGCGGCATTGAACACCGCCGGGGCCGTGCCCGCGAGCTCTCCGACGTGCCGGGCGAGCCCGACCGACGGGAACGCGTCGTTGTCGAGCGGGAGGAACTCCCAGCTGGACGCCTTCGTCCAGTCGAAGGCGGGCGCCGCGTCGGGCACCCGCTCGGGCCAGCCGATGCCGATGGCGATCGGGCCGCTCATGTCGGGCGGGGTCGCCTGGGCGAGGGTCGATCCGTCGGTGAACTCGACCATGGAGTGCACGTACGACTGGGGGTGGACGACGACCTCGATGCGGTCGAAGGGGATGTCGTAGAGGAGGTGCGCCTCGATGACCTCAAGACCCTTGTTGACCAGCGTCGCGGAGTTGATGGTGATCACCGGGCCCATGGCCCAGGTGGGGTGCGCCAGCGCGTCCTCGGGGGTGACGTGCGCGAGATCGGCCTTCGTACGTCCCCGGAAGGGGCCGCCGGAAGCGGTGACGACGAGTTTGCGTACGTCCGCGCGGGTGCCGGCGGCGAGCGCCTGGAAGAGGGCCGCGTGCTCGGAGTCGACCGGGATGATCTGGCCGGGCTTGGCGACCGCCTTGACGAGCGGGCCGCCGACGATGAGCGATTCCTTGTTGGCGAGCGCGAGGGTGCGGCCCGCTTCGAGGGCGGCGAGCGTCGGCGCGAGGCCGATGGAGCCGGTGATGCCGTTGAGGACCGTGTGGCAGTCGGACGCGGCGAGCCCGGTCGCGGCGTCGGGTCCGGCCAGGATCTCCGGGAGCGGCTCCCCCGCGTCGTACTGCCCCTGGAGGGCTTCCCGCAGCGCCGGTACGACGTCCTCGCGGGCGACCGCGACGGTCTTCACCCGCAGTCGGCGGGCCTGCTCGGCGAGGAGGCCGACGCGGCCGCCCGCGGCGGAGAGCGCGGTGACCCGGAAGCGGTCGGGGTTGCGCAGGACGAGGTCGATGGCCTGGGTGCCGATCGAACCCGTCGAGCCGAGGATGACGATGTCCCGCGGGCCGTCTCCGTCGGTGAGGGAGACGGGGTCGAAGACTCGGTGCGGGTCGGCGAGGGGAGATGGGCTGTCGCTCATGCCCCCCATTGTGGCCGCTACACCTCTCGGCCCGGACCGCGCGGGGCCGGATGTGGCGTACGTGGCGTGTGGTGCGGGCGTGCGAGGTCGCCCTGTACGACGCCCTCCGCCGTGTCGACCGTGGGCGCGCTGAAGCGGAGCCGGGCCGTGGGCTGACGGGGCTGGAGGCCGTCGGCGCTGAACTCGACCGCGTCCTCGGCTGGCCGGTCCCGCTGTTCGACGTGGACGTCCAGGTTGAACAGGTAGCCGACGGACTCTTCCTTGATGGCGTCCATCATCGCGGTGAAGAGGTCGAAGCCCTCGCGCTGGAACTCGAAGAGGGGGTCCCTGCCGAGGTAGGAGCGCATCCAGATGCCCTCCTGGAGGTAGTCCATCTCGTACAGGTGCTCGCGCCATTTCCGGTCGAGGACGGAGAGCACCACGCGGCGCTCCAGCTCGCGCATGACGTCCTCGCCGAGCTGTCGTTCGCGTTCCTCGTAGCGCGCGTGGATGTCGTCGGTGACGGCCTCGGCGACCAGGAGGGGGGTGAGGTCCGCGCGGGAGCCGGCCCTCTCGTCCAGCTCCACGACCGTGACGCCCACGGGGTAGAGCTGGTCGAAGGCGCTCCACAGCCGGTCCAGGTCCCACTCCTCGGCGAAGCCGTCCTCGGTCTCCGCTGCCACGTACGCGTCGATGGTGTCGTCCATGAAGTGGTGGATCTGCTCGCGGAGGTCCTCGCCCTCCAGGACGCGTCGGCGCTCGGCGTAGATGAGGGCGCGCTGGCGGTTGAGGACCTCGTCGTACTTGAGGACGTTCTTGCGGGTCTCGAAGTGCTGCTGTTCGACCTGGGACTGCGCGGAGGCGATGGCGCGGGTCACCATTCTGTTCTCGATGGGGACGTCGTCGGGGACGTTGGCCATCAGCATGACCCGCTCGACCAGCTCGGCGCGGAACAATCGCATCAGATCGTCGCCGAGCGAGAGGTAGAAGCGGGAGCGGCCCGGGTCGCCCTGGCGGCCGCTGCGGCCGCGCAGCTGGTTGTCGATGCGGCGCGACTCGTGCCGCTCGGTGCCGAGGACGTACAGGCCGCCGAGTTCCTTGACCTCGTCGTGCTCGGCGGCGGCCGCCGCCCCGATGCGCTCCAGGGCCTCGCGGTAGTCGTCCGGGGCCGTCTCGGGGGTGAGGCCGCGCTCCTTCAGCTCGGTCTCCGCCATGGCCTCGGGGTTGCCGCCGAGCATGATGTCGGTGCCGCGGCCCGCCATGTTCGTGGCGACGGTGACGGCGCCCTTGCGGCCGGCCTGGGCGACGATCTCGGCCTCGCGCCGGTGGTTCTTGGCGTTGAGCACCTCGTGCGGGATGCCGCGTCGGGTGAGGAGCGCGGAGAGGTGCTCGGACTTCGCCACGGAGACGGTGCCGACCAGGACGGGCTGGCCGGTGCGGTGCCGTTCGGCGATGTCCGTGACGACCGCCTCGAATTTCACGGACTCGTCGCGGTAGATGACGTCGGGCATGTCGGCGCGGATCATCGGCTTGTTGGTGGGGACGGGCACCACATGGAGTCTGTAGATCTGGTGGAATTCGGCGGCCTCGGTCATGGCCGTGCCGGTCATTCCGGAGAGTTTCTCGTAGAGGCGGAAGAAATTCTGGAGGGTGATCGTGGCGAGCGTCTGGTTCTCGTCCTTGATCGTCACGCCTTCCTTGGCCTCTATGGCCTGGTGGACGCCTTCGTTGTAGCGGCGTCCCGCGAGGATGCGTCCGGTGTGCTCGTCGACGATGAGGACCTCGCCGTCGGTGACGACGTAGTCCTTGTCCTTCTTGAAGTGTTCCTTCGCCTTGAGCGCGTTGTTCAGCTGGCCTATGAGGGGCGTGTGGGCGGAGTCGTAGAAGTTGTCGATGCCCAGCTGGTCCTCCAGGAATTCCACGCCCCTGTCGAGGATCGCCACGGTGCGTTTCTTCAGGTCGTACTCGTAGTCGTACGCGTCGCGCAGCCCCGCCAGTTCGAGTTTGCCCTGCGGGGTGGTGTACTTCTCCTCCTGGATCGCGATGCCCTTCATCCTCCGCACCGCCTGGGCGAAGAATCCGTACCAGTGCGTGGGCTGGTCGGCGGGTCCGGAGATGATCAGCGGGGTGCGTGCCTCGTCGATGAGGATGGAGTCCGCCTCGTCGACGATCGCGAAATGGTGTCCGCGCTGGACGAGTTCGTCTTTCGTCCAGGCCATGTTGTCGCGCAGATAGTCGAAGCCGAATTCGTTGTTGGTGCCGTACGTGATGTCGCAGGCGTACGCGGCGCGGCGCTCGGCCGGGCTCATCTCGGCCTTGATGACGCCGACGGTCAGGCCGAGGAACCGGTAGGCGCGGCCCATCCAGCGGGCGTCGCGCGCGGCGAGGTAGTCGTTGACGGTGACGAGGTGGACGCCCTTGCCGGTCAGCGCGTTCAGATAGGCGGGCAGCGTCGCGGAGAGAGTCTTTCCCTCGCCGGTGTGCATTTCGGCGATATTGCCCAGGTGCAGCGCGGCGCCGCCCATGATCTGCACGTCGAAGTGGCGCATGCCGAGCGTGCGCCGGGCCGCCTCACGGACGGTCGCGAAGGCCTCGGGCAGCAGCGCGTCGAGGCTCTCTCCGTCGGCGTACCGCGCTCTGTACTCATCGGTGAGGGAGCGCAGTTCGGCGTCGGAGAGCCGCTCGACTTCCTCCTCGATGGAGTTGACCTGATCCCTTGTGCGTTCCAGGCGGCGCAGTGTTCTGCCTTCGCCCGCGCGCATGATCTTTCCGGTGAGGCGTTCCAGTCTGAGGACGGACAATGGAATTCCCCCCCTGATTCCCCGGCCGGTCCGCTCATTGTGGGCGGGGCCCTACTGCCCGGCAAGCGGACCGGTTCAGGGCGGGGTGGAACGCGTCGCGCGGGACGGATTTCAGCGAATGGGCCGGTGGACGTTGTCGTGTTTGGAGGGGCCGGGGGTGGCTTCCGCGATCCACGGGCCTTCGCCGGACGGGTCGATGACTCCTGCTTCGAGCCAGGTGTAGGTGCCGGAGAGGACGCCCTTGACCACCTTGCGGTCCAGTTCGTCCGTGTTGGTCCACAGGCGGTCGAAGAGTTCGTCGACGCGGATGCGGGACTGGCGGCAGAAGGCGTCGGCCAGCTGGTAGGCCTCGCGGCCGTGGTCCTCGGTGGTGCGCAGGAGTTCGGCGCGCACGCAGGCCGCGCTCATCGCGAAGAGTTCGGCCCCGATGTCGACGATCCGGCCGAGGAAGCCCTGCTTGCTCTCCATCTTTCCCTGCCAGCGGGACATGGCGTAGAAGGTGGAGCGGGCCAGCTTGCGGGCGCCGCGCTCCACATAGCGCAGGTGGCCGGAGAGGTCCGTGTGGCCGGGTGGGTGGAATTCGGCGTACGAGCGCGGGAGCTGCCCGGGGCCCGCGACGAGTTTCGGCAGCCAGCGCGCGTAGAAGCCGCCTGCCCGCGCGCCCGCCTTCGCCTTGTCGGAGAGCGTCTTGTCGGGGTCGATGAGGTCGCCCGCGACCTTGAGGTGGGCGTCGACGGCCTCGCGGGCGATCAGCAGGTGCATGATCTCCGTGGAGCCCTCGAAGATGCGGTTGATGCGCAGATCCCGCAGGACCTGTTCGGCGGGGACCGCGCGCTCGCCGCGGGCGGCGAGGGACTCGGCGGTCTCGAAGCCGCGGCCGCCGCGGATCTGGACCAGCTCGTCGGCCATCAGGCAGGCCATCTCGGAGCCGTACAGCTTGGCGAGGGCGGCCTCGATGCGGATGTCGTTGCGGTCCTCGTCGGCCATCTGCGAGGAGAGGTCGAGGACGGCTTCGAGCGCGAAGGTCGTCGCCGCGATGAAGGAGATCTTCGCGCCGACCGCCTCGTGGAAGGCGACCGGCTTGCCCCACTGCTCACGGGCGGCCGACCACTCCCGGGCGATCTTCAGGCACCACTTGCCGGCGCCGACGCACATGGCGGGCAGCGAGAGCCGCCCGGTGTTGAGCGTGGTGAGGGCGATCTTCAGGCCCGCGCCCTCCGGGCCGATGCGGTTGGCCGCCGGCACGCGCACCTGGTGGAAGCGGGTCACGCCGTTCTCCAGGCCGCGCAGGCCCATGAACGCGTTGCGGTTCTCGACGGTGACGCCCTCGGAGTCCGCCTCGACGACGAAGGCCGTGATGCCGCCCTTGTGCCCCTCGGACTTCGGCACCCGGGCCATCACGACGAGCAGGTCCGCGACGACGCCGTTGGTGGTCCACAGCTTCACACCGTCCAGGATGTAGTCGTCGCCGTCGGGCACCGCCATGGTGGCGAGGCGCGCCGGGTCCGAGCCGACGTCCGGCTCGGTCAGCAGGAACGCCGTGATGTCGGTGCGGGCGCAGCGCGGCAGGAAGGCGTCCTTCTGCTCCTGCGTGCCGAAGATCTTCAGGGGCTGCGGTACGCCGATCGACTGGTGCGCGGAGAGCAGCGCGCCGACCGCGGGGCTCGCGGAGCCGACGAGGGCGAGGGCCTTGTTGTAGTAGACCTGCGTGAGGCCGAGACCGCCGTACCGCGTGTCGATCTTCATGCCGAGGGCGCCCAGCTCCTTGAGGCCCTTGATGACCTCGTCGGGGATGCGCGCCTCGCGCTCGATGCGGGCCGGGTCGATCTTCGTCTCGCAGAAGTCGCGGAGCCTGGCGAGGAACTCCTCGCCGCGCCGGGCGTCCTCGTCCGGCGGCATCGGGTGCGGATGGACCAGGTCGAGCCGGAAGCGGCCGAGGAAGAGTTCCTTGGCGAAGCTGGGCTTGCGCCAGTCCTGCTCGCGGGCGGCCTCGGCGACCTGCCGGGCCTCGCGTTCGCTCACGGACGGTTTGGGGGTTGGTGCGGTCATGAGGAGCTCACCTCGCCGCGCAGAAGGGTCGGTTACTGGCTGGTGCTACTGGATCGTTGGTACCCCATTCGTCCCGAGCCCACCAGTCCTCGCGCAGCGTTCGTACGAGAACGGCCGGAGCCCCCGCACAGTGGGCTCCGGCCGTTGTCCTCGGGGGACCTGGCTGCTTACAGGGCGAGGCCCGTCATCACCATGACCCGCTCGTACGTGTAGTCGTCCATCGCGAAGCGGACGCCCTCGCGGCCGACGCCGGACTGCTTGACGCCGCCGTACGGCATCTGGTCGGCGCGGTAGGAGGGGGCGTCGCCGATGACCACGCCGCCGACCTCGAGGGCGCGGTGCGCGCGGAAGGCGGTCCGCAGGTCGTGTGTGAACACGCCCGCCTGGAGGCCGTACTTGGAGTCGTTGACGGCGGCGAACGCCTCCGCCTCGCCGTCCACCTTCTTGAGGGTGAGGACCGGTCCGAAGACCTCCTCGCAGGCGATGGTCACATCGGCCGGTACGTCGGCGAGCACGGTCGGCGCGTACGTGGCGCCGTCGCGCCTGCCGCCGGTGAGCAGCTGCGCGCCCGCCTTGACGGCCTCGTCGACCCAGGACTCCACCCGCTTGGCGGCGTCCTCGTTGACCAGCGGGCCGACGTCGGTCTTCGGGTCGGACGGGTCGCCGGTGACCTGGGCCTCGACGGCCTTGACGACGCGCGGCACCAGACGGTCGTAGACGGAGGCGTCGGCGATGACCCGCTGCACGGAGATGCAGGACTGGCCGCCCTGGTAGTTGGAGAAGGTCGCGATGCGCGAGGCGGCCCAGTCCAGGTCCTCCTCCGAGGAGAAGTCGTCGAGGATGACGGCCGCGCCGTTGCCGCCCAGCTCCAGGGTGCAGTGCTTGCGCGGCACCGAGTCCATGATCGCGTAGCCGACCTTGTCGGAGCCGGTGAAGGAGATGACCGGAAGCCGCTCGTCCTGGACGAGGGCGGGCATCTTGTCGTTGGCGACCGGCAGGACCGACCAGGAGCCGGCGGGCAGCTCGGTCTCGGCGAGCAGCTCGCCGAGGACGAGGCCGGAGAGCGGGGTCGCCGGGGCGGGCTTCAGGATGATCGGCGCGCCGACGGCGATGGCCGGGGCGATCTTGTGCGCGCAGAGGTTCAGCGGGAAGTTGAACGGCGCGATGCCGAGGACGACGCCCTTGGGGAAGCGGCGCGTCAGGGCGAGGCGGCCCTGGCCGCCGGCGTCGGTGTCCAGGCGCTGCGCCTCGCCGCCGTTGAAGCGGCGGGCCTCCTCCGCGGCGAACCGGAAGACGGATACCGCGCGGCCGACCTCGCCGCGGGCCCACTTGATCGGCTTGCCGTTCTCGGCGGAGATGAGCTGCGCGATCTCCTCGGTGCGCTCGACGAGCCTGCGGCTCACGTGGTCGAGGGCGGCGGCGCGGGCGTGGGCCGGGGTCGCGGCGAACTCGTCGCGCACGGCGTACGCGGCGGCGACCGCCTCCTCGACCTGGGCGTCGGTCGGGACGGCCGCCTTGGCGACGAGCCGCCCGTCCCAGGGCGAGGTGACGTCGAACGTGGTCTCGCCGGTGGTCTGGCGACCGGCGAGCCAGAAGGCGTGGATGGAAGTCATGTCGAGTCCCGGCCCTTCCGCGGAGGTGTGTCTGGGGGTACGTCCCTCACCGTAGGGGCAGCCGAAGTCGCTGACGTTTGTCCGACGCGGAGTACTGGCCGGGGGCCGCGCGCCTCTTTGGCAGAGGCGGGGAGGTCAGGGGCCTGAAAGGTGCCTCTCAGGGGACGTAGGGGACGTGAGGGGCCTGAAGAGTGCCCCTCACGGGACGTAGGGGACCTCAGGGACCTGAAGAGTGCCCCTACGGGACGTAGGGGACCTCAGGGGCCTGAAGGGCGCGTCCTCAGTCGGACCCCGCCGACGTCGCCTTCAGTGACAGCCACAGCTCCATGCGGACGTCCGGGTCGTCCAGGGAGCGGCCGAGGATCTCCTCGACCCGGCGCATGCGGTACCGCAGCGTGTGCCGGTGGACGCCGAGGTCCGCCGCCGCCGCGTCCCACTGGCCGTGCCGGGAGAGCCACGCCCGCAGCGAGGCGACGAGGTCGCCGCGGCCCGTCGCGTCGTGTTCGTGCAGCGCCCGCAGGAGCCCGTCCGCGAAGGCCCGCACCGCGTCGTCCGCGAGCAGCGGCAGCACGGACCCGGCGGCCAGCTCCTCGTGCTCGACCAGGGCGCGCCCGCGCCGGCGGGCGACGGACAGCGCCTGCTCGGCCTGCTTGTACGCGGTGGCCGCGGCGATCGGCCCGGCCGGCGCGGACAGGCCCATCACCAGTTCGGCCTCCTCGCCGGACGCCGTGGGCTCGCGCCCGGCCGTGCCCCGCCCGGCCTCCAGCGCCGCCGCGTACTCCGCGCAGGCCCGCGCCCCCGCGCCGCCGTCCACGACAAGGAGCACCAGCCGCTCCCCGTAGGGGACGACGAGCAGCGCCTCGCCGGAGCGGGCGGCGGCGGCCTCGACGACGTCGACGAGCGCGGCGAGCGGATCGCCGCTGCCGGATGCGTCGGCCACCACGGCGAGGACCGCGGCGGAGGCGGAGGCGTGGGCGGCGGCCTCCGCCGCTGGACCGGTGCCCTCGCCGCTCTCCTCGGTCCCCGCCGCCGCGCCCGCCCGCACCCGGGCCGCCGACGCGGACGCCACCTCGGCGACGACGAGCCGGAAGGGCGCGTCAAGGAGGCTTCCGTAGAGGTCCCCCGCGACGGTCCGCGCGTGGTCGGGCTCCCCCGCGAGCAGCATTCGCAGCACGGCGGCGCCGATGCGCTGCTCGGCGGCGTGCAGCGAGCGGGAGCGCTCGGTGGTCAGGGTGAGCAGCGCGATCGCGGAGTGCACCGCGTACCGCTCGGCGGTGCCGAGGGTCGAGGCCGTGCCGACGGCGAGCGCGGCGCGCGGCCTGCGTCCGGTGCCGAGCGAGTGCAGCTCCACGCGGTCCTCGGCGCCCGCGACGACGGAGCTCGCGGGCGCGGGCCGCTCCCTGAGGCGTTCGACGTCGGCGGTGAGGCGGGCGGCCCGGCGCGTGGCCCACTCCGGCGCGGTGGCGACGACGGCGCCGGACGCGTCGTACAGCGCGGCCCATCCGTCGACCTGTCCTGCGAGCGCGAGGAGCAGCCCTTCGGGGCCGTCGCTCAGCGCCTGCTTGGTCAGTTCGCGCTGGGCGGCGAAGCCCGCGGTCACGGCGCGGTACTGCTCGGCGGCGATGGCGGCGGACACGGCCTTGCTGATGGCGAGGAACGGCGTGCGCCGCGGCACCTCGATGAGCGGCAGGTCCGCTTCGGTGGCGGCGTCGAGCAGGGCCTTCGGGATGTCGGGGTAGTGGACGCCGACGGCGAAGCCGAGGCCGACGACGCCGGCGCCCGCGAGCCGTTTCACGTAGCGCCGCATGGTCTCCGGGTCCTCCGCGTCCAGCTTGAGCGCGGTGATCAGGAGCAGCTCACCGCCCTCCATGTAGGGCACGGGGTCGGCGAGTTCGCTGGCGTGCGCCCAGCGCACGGGGGTGTCCAGGCGTTCCTCGCCCGCACGCACGGTCAGTTTGAGCGCGGAGTGGTGGACGAGCGAGGCGAGCGTGGGCGGCATGGGACCTTCAGGTCTGCGGCAGGCGGGGCGGGGGCTTCCCGGCGGCCCGAGGGGCCGAGGCCCGGTGGCCGGGCGCCGGGATGTGGATCTTTTGGCCGGTCCGTATGAACGACCTATGTCGATTCTGCCTCACCGTACGGTACGGAGAAGACCGATTGCCCCGGATGTACGACGCCGGGCGCGCGCCGGGCGCCGCCCCTCGTGGACGCGTCAGCCTCGCAGATCGACCAGGAGCGGCGGCGCGTACTCCCCTTGTACGTCCGTCAGGGAGAGCACGGCGTGCCCCGGCGGCACGCCGTGCGCCAGCTCCGACGCCGACCAGCGCTCGCGCTCGACCTGGCGGACGGTGACGGCGCGGGCGGTCGGGGCGTTGCCGGTGATGACACGGCGCAGCATGTGCACCGTTTTGCCGAGCGGGGTCTCGGCGATGATCTGCCGGTCGGTGACATCGCGCGCCTCGGTCCACTCCTTGCCCCAGACCTCCGCGAAGTCCTGCCCGTCCCACGGGGTGACACCGGAGAGCGCCATGCGGCAGCCGATCGCGCCGAGCAGCGGGGTGCGCAGCGGCCGGGGTACGTCGTCGAGCGTACGCAAGGTCATGACGACGCCCGCGTTGGCGGACCGCAGGCGCTGGACGCGGCGTACGGACTCCGGGGTGACCGTGCCGGAGGCGTCGTCCAGGAGGAGGCAGGCGAAGAGCGAGCGGTCCTCGCGCACGGTGGCGCTCGCCGTGAACTGGGCGAGGACGAGGCGGGCGAGGATGCGCGAGGCGTCGGCGTGGCCGCGTTCGGGGAGGTCGACCCGTACCCGTACGGGGTGGTCGAGCGCCCGCAGCGAGAACGGGGTGCTCTGCCCCGACGTGTCGAAGAACGCCGCGAAGGCCGGGCGGTCGAGCAGGGCGATGCGGTCGGCGAGGACCGCGCCCGGGTCACCGGGGTGGCCCACCTGCCGCTCGCGCGCGTCGAGTTCGCGCAGCATGGCCTCCTGCCCGGACTCCCGCAGCGCCTGGCGCAGCAGGCCGAGCGGCCCGGCCGAACCGTCGAGCAGGGCGCGCAGCTCCGGCACGGACGGGAAGCGCCGGTGGACGGCGAAGTAGGGGCCGAGGAGCTGGGCCAGGCAGGTCGTGGAGCGGCGGCTGTCGCCGCTGGGGTGCGGGTCGACGAGGTCGCCGACGAGGGCCTCGGCGAGCACGGCGGCGGCCTCGTCGGGGTCGTTGGTGCCGCCGTACAGGTCGAGGTCGTACTCGGAGTCGGGGTGGCCGACCCGCACCACCACGTCGTAGTCCTCGGCGGGCCCGAGCCCCGCGCCCGCGGCCCCGACGACGACCACGGCGGCCTCCCCGGCGAGCGCGCCCAGGCACAGCGACTCGGCGAGCGGCCACACCACGCGGCCGGTCTTCCCCGACCCGGCGGGCCCGACGGCGAGCAGCGAGGTGCCGATCAGGTCGGGTCCGAGCGCGAGCCCGGTGCCCCGATAGGCGTACGGGTTGCGCGGGTCGTCGGCCGTCGTCCCGAGGCGCACCTGCGCCGTGGCGAGGTCATGGCGCGCGGCCCGCGCGGGCAGGTCCCGGTCCCCGGAGGGGTGCGGGCAGGCGCGGGCCCCGTCGCGGACGACCGTGTCGCTGAAGACGGCCAGCGGGCTGCGGCCCGCCCGCACGGACCGCCAGGCCCGCGAGATCCGGGCGTGGTCCACGTCCCGCATCAGCCCGGCGCGCGCGTCGGCGGCCAGCCGCTCGGCTGCGGCCTCCGCGCCCGCGGCCCTCAGCTGGGGCCAGTGGGCGGGGTCCTCCTCGGGGGCGGGCGGCGCCGGGGGCGCTTCGGGGCGGCGGAGGCGGGGGGCGACGAAGCGCCGCCAGACCTCGGCCCAGCGGCCGAGCCTGCCGACCGCGATCATGAGGGCGAGCGCGATGAGGGTGTAGTAGATGTACCAGACGACGGCGTTGCCGACCCTGTCGCCCGTGTAGATCCAGGAGTCGGGCAGCAACAGCTCCAGAGGCAGCACCCACCACCCGCCGAGATAGCCGTTCCACAGCAGCGACCAGAGCAGCCATCCCACGAGGAACGCGATCAGCGCCCCGCTCAGCAGCTGCCGCGTCGGCACGACCTCGGGCTCCTGCGCGGGCCGCGGCTTGTGCCCGAACCGCCAGATGCCGGGGGCCGCGGCGGGCCTGGGCGTGCGCAGCCAGGCGAGGAAGGCGGCGCCGTCGGGCAGCGGCGGCGCGCCCGGGGCCTGCGCGGGCCTCGGCGGGAGCCCTGCCGGTGCTTGCGGTGCTTGCTGTGGCCCTGCCGGTGCTTGCTGTGGCCCTGTCTGCGGCGCGAGGGAGCCGGGTGGAGGCGCCGCGGGACGCGGCACCGGTGTGGCGTGCGTGCCACGAGCGTCGTGCGTGCCGTCGGAGTCCATGCCCCTTGCCCCCTGACCAGCCGATCTGTTGTTTCGCGGGTCAATCTAGTGCCCTGACCCCGCCAGTTCACCGGCATACGCGCCCGGGGCTATGTCCATCACGGACAACCGCCACACCGAACGACTCCCCGATGGAGCATGCCCGCACCCTTGCCCCGCCCCTAACCTGCGAAGAAAACAGCGAAGCATCCGCATTGCCCCCCGAGTCATCCCCAGGAGCCCCCCATGAGCGCACTTCCGCAGGAGCGCCGCCTCGTCACCGCCATCCCCGGTCCGAAGTCGCAGGAGCTGCAGGCCCGACGTACCGCCGTGGTCGCCGGTGGCGTGGGCTCCGTGCTGCCCGTCTTCACCGCCCGCGCGGGCGGTGGCATCATCGAGGACGTCGACGGCAACCGTCTGATCGACTTCGGCTCCGGCATCGCCGTGACGTCCGTCGGCGCCTCCGCCGAGGCCGTGGTGCGCCGGGCCTCCGCGCAACTCCAGGACTTCACGCACACCTGTTTCATGGTCACGCCGTACGAGGGGTACGTGGCCGTCGCCGAGGCGCTCGCCGAGCTGACGCCGGGCGACCACGAGAAGAAGTCGGCGCTGTTCAACTCCGGCGCCGAGGCCGTCGAGAACGCCGTCAAGATCGCCCGTGCGTACACCAAGCGCCAGGCCGTCGTCGTCTTCGACCACGGCTACCACGGCCGTACGAACCTCACGATGGCGCTGACCGCCAAGAACATGCCGTACAAGCACGGCTTCGGCCCGTTCGCCCCCGAGGTCTACCGCGTTCCGGTCGCCTACGGCTACCGCTGGCCGACCGGCGCCGAGAACGCCGGTCCGGAGGCCGCCAAGCAGGCCATCGACCAGATCGGCAAGCAGGTCGGCGCGGAGAACGTCGCCGCGATCATCATCGAGCCGGTACTCGGCGAGGGCGGCTTCATCGAGCCCGCGAAGGGCTTCCTGCCCGAGATCGTGAAGTTCGCGAACGACAACGGCATCGTCTTCGTGGCGGACGAGATCCAGTCCGGCTTCTGCCGCACCGGCCAGTGGTTCGCCTGCGAGGACGAGGGCATCGTCCCCGACCTGATCACCACGGCCAAGGGCATCGCGGGCGGCCTGCCGCTCGCCGCCGTCACCGGCCGCGCCGAGATCATGGACGCCCCGCACGCGGGCGGCCTCGGCGGCACCTACGGCGGCAACCCGGTGGCCTGCGCCGGTGCGCTCGGCGCCATCGAGACGATGAAGGAGCTCGACCTCAACGCCAAGGCGAAGGCGATCGAGTCGACGATGAAGGCCCGCCTGACCGCGATGGCCGAGAAGTTCGACATCATCGGCGACATCCGCGGCCGTGGCGCGATGATCGCCATCGAGCTGGTCAAGGACCGTACGACCAAGGAGCCGAACCCGGCGGCGACCGCCGCGCTGGCCAAGGCGTGCCACGCGGAGGGCCTGCTGGTCCTGACCTGCGGCACGTACGGCAACGTCCTGCGCTTCCTGCCGCCGCTGGTCATCGGCGACGACCTGCTGAACGAGGGCCTGGACATCATCGAGGGCGCCTTCGCCGGCGTCTGAGGGGCTGCCCGGAGGGTGACCGTCAGGCCATGTGAAGAAGGTGTGCGAGCCCCATGACGGGTTGCCGATGTACCTGTTCCGGCCACCACCACCTGCCGTACGGTTTCTGCAGATGAGAGAAACACCCCGCCCACAGGGGACTGTGGGCGATACCAGGGCGGAGCCTCCCCAGCCCCGCTCCGGCCGTGCCTTCGCGCACACACCCGGAGCTTCCGGCTCCGGAATTCCTCACCGATCGGACGGCCGCCCGCCCCAAACCCCCCGGGGCGCGCGGCGACCCGGTCCTTCCGGCCGTCTCGGAACCACCCCCCCTGTTCCGAGGCGGCCGCCCCTCCTCCTCCCCCTGTGCGCGCTGCTTCTCACGCTCCTCACCTGGCAGGTCGTCGTCGACGGGCCGCTGCGGCGGGTCGACGAGCGTGCGGGGCGGGCCGTCGTGGGCGGCCGTCTGCCGGGCCGCGTCGCCGAGTTCCTCGCCGACCTCGGCAACCTCACGGTCGCCGGGCCTGCGCTCGCCGTCGTCCTCGCGTACGTGGCCTGGCGCGGGCATCGCGCCGGTACGTTCCGCTGGTGGGCGGCCCCGGTGGCCGCCGCCGTCGCCATGGCCCTGGTGCCCGCCCTCGTCGTCCCGTTCAAGGCGGCCGTCGACCGGCCGGGACCGCCGGGCATGGGCGGTCACGACGGCTTCTACCCCTCGGGGCACGCGGCGACGGCCGCCGTCGCGTACGGAGCGGCCGTGCTGCTTCTGCTTCCACTGCTGCGGGGCGCGTACGGCCGGCGTGCGCTGCTCATCGGGTGTGCGCTGTTGAACGTCGCCGTCGGCTTCGGCCTCGTACGGCGGGGGTACCACTGGCCACTGGACGTCGTCGCCTCCTGGCTGCTGTGCGGGATGCTGCTTCGGGTGATGGTGGGCGTGGTCGGGCGGTGCGGCGGCAGGGCGCCGGCCGAGGAGTAGTGGCTCACAGCTCCGCGGCCCCTGCCCCGGCCTCTCGCGCGAGGCCCGCCGCCGCCTCGTGCATCGCCAGTTCGAGCAGTACGGGGTCCGTCAGGGTGCCCGAGCCGTCCGGGGGGACCAGCCAGCGGACGGCGCCCGTGGTCCGGCCCGGGTGGGGCACGACGATCCAGGCGCCGCGGCCGACGCCGCGTACGCCCGAGCCGAGCCAGCGGGCGGCCGTGCCCGGCGGCACGAAGAACCCCGTACGGGAGTCCCCGAAGTCGGCGAGCACCGGCCCGGGGCGGTCGGCGCAGTCGGTCAGCACGTGGAGCGTGCAGTGGCCGAGGTCGCCGGGGAGGATCAGGACGTCCCAGCGCCGGCCCGCCGGCAGGAGCGCGACGCCGCGCGGGTCGCGCTCCCACTCCCAGCGGCAGGCGTCCGGGTCCGGCGCCACCGACGCGAGCCATTCGACCGCCGACCTCGCTCCCGAGCCAGTCATGCCGGACCTCCCTCTGCTGTGTGCCGCGTGTGCGTGCCACAGGTGAGAGGGGCTCGGGGCCGGGGCATTACGCGGGTTCGTGCGACTTGCCCCCGATCGGCTGTCGAATACTCCGGTTCAGCTGTCGAAGCCCAGGCCCAGCTTGTCCATCGTCTTGAGCCAGAGGTTCCGCTTGCCGCCGTTGGCGTCGGAGCGGGCGAGCGACCACTTGGTCAGCGCCACACCCGTCCAGGCGAACGGCTCCGGCGGGAACGGCAGCGGCTTCGTACGGACCATCTCCAGGCTCGTACGTTCCGTGCGCTCTCCGGAGAGCAGGTCCAGCATGACGTCGGCGCCGAACCGCGTGGCCCCGACACCCAGACCGGTGTAGCCCGCCGCGTACGCGACGCGGCCCTTGTGCGCCGTGCCGAAGAACGCCGAGAACCGCGAGCACGTGTCGATCGCGCCGCCCCACGCGTGCGTGAAGCGGACCCCCTCCAGCTGCGGGAAGCAGGTGAAGAAGTGCCCGGCGAGCTTCGCGTACGTCTCGGGGCGGTCGTCGTACTCGGCGCGCACCTTCCCGCCGAACGGATAGATCGCGTCGTAACCGCCCCACAGGACGCGGTTGTCGGCGGAGAGCCGGAAGTAGTGGAACTGGTTGGCGCTGTCGCCGAGCCCCTGCCGGTTCCGCCAGCCGATCGCGGCCAGCTGGTCGTCGGTCAGCGGCTCGGTCATCAGCGCGTAGTCGTAGACCGGGACGGTGTACGAGCGGATGCGCTTCACCAACGAGGGGAAGATGTTCGTGGCGAGCGCCACCTGGCGGGCGAAGACCCTGCCGTACGGCGTGCGGATCGCCATCCCCCCGCCTACGGAGGCCAGTTCGAGGGCCGGCGTGTGCTCGTAGACGCGTACGCCCTTCTCCAGGCAGGCCCGCTTCAGGCCCCACGCCAGCTTCGCCGGGTGCAGCATGGCGACGCCGTCGCGGTCCCAGAGGCCGCCGAGGAAGGTGGGCGAGTCGACCTGCTCGCGCACGGCGTCCGCGTCGAGGAGTTCGGCGCTCCCGGCCAGGCCGTGGGCGGACATCTCCTCGTACATCTCGTGGAGTTCGGCCACCTGGTGCGGCTCGGTGGCCACGTCGATCTCGCCGGTGCGCTCGAAGTCGCAGTCGATGGCGTACCGCTTGACGGCCGCCTCGATCTCGTCGAGGTTGCGGGCGCCCAGCTCCTCCAGCTTCTCGATCTCGCCCGGCCAGCGGGACAGGCCGTTGGAGATGCCGTGCGTGAGGGAGGCGGCGCAGAAGCCGCCGTTGCGGCCGGAGGCGGCCCAGCCCGCCTCCCTGCCCTCGACGAGGACCACCTCGCGGCGCGGGTCGCGCTCCTTGGCGATGAGCGCGGTCCACAGACCGCTGTAGCCGCCGCCGACGACGAGGAGGTCGCAGCGGTCGTCGCCGGTGAGGGCGGGCTCGGGGGCGGGCCTGCCGGGGTCGTCCAGCCAGTACGAGACCGGCTGGGCGTCGGAGAGAGACTTGGTCCAACGGGTCATGGCGCTTGGGGCCATGATTTCCACTCCTTCAGAGAATCGCGGGGATTACTGGGTTACTGGGATCACCGGGATCACCGGGGCTGCTTGTTGCGGCGTTTGCCGATGAGCATTCCGGCCAGTACGAGCAGCACCGCGACGAGGAACATCGCCGTACCGATCACATTGATCTGAACGGGCGTGCCCCGCTGTGCCGATCCCCAGACGAACATGGGGAACGTCACAGTCGAGCCCGCGTTGAAATTCGTGATGATGAAATCGTCGAAGGAGAGCGCGAAGGCGAGCAGCGCGCCCGCCGCGATCCCCGGCGCCGCGATCGGCAGCGTGACCCTCAGGAAGGTCTGCACGGGACCGGCGTAGAGGTCCTGCGCGGCCTGTTCCAGGCGGGGGTCCATCGACATGACGCGCGCCTTGACGGCGGTCACCACGAAGCTGAGGCAGAACATGATGTGGGCGATGAGGACCGTCCAGAAACCCAGCTGCGCGCCCATGTTGAGGAACAGCGTGAGCAGCGAGGCGGCCATGACGACCTCGGGCATCGCCATCGGCAGGAAGATCAGCGAGTTGATCGCGCCGCGCGCCCGGAAGCGGTAGCGCACGAGGGCGAAGGCGATCATCGTGCCGAGCACGGTCGCGCCGATCGTCGCCCAGGTGGCGATCTGCAGGCTCAGGGAGAGCGATCCGCACATGTCGGCGACGCCGCAGGGGTTCTGCCACGCGTCGAGCGAGAATTCCTGCCAGGAGTAATTGAAGCGCCCCTTCGGCTTGTTGAAGGAGAACACCGTGACGACGACGTTCGGCAGGAGCAGATAGGCGAGCGTGCACAGGCCCGCGATGACGACGAGATTGCGCCGCAGCCAGCGTACAAGGGCCATCAGACGAGATCCTCCGTCCCCGACTTGCGGATGTAGAAGGTCACCATGAGGAGGATGGCGGCCATGAGGATGAAGGAGAGGGCGGCCGCCGTCGGATAGTCCAGGATGCGCAGGAACTGCGTCTGGATGACGTTGCCGACCATGCGGGTGTCGGTCGACCCGAGCAGATCCGCGTTCACGTAGTCGCCCGCCGCCGGGATGAAGGTCAGCAGCGTGCCGGAGACGACGCCCGGCATGGAGAGCGGGAACGTCACCTTCCGGAAGGTCGTGGACGGTCTGGCGTAGAGGTCGCCGGCGGCCTCGTGCAGCCGCCCGTCGATGCGCTCCAGCGAGGTGTAGAGCGGCAGGATCATGAAAGGCAGGAAGTTGTACGTGAGTCCGCAGATCACCGCCAGTGGTGTGGCGAGGACCCGGTCGCCCGCCGTGACGCCGAGCCAGCTGGTGACGTCCAGGACGTGCAGGGAGTTGAGGGCGCCCACGACGGGGCCGCCGTCCGCGAGGATCGTCTTCCAGGCCAGCGTACGGATGAGGAAGCTGGTGAAGAACGGGGCGATGACCAGGACGAGGATGACGTTGCGCCAGCGGCCCGCGCGGAACGCGATGAGGTACGCGAGCGGATAGCCGAGGAGCAGGCACAGGACCGTGGCGGCACCGGCGTAGAGCACCGAGCGCAGGAACTGCGGCCAGTAGTCGGTCAGCGCGTCCCAGTAGGTGGCGAAGTGCCAGGTGACCTTGAAGCCCTCTTCGAGCGACCCGGTCTGTACGGAGGTCGACGCCTGGTAGACCAGCGGCAGCGCGAAGAAGACGATCAGCCAGAGGATGCCGGGGAGCAGCAGCCAGTAGGGGACGAGGCGGCCGCGCCCGCGGACCTTGCGCGGGGGCGTCTCCTCCGGGGCGGGCGCCTCGGGGGGCGGCGCGTCGGTGACGGTCGTCATGCGGAGGCGTCCTCCTCGACCTTCTCGACGCCCGCCTCGATGTCCTGTGCGGCATCGAGGCCGAAGGTGTGCGCGGGGTTCCAGTGCAGGACGACCTCGGCGCCCGGGGCGAGGCGGCTGTCGCGTTCGATGTTCTGCGCGTACACCTCGAAGGAGGGGCAGACCGGGCTGTGGACGACGTACTGCGTCGATACGCCGATGAAACTGCTGTCGGCGATGCGTCCGGTGATGCGGTTGCGGCCCTCGGGTATCCGCCCCGCGTCGTCGGCGTGCGTGAGGGAGATCTTCTCGGGCCGTACGCCGACCAGGACCTTGCCGCCGGTCGTGGTGGGGCCGGTACATCGGGCGGTGGGCAGCGTCAGCTTGCAGTCGCCCGCCTTGAGGACCAGGTCGTCGCCGGTCACCGCGGCGACCTCGGCCTCGATGAAGTTGGAGGTGCCGAGGAAGTTGGCGACGAACGTGGTCCGCGGGTTCTCGTAGAGGTCGGCGGGGGCGCCGAGCTGTTCGACGCGGCCGCCGTTCATCACGGCGACGGTGTCGGCCATCGTCATGGCCTCCTCCTGGTCGTGCGTGACGTGCACGAAGGTGATGCCGACCTCGGTCTGGATGCGCTTGAGCTCCAGCTGCATCTGGCGGCGCAGCTTCAGGTCGAGGGCGCCGAGCGGCTCGTCGAGGAGGAGCACCTTGGGGTGGTTGATGAGCGCGCGGGCGACGGCGACGCGCTGCTGCTGGCCGCCGGAGAGCTGGTGCGGCTTCTTGCGGGCCTGCTCACCGAGCTGGACGAGGTCGAGCATCTCGCCGACCTGCGTCTTGACGGACTTGATGCCACGGCGGCGCAGGCCGAAGGCGACGTTCTCGAAGATGTCCAGGTGCGGGAAGAGCGCGTACGACTGGAAGACGGTGTTCACGGGCCGCTTGTACGGCGGCAGGGCCGTGACGTCCTGGTCGCCGAGGTGGACCGTGCCGGAGCTCGGCTCCTCCAGGCCGGCGATCATGCGGAGTGTGGTGGTCTTGCCGCAGCCGGACGCGCCGAGCAGCGCGAAGAAGGAGCCCTGCGGCACGGTGAGGTCGAGCGGGTGCACGGCGGTGAAGGAGCCGTACGTCTTGCTGATCCCGGAGAGGCGGACGTCGCCGCCGGTTTCCTGAGCAGTCGTCATGGTGGGTCCAGGGGAATCGAGGGGGGACAAGGGCGCCTCTGAAAGGGGCACAGGGAGCGGCGCGGCCGCTACACGCCGGTGAGCTTCGCGAACTTCTCCTCGTACGCGGTCTCTTCCTTCGGAGTCAGCGAGCGGAACGCCCGGGACTTCGCCTTCATCTCCTTGTCGGGAAGGATCAAGGGATTCGACGCGGCGTCGGCGTCGATCTTCGCGAGAGCGCCCCGTACCCCGTCCACCGGACACACGTAGTTGATGTACGCGGCGAGGCGGGCCGCCGGCTCCGGCTCGTAGTAGTAGTCGATGAGCCGCTCGGCGTTGGACTTGTGCCGCGATTTGTTGGGGACGAGCAGGTTGTCCGTGGACGTGATGTAGCCCTGGTCCGGGATGTGGAAGCCGATGTCCGGGTTGTCGGCCTGGAGCTGCACGATGTCGCCGGCCCAGCCGAGGCAGGCGGCGATGTCGCCCTTGGCGAGGTCCGATGTGTAGTCGTTGCCGGTGAAGCGGCGGATCTGCTTCCTGTCGACGGCCTTCTGGAGGCGGGCGATGGCCGCGTCGAAGTCGTCGTCGGTGAAGTCCCCGGGGTCCTTGTCCATGTCGATGAGCGTCATGCCGACGGTGTCGCGCATCTCGGAGAGGAACCCGACGCGCCCCTTCAGCTTCGGGTCCTCCAGCAGCTCCGACACCGAGGTGATCTTCTTCCCGCCGGTCGCCTTCTTGTTGTAGGCGATGACCGTGGAGATGCCGGTCCAGGGGTACGAGTAGGCCCGGCCCGGGTCCCAGTCGGGGTCGCGGAACTGGGACGACAGGTTGGTGTACGCGTGCGGCAGGTTGGCCGGGTCCAGTTTCTGGACCCACCCGAAACGGATGAGCCGGGCCGCGAGCCAGTCCGTGACGCAGATGAGGTCGCGGCCGGTCTCCTGGCCCGCGGCGAGCTGCGGCTTGATCTTCCCGAAGAACTCGACGTTGTCGTTGATGTCCTCGGTGTACTTGACCGTGATCCCGGTGCGCTTCGTGAACGCCTCCAGGGTGGGCCGCCTGTTCTCGTCCTTCTCGTCGACGTCCATGTACTCGGTCCAGTTGGAGAAGGTGATCCGCTTCTCCTTGGCCGAGTGGTCCTCGGACGAGACGTCGCCCTGGCCCTTGCCGGCCGCGGGGATGCCGCAGGCGCTCAAGACGCCGAGGCCGCCGACGGCGAGCGCGCCGCTCGTGGAGGCGCGCAGCAGGGAGCGGCGGGTCAGGGATCCCCTGCCGTTCCTCATGCCGCGGTGCATGGCGGCCAGCTGGGCCGGGGAGAGGGGGGCGGGCTCGTACTGCTCCATGCGCGTGGTTGCCCTTTCGGGAGGAAGGCGGCCGCTGGTCATGCGGCCTGTGGCCGGTGGGCCTGTGGGCTATCGGTCCCCGAAGATCGTGCGGTGCCAGTCCTTGCGGACCACCGCGGTGTTGTCGAACATGACGTGCTTGACCTGCGTGTACTCCTCGAATGAGTACGCGGACATGTCCTTGCCGTAGCCGGACGCCTTGTAGCCGCCGTGCGGCATCTCGCTGAGGATCGGGATGTGGTCGTTGACCCACACGCACCCGGCCTTGATCTCGCGGGTCGCGCGGCCCGCCCGGTACACGTCGCGGCTCCAGGCGGAGGCGGCGAGTCCGTAGGGGGTGTCGTTGGCGAGGCGGATGCCCTCGTCGTCGCTGTCGAAGGGCAGTACGACGAGGACGGGCCCGAAGATCTCGGACTGCACGATCTCGCTGTCCTGCGCGGCGTCCGCGATGAGGGTGGGCTTGTAGAAGGCGCCCGGGTGCGTGAGCGCCTCGCCGCCGGTCACCACGCGCGCGTAGGAGCGTGCCCGGTCGACGAAACCGGCGACGCGGTCGCGGTGCACGTGCGAGATGAGCGGCCCCATGTCGGTGCTCGGGTCGAACGGGTCGCCGAGCCGCACGCTCTCCATGAGGTCGGCGACGCCCTCCACGAAGGCGTCGTACAGCGGACGCTGGACGTACGCGCGCGTGGCGGCCGTGCAGTCCTGTCCGGAGTTGATGAGCGAGCCGGCGACCGCGCCGTGCACGGCGGCGTCGAGGTCGGCGTCGTCGAACACGACGAAGGGCGCCTTGCCGCCGAGCTCCAGGTGCAGCCGCTTGACGGTGGCGGTGGCGATCTCGGCGACGCGCTTGCCGACGCCGGTGGACCCGGTGAAGGACGTCATGGCGACGTCGGGATGCCCGACGAGATGCTCACCGGCGTCGCGCCCGGCGCCGGTGACGATGTTGACGACACCGTCCGGAATTCCGGCCTCGGTGGCGGCCTGCGCGAAGAGGAGCGAGGTGAGGGGGGTCAGCTCGGCGGGCTTCAGCACGATGGTGTTGCCGGCCGCGATCGCCGGCAGGACCTTCCAGGCGGCCATCTGGAGCGGGTAGTTCCAGGGCGCGATGGACCCGACGACGCCGATGGGCTCACGGCGTACGTACGAGGTGTGGTCCCCGGTGTACTCCCCGGCCGACTGTCCCTGGAGATGCCGGGCCGCGCCCGCGAAGAACGCGGTGTTGTCGACCGTCCCCGGGACGTCGAACTCCCGGCTCAGCTTGATCGGCTTGCCGCACTGCACCGACTCGGCCTGCGCGAACTCCTCGGCCCGGTCGGCCAGTACGCCCGCGAAGCGGTGCATGGCGTCGGAGCGCTCGCCCGGGGTGGCGCCGGCCCAGCCGGAGAACGCCTCGGCCGCCGCGGCGACGGCGGCGTCGACGTCGTCTCTTCCGGCCAGTTCGTACGAGAGGACCTCGTCGGCGGTGGCGGGGTCCACGACCGCGTGGGTCCGGCCCGAGGTTCCCTTGGTCAGCCGCCCGGCGATGTACTGCGCGCCGTCCGCGAAGTGGTCCCGCGCCTGGAATTTGTGCATGACGCTCTCCTCCGCCGCCCTCCCCGTCCCGCAGGGGTCGGCGTAGCTCCAGATCGATTTGAGTGCCGATCCTGACAGAGCAGTGATAGTCCAACAAGTGATTCCGTTGTTGCCTTTTGGTTACGCGACGGAATCTGTCGACCAGGTGTCGAGTCGTCCGCGAAAAGCCAGGACGGAGTGTCAGTGGTGCGTGCCGGACTCGCGTGCGTAGGTGGCCTCGCCGGCGCTGACCAGACCCGTCTCGTAGGCGACGATGACCGCCTGGACGCGGTCACGGAGTCCGAGTTTGGCGAGGATGCGGGCGACATGTGTCTTGACGGTCGCCTCGGCCAGGTGGAGGCGGGTGGCCAGTTCGGCGTTGCTCAGTCCGCGGGCCAGCAGGCCGAGGACCTCCAGTTCGCGCGGGGTGAGCGAGGCGAGGTCACGGTGGAGGGCAGCGGTGTCGCCGCCGCGCTGCGTGAACCGCTGCACGAGGCGGCGCGTGATGGCGGGCGCGAGGAGAGCGTCGCCGGTACGGACCGTGCGGACGGCCGCCGTCAGGTGCTCGGGGGTGACGTCCTTGAGGAGGAAGCCGCTGGCCCCGGCGGACAGGGCCGCGTAGACGTACCGGTCGAGGTCGAAGGTGGTCAGGATGATGACGCGGGGTGTCTCGCGGGCGCCGGTGAGGATGCGACGGGTGGCCTCCAGGCCGTCCATCTCGGGCATCCGGACGTCCATCAGGACCACGTCGGGCCGTGTGCGGCGGGCCGCTTCGACCGCTTCGGTCCCGTTGGTCGCCTCGGCGACGACATCGATGCCGTCCGCGCCGAGGATCAGCCGGAATCCGGTGCGCACCAGCGTCTGGTCGTCGGCGAGGAGCACACGCGGCGGCGGCTCGGTCACGGTGTCTCCAAGGGGATCAGGGCCTCCACACGGTAGCCACCGGTCAGGCGCCGGCCGGTGCTCAGGGTTCCGTCGTGGACGGCGAGGCGCTCACGCAGCCCGATCAGGCCCCGGCCGTCTCCGGTCGGCGTGCCCGCGCCCGGGTGTCCACCGGTGTCGGTGACCTCCACCCGGAGCCGTTCCGCGCCGTACTCGACGCTCACGGCGGCGGTGGCGCCCGACGCGTGCTTCACGGTGTTGGTGAGGGCTTCCTGGACCACGCGGTAGGCGGCGAGTTCGAGGCCGGGCGGGAGGGGACGGGGCGGGCCCGTCACGGTCAGGCCGACGGGCAGTCCGGCGTCCCGGACCCGTCCGACCAGCGTTTCCAGCTGGTCCAGGCCGGGTTGCGGGGCCAGCTCCGCCGCACCGGCCGGATCCGCGCCTTCGTCCGTCCCCTCGCCTTCGTCGGCCATGGTCAGCAGTCCCATGACGTGGCGCAGCTCGGTCATGGCCGCACGCCCGCCCGCCTCGACGGCGAGCAGCGCCTCACCGGCCTGCTCGGGGGACGTCTTCATGATCTTGCGGGCGGCGCCCGCCTGAATGATCATCACGCTGACGTTGTGCGTGACGACGTCGTGCAGTTCGCGGGCGATCCTGGCCCGCTCCTGCTCGACGGCCCGGCGCAGCGCGTCGGCCTGCTCGCGTTCCAGGGCGGAGAGCCGGGTGCGGCCCTGGTCGGTACGGAGTTTCCAGGTACGCAGGCCGACGGCGGCCACGGCCATCGGAACCAGGATCAGCAGGGCGATGTACTGGTTGGGGACGATCGGTGTCACCGAGTTCCCCGACGTGCCGACCAGGACGACCGACACCGGCAGCGCCGCCAGGGTCGCCACCCGGTACGGGCTGTACACGGCGGCGCCGTAGACGGCGATGACGAACGCGTAGAAGGTCAGCCGCATGACGCTCGGCGGTGTCGCCAGTGTCGCGGCCGTCACGACGCACAGCACGGCGAGCGGGTAGCGGCGGCGCAGCGCCAGGGCCCCCGAGGCGATGGCCGCGAGGGTCACCATGAGGGCAAGGCCGCCGGGCCCTGCCGGGCGCGGCACGGCGCGCTCCACGCCGGGCGCGATCTCACGCACCACGACGTTGTCGGCGTTGTCGATGCCGTAGTAGACGGTGGCGATCCCGAGTGCCAGTGCCACCAGCGCGTCGAAGTGCCAGGCGCGCCGGGTGGGCCGCAGCGGTGGACCGCTCGGAAGCCCGGCGTCGCGGACCGCCCGGCGGGCGGCTTCCCGTAGCCGCTCCAGCGTCGTACGTACGTCCGTCACCGGTTCATTGTCACCGCCGCACGGACCCGCGGAGTCCGTCCCGGTGGTCATTTCGACCGCACCGCATACATCACCCGCCTACATCGCAGGGATGACGTTTCCGGGTCTCATCCCGGCGCGGTACCGCGATGGGTCCGGGCGGGCGATGCGTGCGGGCCGGGCCCGCTCCTAGCGTTCACGCAGCCCGACTGCCCGTGCTGCCTGTACCCGAGGAGCCTTCATGACCGTGCCGGTGATCGAACTGCGCGAGGTGAGCCGTCGATACGACGACGGCCCGCCCGCCCTGCACGAGGTGTCGCTGACCGTGCGGCCCGGCGAGGCCGTCGCGGTCCTCGGCCCTTCCGGCAGCGGCAAGTCCACGCTGCTCCATCTGATCGCGGGCCTGGACCGGCCCGATACGGGGACCGTCACCGTGGACGGGGTACGGGTGGACCGGCTGGGCGAGGCCGGGTCCGCGCTCTACCGGCGGTCCAAGGTCGGCATGGTCTTCCAGTTCTTCAACCTGCTCGACGATCTGACCGTCGCCGACAATGTCGCCCTGCCCGCGCGCCTGGCGGGTATGGCACGTGGCGCGGCGCACCGCCGGACGGCGGAACTCCTGGAGCTCCTCGCCATCGACCGGCACGCCCGCGCCTACCCGGGGCGGCTGTCCGGCGGCGAGCGGCAGCGCGTCGCGGTGGCCCGGGCGTTGATGAACCGGCCCGCGCTGCTCCTGGCCGACGAGCCGACCGGCGCCCTGGACACGGCCGCCGGACGGGACGTCAGCAGGCTGCTCACCGACCTCAACGCCGAGGGCCAGACCATCGTCGTGGTCACCCACGACCTCGCTCTGGCACGGTCCTGCACGAACCGTACGGTCCGGATCGCCGACGGCCGGATCACCGAGGACGTCCGGTCGCAGGCGGAGACCGTCACGTCGGAGGCCGTCCGATGAGCGCGCTGGGCAACGTGGTGCGATCGGGAGTGGGGCGGCGCCGGGTGCAGACGCTGGTGATCGGGCTCGCCACGATGATGGCGGTGGCCGCCTCCGTCCTCTGCGGATCGCTGCTCGTGGTCTCCGGCGCGCCCTTCGCCGACGCCTTCGCCGAGCAGCACGGCGCGCATCTGTCCGTGCAGTTCGACGCGGGCAAGGTGACTGCCGGGCAGCTGTCGAAGTCCAAGGACGCCGAGGGGGTGAGCGGTGCGGCCGGGCCGTTCCGTACGGCGACGGTCACCCCGCGGGCGGACGGCAGACCCGGGTGGCCGATGACCGTGGTCGGCCGGGGCGATCCCGGCCGGGGCGTGGACGAGGTGACACTGCTCGACGGGCGGTGGCCCACGCGCTCCGGCGAGACCGTGCTGTCCGCCGACTCCTCGCTCTTCCCGACCATGGGCATGAAGATCGCCTTCCCCGAGCTGTCCGGCGGTCCGACGCTGACGGTGGTCGGTGTGGCCCGCTCGGTCACGCGGACCGCTGACGCCTGGGTGGTTCCGTCCCAGATGGCGGCGCTCACCGCGCCCGGCGGCGGCGGCCACCAGATGCTCTACCGCTTCACCGACGCGGGCACCGCCGCGCGGATCACCGCGGGCCGCGCGGCCGTGACGGAGTCCCTGCCGCCGGGAGCGGCCATCGGCGATCAGTCATGGCTCACCGTCAAGAAGTCCGCCGAGCGCGACACCGCCCTCTACGTCCCGTTCCTCATCGCGTTCGGCGCCCTGGGCCTGGTCATGTCGGTGCTCATCGTCGGCAACGTCGTCGCGTCGGCCGTCGGCACGGGGACGCGCCGCATCGGCGTCCTCAAGGCCGTCGGCTTCACCCCGGCCCAGGTCGTGCGGGCCTACGTGGGCCAGGCGCTGATCCCGGCCGCCGCCGGCACGGCCCTCGGTGTCCTCGCCGGCCATCTGTTCGCCGTCCCCGTACTGGCCGAGACCGAGGAGATCTACGGTTCCTCGTCCCTGGCCATCGCCCCCTGGGTCGACCTGGCGGTGATCGCCGGGGTGCTCGGCCTGGTGGCGGCGACGGCGTGGGCCAGTGCCTGGCGGGCCGGCCGGCTGCGTACGGTCGACGCGCTCGCCGTCGGGCGTACCGCTTCGGCGGGGCACGGCCGGTGGGCGGCCCGCCTGGCCGGACGGCTGCCGTTGCCGCAGCCGGTCGCCCTGGGCCTGGCGCGGCCGTTCGCGCGGCCCGCCCGCGCGCTGGCCATGGGCACGGCGATCCTGTTCGGTGCCATCGCCGTCACGTTCACCGTGGGGATGGGCGCCTCGCTCGGCCAGGTGATGAAGGCCAAGGCCCATGACGCCGCCGATGTCGTCGTGCCCGCGCCGCTGCCGGACTTCGGCCCCCGAGGACCCGGCGCGGGCCCAGACCCCGGCCCCGGCACCGGCACCGGCACCGGCACCGGCACCGGCTCCGAGAAGCCGACCGAGGTCGATCCCGCCGCGGTCGCCGCGGCCATCGAGGCCGCCGACGGAACCGGCAAGTACTACAGCGCCGCGACGGTACGGGCGACCGTGTCCGGCCTGACCGGCACCGTCGACGTGATCGCCTTCACCGGTGACGCCTCCTGGGGCGGCTACACCATGGTGTCGGGCCGCTGGATCGACAGGCCCGGCGAGGCCGTGGTCCCGACCCCCTTCCTGGCCGCCACCGGCACCCGCGTCGGCGACACCGTCACCCTGAACGGCCTGGCCGAGCCCGTCACGGTCCGGATCGTCGGTGAGGTCCTCGACCCCCGCAACGACGGCATGCAGGTCTTCACCGACACCTCGGCCCTCACGGCCGCACAGCCCGATCTGACGGAGACGAGCCATCACATCGCGGTCACGCCGGACACCGACGTCACCGGCTACGTCGACGCGCTGAACAGGGACCTGGCATCACTGGGGGCCGCCGCCCAGGTCGGCGGGCCCGACGCCGGCAGCGACATGGTCGTCACGCTCAACGCCCTGTCCCTGACCCTCACGCTGATGCTCGTCGCCGTCGCCGCGCTCGGCGTGCTGAACGGCGTACTGCTCGACACGCGCGAGCGCGTCCGGGAGATCGGTGTCCACAAGGCTGTCGGCATGACCCCCCGGCAGACCGTCGCGATGGTGCTCACCTCGGTCGTCGTGACCGGCCTCGCCGCGGGCGCTCTGGGCGTGCCGCTCGGCGTGGCCCTGCACGGCCGGGTCCTCCCCGCGATGGGCGACAGCGTGGGGCTCCGCCTGCCCGATGCCGTCATCGCCGTCTACGACGGGGTCGAGCTGCTCGCGCTCGCGCTCGGTGGCCTGCTCATCGCCACCGCGGGTGCGCTCCTGCCCGCCGGCTGGGCCGCCAGGGCCCGAACCGCCACGGCATTGCGCACCGAATAGCAGTCGGGCTGCGTTGTCGCACACTCCGGGAGCGCAGCCCCCGCGTCGGTCTCGTCGTCCGGCATCGCGATCAGGACCACCAGCAGGGCCACGCCCAGCACGATGCCGGCCGCCCCGCAGATGATCCCCGCCAGGGCCTGGCCCCCGTTCGTCGCCTCGCCGCGCCGCGCCTTCGCACGCCCCACCGCGCCGAAGATCACCGCGAGGATGCCGAGCACGATGGCCAGCGGCCACAGGCAGAAGCCGACCGTCGCGATGACCCCCAGGATCAGCCCGGCGACCCCCATGCCGTTCGCGGGCGCCATCGGCATGGCGGGCCAGCCGTAACCAGGCATCCCCTGCGCCGGGTGACCGGGATGGCCCGGGTAGCCCGGATGTCCCTGATAGTTCACGTATCCCGGGTGCCCCAGCTGCCCCGCGTATCCCTCGTACCCATAAGGCATCCGCCCCGGCCCGTCCGGTGAAAGCGGAGGCGGCGGCACCGGCTCCCCCGGCGCCGCGAGGGGATGGACGACCCCCGAGGGCCCGGTCCCAGGCGGCGAGGCCCAAGGGCCCGGCCGCACCGGCGGCACCGCGTCCTCCGGCGGCGGAGCCCACGGGTCCCGCTCCAGCGGCTCTCGCGGCTCCCGCGGCGCGCCCCCGCCGGCCGGCGCCGTGTCGTCGTCTGATCCGGCGGGCATGACGGTCTCCTCTTCCATACGTTCCGTCATGCTACGGCCCCCGCTTTGCCCGCGCCGACCGCGGCCTACGATGATCCCCGACCCGTCGATCAGCCGATCAAGTCCGTTCCTGGGGAGGAAACCGTGACCGAGCAGCAGCCCGCAGCCGCGACAGCCAGAGACCCGCACGCCTTCATCGCCGGACTGCCCAAGGCGGAACTGCACGTGCACCACGTCGGTTCGGCCTCCCCCCGCATCGTCTCCGAACTGGCCGCGCGGCACCCCGACTCCGCGGTGCCGACCGACCCCGAGGCGCTCGCCGACTACTTCACGTTCACGGACTTCGCGCACTTCATCAAGGTCTATCTGTCCGTCGTGGACCTGATCCGCACCCCGGACGACGTACGCCTGCTCACCTATGAGGTGGCCCGCGACATGGCCCGGCAGAACGTGCGCTACGCCGAGCTGACCATCACCCCGTACTCCTCCGTCCGCCGCGGCATCGACGACCGCGCCTTCATGGACGCCATCGAGGACGCCCGCAAGGCCGCCGAGGAGGAGTTCGGCACCGTACTGCGCTGGTGCTTCGACATCCCCGGCGAGGCCGGGCTCGTGTCGGCCGAGGAGACGCTCCGGCTCGCCACCACCGACAAGCTGCGCCCCGAGGGCCTGGTCTCCTTCGGGCTCGGCGGCCCCGAGATCGGCGTGCCGCGCCCGCAGTTCAAGCCCTACTTCGACCAGGCCATCGCGGCCGGACTGCACTCGGTGCCGCACGCGGGCGAGACGACCGGGCCCGAGACCGTCTGGGACGCCCTGCTCCACCTGGGCGCCGAGCGCATCGGCCACGGCACGACCTCCGCCCAGGACCCGAAGCTGCTCGCCCACCTCGCCGAGCACCGGATCCCGCTGGAGGTCTGCCCGACCTCGAACATCGCGACGCGCGCGGTGCGCACCCTCGACGAGCACCCGGTCAAGCAGTTCGTCGAGGCCGGGGTGATCGTGACGATCAACTCCGACGACCCGCCGATGTTCGGCACCGACCTCAACGCCGAGTACGCGGTGGCGGCATGCCTCCTCGGCCTCGACGAGCGCGGCATCGCGGCCCTCGCGAAGAACGCCGTGGAGGCCTCCTTCCTCGACCCGGCCGGCAAGGCGCGCGTCGCCGACGAGATCGACACGTACACGGAGACGTGGCTCGCCCCGTAACCCGGCACGGCACCACAATGGGGCCATGCGCACCGTGACAGCTGTGGCCCACCGAGGCGATCCCTACCGCGTCCGCGAGAACACCGTCCCGTCCCTGCGCTCCGCGTTCGAACGGGGCGCGGACGTGGTGGAGGTCGACGTCCGGCTGAGCGGCGACGGCGTACCCGTACTGCTCCACGACTCGACGCTCAAGCGCCTGTGGGGGTACGAACGTCCGCTCGGCGTCCTGTCCCGCGCCGAGCTGGACGGCCTCACCGAAGGCGGAGTGCCGACGCTCGAAGCGGCCCTCGCGGCCACGGAGGGGCACCGGGTCATGATCGACCTGCCGGGTGCGACACACGACGCCGTACGTACGGTCGTCGGGGTCGTCGCGGAGTGCGGGGCCGCCGAGCGCGTGTACTACTGCGCGGGCGGGCAGACGATGCTCGCCGTACGCGACGCCGATCCGGCCGCGGAGATCGCACTGACCTGGACGACCCTGGCCCCGCCCCGCCGTGTGCTCCTCGACGCGGTGAAGCCGCGCTGGCTCAACTACCGCTTTCCGCTGGTCGACCGCGAACTCGCTTTCCACGCGCACCGCGAGGGCTTCCTCGTCTCGGTGTGGACGCCCGACACCCGCCGCTCGATGCGCCGTCTGATCGACGCGGGCGTCGACGCGATCACCACCAACCGCATCGACGTCCTGGATGCGCTGCGCACGTCCTGCACGTCCTGAACCATCGGGGTACCCGTGCCGGATGGGAGAGATCGGCGAGATTCTGGTGGGGACCTGTTCGTGGACGGACCGCACGCTGCTGGCCAGTGGCTGGTATCCGCGGGGGTACAAGGACGCCGAGGGGCGGCTGCGGCACTACGCGGGCCGTTTCCCGATCGTGGAAGTCGACGCGAGCTATTACGCGCTGCCCAGCAGCCGCACCTGCCGACTGTGGGCTGACCGCACACCGGACGGCTTCCGCTTCGACGTGAAGGCGTTCTCCCTGCTCACCGGCCACCCGACCCGGCAGGCCGCGCTGCCGCCCGACCTGCGCGACCGGCCGTCGGGGCCCGCCCTGCTCGACGAGGTGTGGAACCGCTTCGCCGAAGCGGTCGAGCCATTGCGTACGGCCGACCGGTTAGGGACCCTGCTGTTCCAGTTCCCGCCGTGGTTCGCCCCGGGCGCGCGGGCGGAGCGCTTCCTCGCCGAGTGCGCGGAACGCACCTCGGGCCGGCCGGTGGCCGTGGAGTTCCGGCACCCCGACTGGTGGCGCGCGGACCATCGGGCAAACACGGCGGGGCTCCTGACGCGGCTGGACGCCGCCGCCGTCGCGGTGGACGTGGCCCAGGGCCTGCCGGGCTCGCTGCCCCCGGACGCCCCCGTCACCGCGCGGCGGCACGCGGTGGTCCGCTTCCACGGCAGGAGCCCCGCCTGGGGCACCGGTTCCAAGGAGGACCGCTTCCGCCACACGTACACGGCGGCGGAACTCTCCGAGTGGCTCCCCCGCATCCGCGCCATGGCCGAGCGGGCCGCCGAGGTGCACGTCCTGTTCAACAACTGCTGCGGCGACGCGGCCGTCCGCGCCGCGGAGTCGATGAGGAGCCTCCTGGAGCGGGAGGGACTATTGACGGCAGACGGGAGCCCCTAGGGGGAACCCTGCCAACTCTCCCGCAGTTTCAGACCCGTTGGCCCCGAGGGCAACCCGGGGCACCGCCCTCCCCACGGATGATCCGCCCCGTCTCCGTGATCACCAGACTGAGAGCACCACACAGCGGCGGCACCCCACCGCGCCCCGTCGCCCCCACCGAAACCGTCCCAGGAGCCACCGTGAAGGTCCCCGCCCGCGCCGCGCTCGCCGCGGCCCTCGTCCTCGGCTTGACCGGCGCCGCGGCCGCCCCCGCCCTCGCGCACGCACCGACGCCCGGAGCAGCCGCCGAAGCCGCCCCGACCGGACCCGACAGCAGAGCCCTGCGCGAGGCGATCAGCGGACTGCCGAACGCCGACGCGACCGCCGCCCTCGTCCGCGTCGGCGGCACGCACGGCACCTGGCGCGGCAGTTCCGGCGTCCACGACCTGGTCACGCACCGCAAGGCCGACCCGCACGGCCGGTTCCGCGCCGGATCCGTGACGAAGATCGTGACGGCGGCCGTGGCGCTGCAGCTGGCCGACGAGGGCGAGCTCGACCTCGACAAGCCGGTCCAGCACTACATGCCGGACCTGTTCGAAACGACGAAGGCGAAAGAATTCGCCCCCATCCCCGTGCGCAGCCTCCTCGACTACACCAGCGGCCTCCAGCACGGCGACGGCTTCGACGACGAATACGCCCACCGCTACGACACGTTGGACCCACGGACCGTCGTCGGCTCCGCCATCGCCAAGGGACCCGAGCACGCCCCGGGCGACGAGCAGCACTACCGCAACATCGGCTACACCGTGCTCGGCCTGCTGATCGAGCGGGTCACCGGAGACTCGTACGCCCATCAGGCCCGTCAGCGGATCTTCAAGCCGCTGCACATGCGCGACACGTACTTCCCCGGCGCCGACCCCCGCATCCACGGACCGCACAACCGCGGCTACCAGAAGAGGGAGCGGCCGGACGGGACGACCCGGCTGGTCGACGTCACCGAGTGGAACCAGTTCGACCGCTTCGCGGCGGGCGACATGATCTCCTCCACGGCCGACCTGGAGACCTTCACGCGGTCACTGTCCGGCGGAGAGACCGTGCCGCGCTCGCAGTTGAGTGAGATGTTCACGCTGCCCCGCCTCGCGCCGGGCGTCCCTGAGGCCACCTTCGGTGGTGGGCCGCAGTACATAAAGATCGGCGGCAAGGGGTTCTGGGGCAAGACCGGTTCCCGCTACGGCTACACGAACATCATCGCCACCACCGAGAACGGCTCCCGTACGCTCGTCTACTCGGTCAACGCGACCGACGCGAAGGGTCAGGGCATGAATCCGGTGGCCGAGCGCATCGTGGGGGCCGCGTTGGGGTGAGGCAGGACAAGGACCGAGGACGCGATCCTCACATGGGCGGGCATGATCGCCAACCTCAAGAAGCAGCGGGTGCTCCCGCCGCCTCCCCGCGACAGCTGACGGGTGGCGGCAGGACGTGACGAAGGAAAGCCGAAGGTCCGGTATGGCGTCCGAGTGGGACTGGCAGAGCGGCGAGGGTCTGATCCGTATCGACGACCCCGCCGACTGGGACGCCGCCTGCGAACGCGGCGAGAACCATCTCGGCACGGCAGCCATCGGCCTCGCGTTCCACTGTCCGCTGGAGGAGGCATCCCCCCGCATCCTCAAGGCGATGCGGCTGCCCGACGCCGGCCAGCGGGGGTTCGCCTTCACGGCGGCGGGCACCGCGGCCCGGCTCAACGGTGAGCTGACCCCGGAGCTGTACACGGCGCTGCGCGCGGTGGGCCATCGTGGCGTCGCCGAGAACGCCGTCGACGACACGCTGACGTTCGTGCCGTTCCGCAAGCTGCCGCTGTGGTTCAAGTGGCGCTGGCTCTACACCTCGGTGCGGGGCAGGCTGGACGCATGGCGGCTGACCATCGCCGACGCGGCCGAGGAAGCCTGGAAGGCTGTGCGGCGGCGATGACGGAGCGGGGGCCGGGTGTGGCGTCCGGAGCCATCGGCCTCGCGTTCCGCTGACGTATGTGCGCGACAGGCCGAAGGGCTGGTGGCTGCGGTCCGTGGAGGCGGTCCTGGACGCCTGGAAGACCGTACGGCGCCGCCCTTCCTGAGGCGGCGCCGTACGGTCTTCGTAGGCAGGATTACTTCGCGGACTCCACCGCGTGGCCGCCGAACTGGTTGCGCAGCGCGGCGATCATCTTCATCTGCGGCGAGTCGTCCTGGCGGGACGCGAAGCGCGCGAAGAGCGACGCGGTGATCGCCGGGAGCGGCACCGCGTTGTCGATGGCCGCCTCGACGGTCCAGCGGCCCTCTCCGGAGTCCGCGGCGAAACCGCGCAGCTTCTCCAGGTGCTCGTCGTCGTCCAGGGCGTTGACCGCCAGGTCGAGCAGCCAGGAACGGATGACCGTGCCCTCCTGCCAGGAGCGGAAGACCTCACGGACGTCCGTGACCGAGTCGGCGGCCTCAAGGAGCTCCCAGCCCTCGGCGTAGGCCTGCATCATGGCGTACTCGATGCCGTTGTGGACCATCTTGGAGAAGTGGCCGGCGCCGACCTTGCCCGCGTGGACGTAGCCGAAGTCGCCCTCCGGCTTGAGGGCGTCGAAGACCGGCTTGACGCGGGCGACGTTCTCGTCGTCGCCGCCGACCATGAGGGCGTAGCCGTTCTCCAGGCCCCACACGCCGCCGGAGACGCCGCAGTCGACGAAACCGATGCCCTTGGCCTTCAGCTCCTCCGCGTGCTTCTCGTCGTCCGTCCAGCGGGAGTTGCCGCCGTCGACGACGATGTCGCCCTCGGCGAGGAGGTCCTTCAGTTCGTCGACGGTCGACTGGGTGGGGGCGCCCGCCGGGACCATCACCCAGACCACGCGCGGGCCTTCGAGCTTGTCGACGAGTTCGGCGAGCGAGGCGACGTCGGAGACGTCCGGGTTGCGGTCGTAGCCGACGACGGTGTGGCCCGCGCGGCGGATGCGCTCGCGCATGTTGCCGCCCATCTTGCCGAGGCCGATCAGTCCGAGCTGCATGTCAGTTGCTCTCTTTCGCGGAGGTCGTTCGCGGGGGTCGTTCGCGGGGTCGGGTTCAGGACGTACGGCCGCGCAGGGCGCGGTACGTCGCGACCAGGGACTGCGTGGAGGCGTCGAGGCCGGGGACTTCGGCGCCTTCGGTGAGGGCCGGCTCGACGCGCTTGGCGAGAACCTTGCCCAGCTCGACGCCCCACTGGTCGAAGGAGTCGATGTTCCAGACGGCGCCCTGGACGAACACCTTCTGCTCGTAGAGGGCGATGAGCTGGCCGAGGACCGACGGGGTCAGCTCGCGGGCGAGGATCGTGGTCGTCGGGTGGTTGCCCTTGAACGTGCGGTGGGCGACCTGTTCCTCGGCGACGCCCTCGGCCCGCACCTCGTCGGCGGTCTTGCCGAAGGCGAGCGCCTGGCCCTGCGCGAACAGGTTGGCCATCAGCAGGTCGTGCTGCGCGGCGAGTTCGGTGCCCAGCTCGGCGACCGGCTGCGCGAAGCCGATGAGGTCCGCCGGGATCAACTTCGTGCCCTGGTGGATGAGCTGGTAGTAGGCGTGCTGGCCGTTGGTTCCGGGCGTGCCCCAGACGACCGGGCCGGTCTGCCAGTCGACCGGGCGTCCCTCGCGGTCCACGGACTTGCCGTTGGACTCCATGTCGAGCTGCTGGAGGTACGCGGTGAACTTGGACAGGTAGTGCGAGTACGGCAGGACCGCGTGCGACTGGGCGTCGTGGAAGTCGCCGTACCAGATGCCGAGGAGGCCGAGCAGCAGGGGCGCGTTGGCCTCGGCCGGTGCCGTGCGGAAGTGCTCGTCGACGAGGTGGAAGCCGTCGAGCATCTCGCGGAAGCGGTCGGGCCCGACGGCGATCATCAGGGAGAGGCCGATGGCGGAGTCGAAGGAGTAGCGGCCGCCGACCCAGTCCCAGAACTCGAACATGTTCGCCGTGTCGATGCCGAAGTCCGACACCTTCTCGGCGTTGGTCGACAGGGCCACGAAGTGCTTGGCCACGGCCGCCTCGTCACCGAGGGAAGCCAGCAGCCAGGACCGCGCGGCCTCGGCGTTCGTGATCGTCTCGATGGTCGTGAACGTCTTCGAGGCGACGATGAACAGCGTCTCGGCCGGGTCGAGGTCGCGGACAGCCTCGTGGAGGTCGGCGCCGTCGACGTTCGAGACGAAGCGGAACGTCAGCTCCCGGGCGGTGTACGGGCGCAGCGCCTCGTAGGCCATCGCGGGGCCGAGGTCGGAGCCGCCGATGCCGACGTTGACGACATTGCGGATGCGCTTGCCGCTGTGGCCGGTCCACTCGCCCGTACGGACCTTCTGTGCGAAGAGCGCCATCTTGTCGAGGACGGCGTGGACCTTCGGCACGACGTTCTCGCCGTCGACCTCGATCACGGCGTCACGCGGGGCGCGCAGCGCGGTGTGCAGCACGGCGCGGTCCTCGGTGGTGTTGATCTTGTCGCCGCGGAACATGGCGTCGCGCTGCCCGAACACGTCGGTGGCGGCGGCCAGCTCCTGGAGGAGGGCGAGCGTCTCGTCCGTGATCAGGTGCTTGGAATAGTCGATGTGCAGGTCGCCCACGCGGACGGTGTAGCGCTCGGCGCGGCCCGGGTCGGCGGCGAAGAGGTCGCGCAGGTGCGTGCCGTCGGACTTGGCGCGGTGGTCCTCCAGGGCGGTCCACTGCGGGCGGCGCTTCAAAAAGGGCTTGGTGTCCTTGGTGTCAGGCATGTTGAACGGACTCCTTGGCGCCGGAGGCGTCCCCGTGCAGCGCGACGGCGTACATCTCGTCGGCGTCGAGACGGCGGAGCTCTTCGGCGATCAGCTCGGCGGTCGAGCGGACCTTCAGGGCGAGGGTGCGCGCGGGCTGGCCGGGCAGGGACAGGGTGGCGAGGGGGCCCTCGGGGCGGTCGATGCGGATCTCTCCGTCGGCCGTGCCGAGGCGGACCGCGGTGACGACGGGCCCGGCGGTCGTGACGCGCTCTACGGCGACGCCGAGCCGGGCGCCCAGCCACCGGGCGAGCAGCTCGGCGCTTGGATTGTCGGCCTCGGACTCGACTGCGGCCGACGTGACGTCGGCGCGGGCCTGGTCGAGGGCGGCGGCCAGCATGGAGCGCCAGGGGGTGAGGCGGGTCCAGGCGAGGTCGGTGTCGCCGGGGGCGTAGGACTGGGCGCGGGCGGCGAGGGCGGCCGGCGGGTCCTCGACGGCGTACGCGTCGGTGATGCGGCGGGCGGCGAGCGCGCCCAGCGGGTCCTTGGCGGCGTTCTCCGGCGCGTCGACCGGCCACCACACGACGACCGGGGCGTCGGGCAGGAGCAGCGGCAGCACGACGGAGTCGGCGTGCAGGCCCACCTCGCCGTACAGGCGAAGGATCACGGTCTCGCCGGTGCCGGCCTCGGAGCCGACGCGGACCTCGGCGTCGAGGCGGTTGCCCTGCCGGTCGCGCGGGGAGCGGGCGGTGCGCCGGATGACGACGAGGGTGCGCGAGGGGTGCTCGCGGGACGCCTCCTCGGCGGCCTTGACCGAGTCGTAGGCGTTCTCCTCGTCGGTGACGATGACCATCGTAAGGACCACGCCCACGGCGGGTGTCCCGATGGCCCGGCGTCCTTTCACGATGGCCTTATTGATCTTGCTTGCCGTGGTGTCGGTCAGATCGATCTTCATGGCCTGCGCCAGCTCCGTCCGTCTCGTGCGAGCATCTCGTCCGCTTCCTTCGGGCCCCAGCTGCCCGAGGCGTACTGGGCCGGTTCGCCGTGGGTGTCCCAGTGCTCCTCGATGGGGTCGAGGACGCGCCAGGACTCCTCGACCTCTTCCGTGCGCGGGAAGAGGTTGGCGTCGCCCAGCAGTACGTCCAGGATCAGCCGCTCGTACGCTTCCGGGCTGGACTCCGTGAACGACTCGCCGTACGCGAAGTCCATGGACACGTCGCGGATCTCCATCGACGTACCCGGGACCTTGGAGCCGAAGCGCACGGTCATGCCTTCGTCGGGCTGGACGCGGATGACGATGGCGTTCTGCCCGAGTTCCTCGGTGGCGGTGGAGTCGAACGGGGAGTGCGGGGCGCGCTGGAAGACGACCGCGATCTCGGTGACGCGGCGGCCCAGGCGCTTGCCGGTGCGCAGGTAGAAGGGGACGCCCGCCCAGCGGCGGTTGTCGACCTCCAGCTTGACCGCGGCGTAGGTGTCGGTCGTCGACCGGGGGTCGATGCCGTCTTCCTGGAGGTAGCCGCTGACCTTCTCGCCGCCCTGCCAGCCCTCGGCGTACTGGGCGCGGACCGTGGACGCGGCCAGGTCGTCGGGGAGACGCACTGCCTTGAGGACCTTGAGCTTCTCCATGACCAGCGACTCGGCGTCGAACGCGGCCGGCTCCTCCATGGCCGTGAGGGCCATCAGCTGGAGCAGGTGGTTCTGGATGACGTCGCGGGCGGCGCCGATGCCGTCGTAGTAGCCGGCGCGGCCGCCGATGCCGATGTCCTCGGCCATGGTGATCTGCACGTGGTCGACGTAGCTGCGGTTCCAGACGGGTTCGTACATCTGGTTGGCGAAGCGGAGCGCCAGGATGTTCTGGACGGTCTCCTTGCCGAGGTAGTGGTCGATGCGGAAGACCTGGTCGGGGGCGAACACCTCGTGCACGATCGCGTTCAGGTCCTGGGCCGACCGGGTGTCGTGGCCGAACGGCTTCTCGATGACGGCGCGGCGCCAGGAGCCCTCGGGGGCGTCCGCGAGGCCGTGCTTCTTCAGCTGCTTGACGACCTTCGGGAAGAACTTCGGCGGTACGGAGAGGTAGAAGGCGTAGTTGCCGCTCGTACCGCGCTTCTCGTCCAGCTCGTCGACGGCGTCGCGCAGCTGCTTGAACGCGGTGTCGTCGTCGAAGTCGCCCGGGATGAAGCGCATGCCGTCGGCGAGCTGCTGCCAGACCTCCTCGCGGAAGGGGGTACGGGCGTGCTCGCGCACCGAGTCGTGGACGACCTGCGCGAAGTCCTGGTCCTCCCACTCGCGGCGGGCGAACCCGAGGAGCGAGAAGCCCGGCGGGAGCAGACCGCGGTTGGCGAGGTCGTAGACGGCCGGCATCAGCTTCTTGCGGGACAGGTCGCCCGTGACGCCGAAGATGACGAGCCCGGAGGGGCCCGCGATGCGCGGCAGACGCCGGTCGCGGGGGTCCCTCAGCGGGTTCTGCCAAGCGGTGGTGCTCACTTGGCGTCAGCTCCCTTTGCGGCAGTTCCCTCTGCGTCAGTTCCCTTGTCCGCGAGGCGGTTCGCCACCGTGCCGAGCAGGTCGTTCCACGCGGCCTCGAACTTGGCGACGGCCTCGTCCTCCAGCTGCTGGACGACCTCGTCGTAGGAGATGCCGAGCTTCTCGACGGCGGCCAGCTCCGCGCGGGAGGCGTCGTAGGTGCCGGTGACGGCGTCGCCGTGGATGTCGCCGTGGTCGGCGGTGGCCTTGAGGGTGGCCTCCGGCATGGTGTTGACGGTGCCGGGCGCGGCCAGCTCGTCGACGTACAGGGTGTCCTTGTACGCCGGGTCCTTGACGCCCGTCGAGGCCCACAGCGGACGCTGCTTGTGGGCGCCCGCGGCCTCCAGCCTGGCGGCGCGGTCGGTGGCGAAGACCTGCTCGTACGCCTCGTAGGCGAGCCGGGCGTTGGCGAGGGCGGCCTTGCCCTTGAGCGCCTTGGCACCGTCCGTGCCGACCGCGGCGAGGCGCTTGTCGATCTCGGCGTCGACGCGCGAGACGAAGAAGGAGGCGACGGAGTGGATGGTGGCGAGGTCGATGCCGCGCTCGTGCGCCTTCTCCAGGCCCGCGAGGTAGGCGTCCATGACGGCCTTGTAGCGGTCCAGGGAGAAGATCAGCGTGACATTGACGCTGATACCGAGGCCGATGACCTCGGTGATGGCCGGCAGGCCCGCCTCGGTCGCCGGGATCTTGATCATGACGTTCGGGCGGTCGACGAGCCAGGCGAGCTGCTTGGCCTCGGCGATGGTGGCCCCGGTCTCGTGCGCCAGACGCGGGTCGACCTCGATCGACACACGGCCGTCACGGCCGCCGGTCGTGTCGTACACGGGACGCAGCACGTCGGCGGCGGCACGCACGTCGGCGGTGGTCATCATGCGGACGGCCTCGTCGACGGTGACCTCGCGGGCGGCCAGGTCGGCGAGCTGCTCCTCGTAGCCCTCGCCGGAGCCGATGGCGGCCTGGAAGATCGAGGGGTTCGTGGTGACGCCCACGACATGGCTCTTCTCGATCAGCTCGGCGAGGTTGCCGGACTCGATGCGGGTGCGGGACAGGTCGTCCAGCCAGATGGAGACGCCTTCGTCGGAGAGGGCCTTGAGGCGCGGCGATGAGGGGGTGGCGGGGGCAGCGGGTGCGGCGCTGGTCATGTTCTTCAACTTCTTTCAGGTGTTACGGGAGTCGGGCGCGCGGGGCGTACGGTTCAGGCGCGCATGGCGTACGGACGGGTCAGGCGCGGGCGGCGGCGAGGGATTCACGCGCCTCGGCGGCGACGTTCTCGGCGGTGAAGCCGAACTCGGCGAAGAGGACGTCGGCGTCCGCGGACGCGCCGAAGTGCTCCAGGGAGACGATGCGTCCGGCGTCCCCGACATAGCGGTACCAGGTCAGACCGATGCCGGCCTCGACGGCGACGCGGGCCCTCACGGCGGGCGGCAGGACGCTGTCGCGGTACTCCCGCGGCTGCTCCTCGAACCACTCGACGGACGGCATCGACACGACGCGCGTGGCGATCCCCTCCGCCTCCAGACGCTCGCGCGCCCCGACGGCGAGGTGCACCTCGGAGCCGGTGGCGATCAGGATCACGTCCGGGGTGGCCCCGGACGCCTCGGCCAGGACGTAACCGCCCTTCGCCGCTTCCTCGTTGGCCTCGTACGTCGGCACGCCCTGCCGGGTCAGCGCCAGGCCGTGCGGAGCCGGCTTGTCCGAGCCGCGGCGCAGGATCTCGCGCCAGGCGATGGCGGTCTCGTTGGCGTCGGCCGGGCGTACGACGTTCAGGCCCGGGATGGCGCGCAGCGAGGCCAGGTGTTCGACGGGCTGGTGGGTCGGGCCGTCCTCGCCGAGACCGATGGAGTCGTGCGTCCACACGTACGTGACGGGCAGCTGCATGAGGGCCGACATCCGCACGGCGTTGCGCATGTAGTCGGAGAAGACCAGGAAGGTGCCACCGTAGATACGGGTGTTGCCGTGCAGCGCGATGCCGTTCATCTCGGCGGCCATCGAGAACTCGCGGATGCCGAAGTGGACGGTGCGGCCGTAGGGGTCGGCCTCCGGGAGCGGGTTGCCCTTCGGCAGGAAAGACGACGTCTTGTCGATGGTGGTGTTGTTCGAGCCCGCGAGGTCGGCGGAGCCGCCCCACAGCTCGGGGACGACCGGGCCGAGCGCCTGGAGGACCTTGCCGGACGCGGCGCGCGTGGCGAGCTTCGTACCGGCCTCGAAGGCGGGCAGCGCCTGCTCCCAGCCCTCGGGGAGGCGGCCTGCGAGGACACGGTCGAACAGCTTCGCGCGCTCGGGGTCGGCGGTGCGCCACTCGGCGAGCCGCTTGTCCCAGGCGGCGTGCGCCTCGGCGCCGCGGTCGAGGGCCTTGCGGGTGTGGGCGATGACGTCGTCCTCCACGACGAACGACCGCTCGGGGTCGAAGCCGAGGACGCGCTTGGTGGCGGCGATCTCGTCGGCGCCGAGCGCGGAGCCGTGCGAGCCCGCCGTGTTCTGGGCGTTGGGGGCGGGCCAGGCGATGATCGTGCGCATCACGACGAGGGACGGGCGCTCCGTCTCGGCCTTGGCGGCGGCGAGCGCCTCGTACAGGGCCTTGACGTCGATGTCGCCGTCGGCCTGCGGTGCGACGCGCCGCACATGCCAGCCGTACGCCTCGTAGCGCTTGGCGACGTCCTCGGAGAACGCGGTGTCGGTGTCGCCCTCGATGGAGATGTGGTTGTCGTCGTAGAGGAAGACGAGGTTGCCGAGCTTCTGGTGTCCGGCGAGCGAGGAGGCCTCGGCGGAGACGCCCTCCTCCAGGTCGCCGTCGGAGACGATCGCCCAGATGGTGTGGTCGAAGGGGCTCGTGCCCTGGGGGGCGTCGGGGTCGAACAGGCCGCGCTCGTAGCGGGCGGCCATGGCCATGCCGACGGCGTTGGCAAGGCCCTGGCCGAGCGGTCCCGTCGTCGTCTCGACACCGGCGGTGTGGCCGTACTCGGGGTGGCCCGGGGTCTTCGAGCCCTGCGTGCGGAACGCCTTCAGATCGTCGAGCTCCAGCTCGTAGCCGGAGAGGAAGAGCTGGGTGTAGAGGGTGAGGCTGGTGTGGCCGGGAGAGAGGACGAAGCGGTCGCGGCCGGTCCACTCGGGGTCGGCCGGGTCGTGCCGCATGGCCTTCTGGAAGAGGGTGTACGCGGCGGGCGCCAGGCTCATGGCCGTGCCGGGGTGTCCGTTGCCGACCTTCTGCACGGCATCGGCCGCCAGGAGGCGGGCGGTGTCGACGGCACGCCGGTCGGTTCCGGTCCACTCGAAAGGGCGCTCGAAGGGGTCGAGGCCGTCCGGTGTCTGCGTGCTCATCTGTATGACTTCCTTCGCATCCGTGGTGCATCGACGGTGCCGCGAGGCACCGGTGGTCCGGGCCCAAAGGCCCTGGTCCAGCCACCTACGAACTTAAAGGTCATACTTTTATGGAGGAAGGTGCCCCCGTGTCAGCGTTCGGTGAAAATGGGACACACGCGGGGAGCGGAGACGGCCCTGACCGACGGAGACGCGGGGAACACGCATGACGGAGCGGGACAGCGCACATCCGAGCGCGCATCTGGGAGCCGCGGAGCACATCCGTACCTACCCCTTCGACCCGAGCGCGAGCGTCTCCGGGGTCGGGATGCAGGTCGGCCCGATGGGCACGGACGGCCCCTGGGCGGGCGGCGTCGGCCTCTCGCGGCGCGTGCACCGCATCGACTTCCACGTCCTGCTCTTCTTCCGCGAGGGCCCGGTCCGCCACATGGTCGACTTCACGGAGTACGAGGCGGGGGCCGGCGACGTCCTGTGGATCCGGCCCGGCCAGGTGCACGGCTTCTCGGCGACCGACAGCTACGTCGGCACGGCGCTCACGATGCAGCCCGGCTTCCTGCCGCGCGCGATCGTGGAGGCGACGGGCCTGTACCGCTACGACAGGCCGCCGCTCCTGCACCCCGAAGAGCCCCAACTGGCCGCGCTGGAGGCCTCCTTGGGCCAGCTCCAGCGCGAGTACCTGGACACGGCGACGCTGCCGCTGAGCCTGCACACGTCGGTCCTCCGGCACTCCCTGACGGCCTTCATGCTGCGGGTGGCGCACGTGTCGGCGCAGGCGGCGGCGGACGAGTGCAGACCGCTGCCCGACACGACGTTCTCCCGGTTCCGCACCGCGGTGGAGCGGGGCTTCACGACCAACCACAGCGTCAGCGCGTACGCCGACGAGCTCGGCTACTCGCGCCGCACCCTCGTCCGCGCCGTACGCGCCGCCACCGGCCAGACCCCGAAGGACTTCATCGACCGCCGCGTGATCCTGGAGGCGAAGCGGCTCCTCGCCCACACCGACCTGCCGGCGGGCCGCATCGGAGTGGCCGTCGGCTTCGCGGACTCGGCGAACTTCTCGAAGTTCTTCCAGCAGCGCACCGGAGTGACACCGGCGGGGTTCCGGGCGGAACAGGCCTGAGCGCCTACCGCTCCCCCGCGCCCGGGGCCGACGGCGGCGTCCGTGGGCGCAGCGGGGACTTGGCCGGTGGTGCGCCGCTGACCTGGGTGATGAGGCCGGCGGCGACGTCGCGGAGCTTCATGTTGCGGTTCTGGGAGGCGCGGCCGAGGATCTGGAAGGCCCGTTCGGCGGTGCACCGCTGCTGGCCCATGATGATGCCAAGGGCCTGGTCGATGACGGTGCGGGAGACCAGCGCGGCCTGCAGGTCGGTGCTGAACCGCGTCTGGTTCGCGATCTTCTGGGCGACGCCCAGGGCGCCTGCCGCGTAGCTGGCGAAGACCGCCGCCTGGTCGCGGACCGCCGGGGGAAAGGCGTCCTTCTCGGAGGCGTACAGGTTGAGGACTCCGCTGGTGCCCAGGCCGGGCGGGGTCAGCGGCAGCGCGAGCAGGCTGAGGATGCCGTGTGCCTGCGCGCGGGCGGGAAAGGAGCCGAAGCGTTCCTCGGTGCGCATGTCGGTGATCGCGTGGGCCTCGCCGCTGTGGAGGGTGGCCAGGCACGGGCCTTCGCCGAGGTCGTACTGGTCCTGGTCGAAGCGGTGGACCATGTCGTCGCTGGCGGCGGCGGTGCGCAGACGGTCCTCCGGGTTGAGGGTGATGGAGCAGGACAGCCGCATCGGCAGCAGCTGCGTGGTGAGCCGGACGAGGTCCTGGAGGAAGTCGTCGAGGCGGTCGGAGTCCAGGAGCAGCGCCTGGAGTTGGGCCAGGGCCTGCTCTCCGATGCCGGACGGGTCCGGTGGTCCTTCGGCGGTCATGGTGGGGTCCCCACGACGATGACGGTGTCCCGGATCGCGTACCCACAAGGGAGACCGGCATGACCGGCCGGATTCCCGGACAGGGCTTCACCCGGCGACAGCGATCGGCTACTTTCGAGACGAGGTGCGGTCAGGCAGCGGCTGAGCCCCGGTTCCACACTGCCCGGGAGCAGACCATGACCATGCCGACCCGCCGTGACCTGCCGATGCACGCGTACGTGTGCGAGGTACCCCTGGCCCGATGAGCCCGGACCTGGCCGGAACCGCGCAGCGCCGACACCGGGCGGTTCCAGCCCTCCGTCCCCACCCGCCCGCCCCAACCGGGTTGCACTCCCGCGCATCCCGGGGCCGGTGTGGGGACGACGAGCGCGCGAGGCCGCGAAGGGGAGCCCCGGCCTTCTCGCGCTCCCGGCCGCCGCCGACGCCGGCACCTCCGCCTCCGGCGGCGGCCGCCCCACTTCTCCTACAGCCCCTACAGCCCCGCCAACGCGTTCCACCGCTTCGCGAACTCCGTGCGCTCCTTCGACGTGATGTCCCGCGCGATGGCGAGCCGCTTGCGCATCGCGTCGTCCGGGAAGATCAGCGGGTCCTCGGCGAGCGCGGCGAGTTCCTTGTCCTTGGAGGAGGCGAGGACGTCGCGGGCCGCCGGGACGGGGCAGACGTAGTTGACCCAGGCGGCGAGCTCCGCGGCCACCTCGGGGTCGTAGTAGTAGTCGATGAGCCGCTCGGCGTTGCGCTTGTGGCGGGCGAGGTTGGGGACCATCAGGGACTCGGCCCACAGCTCGGCGCCCTCCTCGGGGACGACGAACTCGATGTCCGGGTCGTCCGCCTGGAGCTGGATGACGTCGCCGCTGTAGGCCTGGCAGGCCAGCACGTCGCCGCTGGAGAGGTCCTTGATGTAGTCGTTGCCGGTGAAGCGGCGGATGTGGTGGCTGTTCACCAGCTTCTCGACCTTGTCGCACATGCGGTGGAAGTCGTCCGCCTTCCACTCGGTGATGTCGACGCCGTCGCCCTGGAGGAGCAGCGCGAACGCCTCGTCGAGGCCGGAGAGCAGCGTGACCCGGCCCTTGAGGTCGTCGGCCCACAGGTCGGAGACGTGCTTGATCTCGCGGCCGAGCTTCCGCTTGTTGTACGCGATGCCGGTGATGCCCGACTGCCAGGGCACGGTGGACTTCCGCCCGGGGTCGAAGTGCGGCGAACGCAGCAGCGGGTCCAGGTACTTGGTGACGTTGGGCTGACGCGAGCGGTCCATCTCCTGCACCCAGCCGAGCCGCACGAAGCGGGCGCACATCCAGTCGCTGATGACGATGAGGTCGCGGCCGGTCTCCTGGTGGTTCATCAGGGACGGGCTGATCTTGCCGAAGAACTCGTCGTTGTCGTTGATCTCCTCCGTGTAGCGGACGTCGATCCCGGTCCGCTTCTCGAAGGCGTCCAGCGAGGGGCGCTTCGTCTTGTCCTCGTCGTCGGTGTCGATGTAGAGCGGCCAGTTGGCGAAGGTCAGCCGCATGTCCTTCGCCGAGCGGTCACCGGCGGAACGCTCGTCCGGCGCGATGTACGCGGCGGGCACACCGCACCCCGCGAGCGCGGTGGCGGCCGCGCCCCCACCGAGGGCACACAGCAGGGACCGGCGGGACACGGAGGCTATGGGGTTCGCTCGCACCCCGGCAGCATGCGCCCGCGCGTCCCCGCCGGGCAATGGACGCTGCGTCGAGCGCGGCGGGCCTGACCCGACACCCTGTCGATCGTCGCGCCCCCGTCCCGCTCACCCGGCGGGCTCACCCGGCGGGCTCCAGCCACGCCGCCAGGTCCCCCGCCGTGATCCGCTCCAGCGGCGCGGCGTCGACCGGGCCGGGGTAGAGGCGGTACACCGTGCCGGACGCGGCGTCGCCCGCGGCCGCCAACTCGCCGTGCAGCAGGGCGAGAAGAGCGCGGCGGCCCGTGAGGTCGGGCTCGGCGCGGAGGGAGTCCGGCTCCCAGCCGTCGCGGATGCGCAGCGCGAAGTCGGCGCGCGGTTCGTCCGCCGCGCGGCGGTAGCCCCACAGGGCGTGCCCGCGTCCGCGCACATACACGTCGCCGTCGGTGCGGGCCGCGGCCGTCCAGCAGGCCAGCTCCCACAGGGTGGCGCGGCCGCACGGCTGGAAGGTGTCGAGCAGGTCGTTGCCCATGCGCCGGATCTGCCGGCGGTAGCGCCATACGTCGTGGCCGGTCCCCGCCGTGGCGAGGGTGACGTCGGCCCACCAGGCGCGCCGGGTCCGCAGGTCGACGATCATCGGGACGCGCAGCTTCGCGTCGCCCGCGAGGTCGAAGCGCTGCCGTACGGTCCGCGGGTCGTAGACGGCGCGTGCCTTGCCCTCGACCGCCATGAACCCCGCGAAGGCGTCGGGAAGTTCGTCGAAGGGCACGTCGTTGTACGCGAGCACCGCGGGCACGACGAACCGCACCCCGGCGTGCGCGAGCCGCGGCAGGTCGAGGTCCAGGTACTCGGTGGCGCCGTGCGGGGCGGGCGCCGAGGTCAGGTCCCCGGAGTGCCGGGCGGCGCCGCCCGCGTACTCCAGCTGCGTGTAGTCGCACAGGCCGACGAAGCGCCACAGGTCGTCGTAGAGCGCCACGGACAGGTCGAGGTCGACGCGCGTGCCCTTGGGCTGCGTCCAGTGCAGGAAGAGCCGCACGGTCTCGCTGTCCGCGGGCATGGGCAGCGAGCTGCCGCGCGGCACGGCGACCAGGGAGGCCGCCGACGCGCGCTCGGCGAACGGCACGGGCAGGTCGGCGAGGGAGGCGTCGACGACGGCCACGTCGTACCGCTCCCCCTCGCGCGCGGCGAGGCGCCGCACGGCCTCCGCCTCGATCAGCTCACCGGCGCGGCCCGCGACGCGGGAGGGCAGCGGCGGCCGGTGGTCCTCGACGGCGAACGCCTTGGTGACGCGCCCGCGCGGGAAGAAGACGCGGCGGTGCGACGGGGCGGTACGGACCTTGAGCTGCCCGTACGCGCCGAGCAGCGGGCCGGGTGCGGTGCGCGGCAGGGCGTCCGCGAGCGCCTCGCCGACCGGCTCCGGGAGGGTCTGCGCGCCGGAGCGGGCCAGCAACAGGTCCAGTCGGCGCAGGAGTTCACCGGGACGGTCGCTCAGCAGCCCTGCCGCGGCCGTGACGTCCCAGCGGCCGAGGGCCTCCTCGACGCGGCTCTGCCAGGTGACGACGCGCAGCCGGTCGCCCGCGAGCCGGACGCTGTCGTGCCGCGCGGCCTCGGTGAGCAGCAGCTCGTCGAGGGCGCGGTCGCCGAGGCGTGTCCCGCGCAGGACCGCGAAGGCGAGCGCCACGCGCGCGTGCCGGTGGGCGGCCTCGAAGGGGTGCAGGATCTCACCGACCCGCTTCCAGGCGCGCGGATGGCGGGCCATGTCCTCGACGAGGCTCCGGAAGTCCAGCTGGTCGAGCAGGGCGAGGAGTTCACGGCGTACGGGACGCGTAAGACCGCGCAGGCGCGGCAGTTCGAGCAGGTCGGGATCGCCCCCGGACCGTACGACGAGGATCCGCAGGACATCCGTGGCGGTGTCCGCGTACCGCCCGACGAGCGGGCGCACGTCGGGGAGGTCGAGGAGCGGCGCCAGGGCGAGCGCCTTGCTCTCGCGCAGCGGAATGGCGGCCCCGGGCAGCCAGCGGGCGGCGTCGGCCGGGTCGGCGCGCCCGAGGAGCAGGACCAGGTCGTCGTGGTCCTGGGGGCTCAGGGGCGTACGGCGGGCGAGCAGGGCGGCGAGTTCGGCGGCGGCGTCGCCGGGCGCGGCGAGGCGCAGGGCGCGCAGGACGGGGCCGCCGTCGCCGCCGAGGCCCGCGCCGGTGTCGATCCACGGGTTGGTGGGCCCGTCCGTCTCGTAGCGGTTCTCGCAGATCTGGCAGGCGTACCAGACGCAGCAGTCGTCGCAGCAGCCCCAGTCCTTCTCCTTGCGGTGGCAGTCGTCGCACAGCAGGTGCGCGCAGGGCGCGAGCGCGCGGACCGGCGCCTTGGTGCCCGCGCAGTTCATGCAGGGCTGGTGCGGCTGGGCGGCGAGGTGGGCGACGACGGTGGAGGTGTAGTGGTCGTACGCGTGCTGGTACGGGATCTCGTCGGGGAACCGCTGGAACAGCGGGGCGTGGTGGCGGTCGGAGCCCATCAGGGCGTCGACGTCGGCGAGCAGCTTGCGCCCGGTCGCGGTGAGGTCCTCGACGGACAGCGCGGTCAACGCGCGGCGCAGCGGGGCGGTCAGCAGGTGCCCCAGGTCGGCGAGTTCGGCTTCGAGTACGACGACCGCGGCATCGGTCCCGGCGGACCGTCCGGCACCGGAAGGCACGTACACGCTCTGCCGGCGGCGCAGCAGCAGTCCGGCGAGGTCGTCGGTCGTCGTCATCAGGCCACACCCCCGTGAAGCGGAAAGGCGGGAGCGGGGAGTGGGTGCGCTACGGATCTTTTCGCATAAGAAGGGAGAAGGAAGCACACCGCGGAGCCGCCCCCGCGTACGCAACGGTACGCGGGGGCGGGCGGGCCCGGCACCTGAATTAGGCGCGGGTCGGCCGGGGCGGGGTTCAGCCCTCGATGGACGTCATCACGTGCTTGATGCGCGTGTAGTCGTCGAAGCCGTAACCCGAGAGGTCCTTGCCGTACCCGGACTTCTTGAAGCCTCCGTGCGGCATCTCGGCCACGAGGGGAATGTGCGTGTTGATCCAGACGCAGCCGAAGTCGAGGACCTTGGACATCCGCATCGCCCGCGCGTGGTCCTTGGTCCACACCGAGGACGCCAGCGCGTACTCCACGCCGTTCGCGTACTCGACGGCCTGCGCCTCGTCCGTGAAGGGCTGCACGGTGATGACCGGGCCGAAGACCTCCTTCTGGACGATCTCGTCGTCCTGCTTGAGACCCGAGACGACGGTCGGCGCGTAGAAGTAGCCCTTCTCGCCGACCCGCTGCCCGCCCGCCTCGACCTTGGCGTGCGCGGGCAGCCGGTCGATGAAGCCGGAGACCTGCGCGAGCTGGTTGGCGTTGTTGAGCGGGCCGTAGAGCACGTCCTCGTCGTCCGGCTGCCCGGTCTTCGTGTCGGCGGCGGCCTTGGCGAGCGCCGTCACGAAGTCGTCGTGGATGGACTCGTGGACGAGCACGCGCGTGGCGGCCGTACAGTCCTGGCCCGCGTTGAAGAAGCCCGCCATCGAGATGTCCTCGACGGCCTTGGCGATGTCGGTGTCCTCGAAGACCACGACGGGAGCCTTGCCGCCGAGCTCCAGGTGGACCCGCTTGAGGTCCTTGGCGGCGGACTCGGCGACCTGCATGCCGGCGCGCACGGAGCCGGTGATGGAGGCCATCGCGGGGATGGGGTGCTCGACCATGGCGCGGCCGGTGTCGCGGTCGCCGGTGATGACGTTGAAGACGCCGGGCGGCACGATGGAGCCGATGATCTCGGCCATCAGGACGGTCGACGCGGGCGTGGTGTCGGACGGCTTCAGGACGACCGTGTTACCGGCCGCGAGCGCCGGGGCGAACTTCCATACGCCCATCATCATGGGGTAGTTCCACGGCGCGACCTGCGCGCAGACGCCGATCGGCTCGCGGCGGACGATGGAGGTCAGACCCTCCATGTACTCGCCCGCGGCACGCCCCTCCAGCATCCGGGCCGCGCCCGCGAAGAAGCGGATCTGGTCGACCATGGGCGGGATCTCCTCGGACCGCGTGAGTCCGATCGGCTTGCCCGTGTTCTCGACCTCGGCGGCGATCAGTTCCTCGGCCCGCTCCTCGAACGCGTCGGCGATCTTCAGCAGGGCCTTCTGCCGCTCCGCGGGCGTCTGGTCGCGCCAGGCGGGGAACGCGGCGGCGGCGGCCTTCATCGCGGCGTCGACGTCGGCCTGACCCGACAGCGGCGCGGTGGCGTACGCCTCGCCGGTCGCCGGATTGATCACCTCGGTGGTCCGTCCGTCGGCCGCGTCCCGGAATTCTCCGTTGATGTAGTTGCGCAGACGGCGCAGCTCGGTGCTCACTTCCGGCCCTCCAGTCAGATGTCCAGTGGATGAGACACCCACCCTAGTCGCTATACCGACGCTTTCAACATACCCAGCGGCCCAGAACTGCGGAATCCGTGAAGATTGAAGCCGCAGACAACGAATTTCATCGGTCTGGTCTTGCGGAAGTGACGAGACGTCGTGCAGAGTGAGGTCGTGGCCAGTCGCAGCGCAGACCCCAGCAGCCCCCGCGGCTCCCGTACCGGAAATCCGGGCGGCAGCGGCAATGGGAACGGCTCCCCTCCGGTGGACGCCGTCTCCCTGGCGATCATCGAGCAGCTCCAGGAGGACGGACGCCGTCCGTACGCCGCCATCGGCAAGGCCGTGGGCCTGTCGGAGGCGGCCGTGCGCCAGCGCGTCCAGAAGCTGCTCGACCAGGGCGTGATGCAGATCGTCGCCGTCACGGACCCGCTCACCGTGGGCTTCCGCAGGCAGGCGATGGTGGGCATCACGGTCGAGGGCGACCTCGACCCCGTCGCGGACGCGCTGACCGCCATGCCGGAAGCCGAGTACGTGGTGATGACCGCGGGCTCGTACGACCTCCTGGCGGAGATCGTCTGCGAGGACGACGACCACCTCCTGGAAGTCATCAACAAGCGCATCCGCGCCCTCCCCGGCGTGCGCTCCACCGAGAGCTTCGTCTACCTCAAGCTCAAGAAGCAGACCTATATGTGGGGAACCCGATAGCCGTGAGCCAGGACCTCAGCCAGACCGCGTACGACCACCTGTGGATGCACTTCACCCGCATGTCGGACTACGAGAACGCACCCGTGCCCACCATCGTGCGTGGCGAGGGCACCTACATCTACGACGACAAGGGCAAGAAGTACCTGGACGGCCTCTCCGGCCTCTTCGTCGTCAACGCCGGCCACGGCCGTCACGAGCTCGCCGAGACCGCGTACAAGCAGGCGAAGGAGCTCGCCTTCTTCCCGGTGTGGAGCTACGCCCACCCCAAGGCAGTCGAGCTGGCGGAGCGCCTCGCCGACTACGCGCCGGGCGACCTCAACAAGGTCTTCTTCACCACCGGTGGCGGCGAGGCCGTCGAGACCGCGTGGAAGCTGGCGAAGCAGTACCACAAGCTCACCGGCAACTACACGAAGTACAAGGTCATATCCCGCGCGGTCGCCTACCACGGCACCCCGCAGGGCGCCCTGTCCATCACCGGTCTGCCGGCCCTCAAGGCCCCCTTCGAGCCGCTCGTCCCGGGCGCGCACAAGGTGCCGAACACCAACATCTACCGCGCCTCGATCCACGCCGACGACCCGGTGGCCTTCGGCCGCTGGGCTGCCGACCAGATCGAGCAGGAGATCCTCTTCGAGGGCCCGGAGACGGTCGCGGCCGTCTTCCTGGAGCCGGTGCAGAACGCGGGCGGCTGCTTCCCGCCCCCGCCCGGGTACTTCCAGCGGGTGCGCGAGATCTGCGACAAGTACGACGTCCTGCTGGTCTCCGACGAGGTCATCTGCGCCTTCGGCCGCCTCGGCACGATGTTCGCCTGCGACAAGTTCGGCTACGTCCCGGACATGATCACCTGCGCCAAGGGCATGACCTCGGGCTACTCCCCGATCGGCGCGTGCATCATCTCGGACAAGATCGCCGAGCCGTTCTACAAGGGTGACAACACCTTCCTGCACGGCTACACCTTCGGCGGCCACCCCGTGTCGGCCGCGGTGGGCATCGCCAACCTCGACATCTTCGAGAAGGAGGGTCTGAACCAGCACGTCCTCGACAACGAGGACGCGTTCTACCAGACCCTGCGCAAGCTGCACGACCTGCCGATCGTCGGCGACGTCCGCGGCAACGGCTTCTTCTACGGCATCGAGCTGGTGAAGGACAAGGCCACCAAGGAGACCTTCAACGACGAGGAGACCGAGCGCGTCCTGTACGGCTTCCTCTCCAAGGCGCTCTACGAGAACGGCCTGTACTGCCGTGCCGACGACCGCGGCGACCCGGTCGTCCAGCTCGCCCCGCCGCTGATCTCCACGCAGGAGACGTTCGACGAGATCGAGGGCATCCTGCGGCAGGTCCTCACGGAGGCCTGGACGAAGCTCTGACCGGCCGCCGTCCGCGCGTGATTGTCTGATCAGCACCGGCCCGGGAGCGTCCGTTCGAGTGAGAACGGGTGCCCCCGGGCCGCGTCCTTTCCAGGCAAGTCCACCCGAATCCTTAGCGTGCCAAGTGACCGATCGGCCCCGCCTTCGTTCCCCCGTACGGGGGAGGCAAACTGATCTGAACCGAGGTGTACGCCATGGTGGCCCCGCCTGACAACGACGTGCTGCGGGCACGCGCACTGCATGTCACACACAACGGCTCCCCCGCCCTCACCGGCGTCTCGCTCGGTGTCCGCGAGGGCGAGATCCTCGCCGTCAGCGGCCCACGCGCCAGCGGCAAAACGACTCTTCTGCGGTGTCTGTCCGGCCAGTTGCTCCCCCAGCAGGGCGAGGTGTGGTTCGACAGCACCCCCGTCCACACCATGCGCCTTCTGGCGCGTGAACGCCTGCGCCGCGACCGCTTCGGGTGGATCGACCCCGAGCCGCATCTCGTGCCCGAGCTGACCGTCTGGGAGAACGTCGCCCTGCCGCTGATGCTGCGCGGCACCTCGCACCGCGTCGCCAAGCCCGCCGCCGAGGAGTGGCTGGAGCGCCTCGACGTCGGCGCCTGCGCCCGCAAGCGCCCGCACGCGCTCCTCCAGGCGGAGCGCCAGCGCGTCGCCGTCGCCCGCGCGCTGGTCACCACACCGGCCGTGATCTTCGCCGACGAGCCGACAGCGCCCCTGCACCGCGCCGACCGCGCGCACGTCCTACGGACGCTGACGACCGCGGCCCGCTCCCACGGCATCACGGTGGTCCTGGCCACCCATGACACGGAACTCACCACCCTCGCCGACCGCACGGTCTCGCTGCTCGACGGGCGGCGGGTGCATACGGTGCATCTGCCGGGGGCGAATGAGGCTCCTCAGGAGACGGGCGGTACCGCCGAGACGCCCGGGACGGACGGTACGGCCGAGACGGACGGCGCTTCACGGACCGCGAAGGCGTTCAAGGCCAGGCGGGCTCTGGCGGCGCGGGCTCTGGCGGCACGTGCTTCGGCGACCCGGGCGGCGGAGGCGCAGACCCCAGAAGCTCCCGCACCGGCAGCACAGGTCTCGGAAGCTCGGCCCTCGGAGGTCTCGGCCACCGATGCCACCACCACCGATACCGAGAACGACATCGACACCTCAGAGGCCTCGGAGCCCGCAGATGGCTCAGGCGCTTCGGACTCCTCGACGGCCGCCTCCACAGACGCCTCACCCGCCCCGTCAGCAGCGCCGGCAGCGCCGACGAAGCCAGGAGCCCCAGCCGCCGCTGCCGGTACAGTCCCCACCGCCACAGCCGGCGCCGCCCCCGCCGCCTCCGACACGGAAGGTCGGGCCGCGTGCTCGCTCTCCGTCTAGCCCGCGGGGCCCATCCGCTCGTCCAGGTGCGGCGGCTGCTCGTCGCCGCCGCGTCCGCCGGTACGGGATTCCTGCTGCTGTGCACCCTCGCGTACGCGATGCGGCAGCCGGGAGCCGCATCCGTGCTGCGCCTGGCCTGGTGTGCCGTGCCGATCACCGCGACCGTGTACTTCGCCGTCGCCGTGGCCCGCACCGACCCGGGGACCCGGCCGCGCGCCGGGCTCGCCGCGGTGGGGCTCGGCCCCGGCCGTCTGATGGTGCTCGCCGCGGTCTCCACGGCCGTGGCCTGCACCCTCGGCTCCCTGCTGGCGCTGCTCTTCTTCCTGCATCTGCGCGGCGGCCTGCCGGGCGTGCCCTTCGACGGAGCCGCCGCCGCACTGCTCGCCGCCCATCGGCCCCTGCCGCTCGCCGCCGCGCTGACGCTGCTCACCGTGGTCCCGCTCGTCGCCTCGGTCGCGAGCGCCGTCGCGCTGCGGCCGCGGTCCGCCAAGGCCGGGGCGGCGACCGGCGCCGAGGACGATGCCGACAAGCCGGACGACTCCCCGGCCGCCCCGCCCAGCGGCCTGCCGTGGGGCTTCGCGCTGATCGCGGCGGGCCTCGCCGTGGAGACGTACGCGAGCGGTGTCGGCCAGGGGCTGCGGGCCGGCTTCCGCATGCCGGGAGGCGGCGCCACCGACAACCCCGCGGGCGTCCTCGCCGGATGGGCGCTGACCGCGCTCGGCCTCACGCTCGCCGGTCCCGGCCTCACCCATTTCTGCGGCCGGTTCCTCCAGGCCGCGCGGCCCGGCGCGGTGCGGCTGCTCGCCGGGCGCGTCCTTCAGGCGGAGGCCCGGCGCATCGGGCGGCCGCTCGGCGTGCTGTGCGCGGTGGTGTCGGGCACGTACGCCTCCGTGGTCCTGTACGCGGGCCCGCGCCCCGGCGTCGGCCCGCTCACCGCCCTCGGCGTGCTGCTCGTCGCGGGCTGTGCCGTGCTGACCCTGGCCACGGCGGCCGTCGAGGCCAGGCAGTCCCGCGCGGACATGACCGCGGCGCTGCTGCGGCTCGGGGCGCCCGTGACTCTGCTGCGCGGCTCGGTGGCGCTGCGGGTGGCGACGCTGACCGCCGTCTTCACCCCGCTGACCTGGGCCGTCGCGGAGCTGGCGGCACTGCCGCTGGGGCGTTGAGAAATCTGGTCGAAAATTTCGTGCGAAAAACTGGGCGGCGACCGATGAGTTCGGTGCCGGGCACGCGTCTAACCCTGCGTACACAGCAGACACGTACGGCAGATACGTACGGCGGACGCGTACCGCACACGCACCCCCTGGGAGACCCGCTCATGTACCAGCAGATGATCTTCGTGAACCTCGCCGTGAACGACGTCGACGCCACGAAGAAGTTCTTCACGGACCTCGGCTACACCATCAACCCGCAGTTCACCACGGACGACTGCGCCTGCGTGGTCATCAGCGACACCATCATCGCGATGATGCTGGGCAAGCAGCGCTACGCGGACTTCACGGAGAAGGAGATCGCGGACTCCACGAAGACCAGCGAGACGCTGCTGTGTCTGAGCGCCGAGAGCCGCGAGAAGGTCGACGAGATCGTCGACAAGGCGATCGCCGCCGGCGGCACGGCGGGCAAGGTCCAGGACTACGGCACGATGTACGGCCGCGCCTTCGACGACCTGGACGGCCACACCTGGGAGTTCATGTGGATGGACCCCTCGGAGGTCCAGGGCTGAGTGAGCCCGCCTCCGGCGGTGCTGCTTAGCATGGGCGGATGCAGCCGACTCCCGAGCCCGGACCCGAGCCCGAAACCGCATCCGCCCCGCGACCGACCGGCGAGGACCGTGAGATCGAATCCCTCGCCGAGTTCGACGAGGCCCTGGGACGCGACGCGCTCGCCGGATGCCGCGTCCAGGCCGTCGATCTGACCGAGCGCACCTCCGCGCTCCTGACCGCCCATGTCGCGGGCGCCGTCTTCCTCGGCTGCCCGATGCGCGAGGACGCGGCCGCGAAGGTGCGGGCCTCGGGCGCACTGGTCTTCCCGCCCGTGCCGGGGCTGCCGTTCAACCCCTACCGGGGGCTGCTCTACACCCCCGACGACCTGTTCGCCGGCCTCGCCGACGGCGGGTACGACGCGACGCCCGACGCCCACGCGTACGACTGGTTCCAGCGGACGAAGGCCGACGGCGACGTCTTCTCGTCGATGCTGCGTGCCATACACGACGACTCCATCTCCGACGCCCTGGACGAGCTGCTCGCCGGGGCACGGGTGGTAGGCGTCATGGGCGGCCACGCGATGGCGCGCGGCACGGAGGCGTACGCGGGAGCGGCACGGCTCGGCCGCTCGCTGGCCCGCGCCGGGTTCACCGTCGCGACGGGCGGCGGTCCGGGCGCGATGGAGGCGGCGAACCTCGGCGCGTACGCCGCCGTCCGCGCCGACGGCATGCTGGACGAGGCCCTCGAACTCCTCGCCAAGGCCCCGTCGTTCACGCCGTCCGTCACCGAGTGGGCGCGGGCGGCCTTCGCGGTCCGCGAGCGCTGGCCGGACGGCGGCGCGTCGGTCGGCATCCCCACCTGGTTCTACGGCCACGAGCCGCCGAACGCCTTCGCCTCGCACCTGGCCAAGTACTTCGCCAACGCCACCCGCGAGGACGGCCTGCTGGCCCGCTCGAACGCGGGCGTCGTCTTCCTGCCGGGAGCCGCGGGCACGGTCCAGGAGGTCTTCGACAACGCCACCCCCAACTACTACGAGTCGCGCGGCGAGCCCACCCCCATGGTCCTGGTCGACCGCGCCCACTGGACGGAACACCTCCCGGTCTGGCCCCTGCTCCGGTCGCTGGCCCGCGACAGGTCCATGGAGTCGCGGATCGCGCTGGTGGACCGGGTGGAGGACGCCCCGGCCGCGCTCGACTCCGTCCTGTCGGGCGTGCGTCACGTCTCCAACAGCCCCGCCAGCACCTCGTAGGACCGCCCCCAGTCCCACTCCTGACGCACCCACGCCCGTCCCTTCTCCCCCATGGAGCGGGCCTGCTCGCGATCGCGCAGCAGTCGTACGAGGCGGTCGGCGACGGCCGCGGGCGAACGGCCGTCGACGACATAGCCGCTCTCGCCGTCCCGTACGGCGTCCGGCGCGCCCCCGGAGTCGCCCACCACGACCGGCAGCCCGGCCGCGGCCGCCTCCAGGAAGACGATGCCGAGCCCCTCCACCTCCAGGCCGCCCCTGCGCGTGCGGCACGGCATGGCGAAGGCGTCGGCGGCGGCGTAGAAGAGGGGCATCTCGGGGTGCGGGTGACCGCCCGCGAAGACGACGCCGTCCAGGACGCCCCGGTCCTCGGCGAGTTGACGCAGGCGCGCCTCGTACGGCCCCGCGCCGACCAGCAGCAGCGTGGCGTCGGTGACCGCCCTGCGCACCATCGGCCAGGCCTGGATCAGGGTGTCCTGGCCCTTGCGCGGGACCAGGCGCGCGGCGCACAGGACGACCGGCCTGCCGTCGGTGAGCCCGTACCGCTCCCGCACCGGGCGGCCGTCCAGGCCCGGCGCGAACGCCTCGGCGTCGACGCCGGGCACCAGGCGCGCGAGCCGCACTCCGGGGTCCATGGCCCAGCGGATGGGCTCGCGGGTGCTCGGCCCGAGGTACGTGACGCAGTCGGCGCCCGCCCCGATCCTGCGCAGCAGCGCCCGCGCGCCCGGGGTGCGGGCCCACCACACCTCGTGGCCGTGCGTCGTGGCGACGACCCTGCGCACCGCCGCCTCCCGCCGCAGCCGCCCGGCGAGCAGCCCGAGCGGCGCCGCGGCCCCGAACCAAACGCTGTCGCAGCCGTACCGCCGGGCGAGGGCGACCGCCCGCTCGCCCGTGCGGCGCGTCGGCAGCAGGGTGCGGGCCCGGTCGCGTACGACGAGGTGGGGGAAGGTCCGGTCGTACGTCACGTCGCCCGGCTCCGCCGAGGTGTACACGACGGCCGAGCCGGGCGGGAAGCGCCGGACGAGGGTGTCCACGAAGGTCTCGATGCCGCCCTGGCGGGGCGGGAAGTCATTGGTGACGACAAGGGTGCGAGGCATGCTCCGACGCTAGGAACGCGCGGTGCCGGGCGCGTCGCACGAGGCTCCGGACCCGCGGGTCAACCCGTGGCATGACATCCGGCTCAGGTCTCCACCTGGGCGCCGACGCGTCCGCCCCGTCCGGGCCGGAAGAATCAGCGGCATGAGCACGACCATCCCGGGGCGGCCGGCCCGCCTGCGCAGACGTCTCCTCGGACGTGTGCGCGCGCTGACGGCCTCCCCCGCCTACCCATGGCTCACGGGCGCGGTCCTGACCGCGGGCGCGGCCGCCGAACTCGTGGAATTCTCCGGCTCCGTCACCAACACGACCGCGATCCTCGTCTCCACGGCCTCCCTGATGTGGCGCCGCGCCTTCCCGCCGGTCGCCCTGGTGACCGTCGCCGCCGGGCTGCTGAGCTTCGGCGCCGACACGTCGCTGTCCATCGCCGTGATGATCAGCGGTCTCGTGGGCTGCTACGTCCTGGGCCGGCATCGCGTGCTGCACCCGGCGCTGCTCGTGGCGGGCGGCGCGCTCGGCGCCGTCGCCGCGAACCTCTGGCACATCCTGAGCTGGGCCCGCGACGACCGCCTGCCCGATGTGCCCGCGCTCGGCAACGCGGGCTCCCTCGGCCTCTTCGCCGAGGGGTTCGGTCTGTGCGCGGTGATTCTCGGCGCCGTCAGCATGGGCGACGCGGTGCGGGCCCGCGAGGAGACGCGGCGCGAACGGGCCCTGGCGCAGGACCAGTTGATCGCCATGGAGCGCAGGCAGGCGGCCGAGGCCGAGCGTGCGGCGATCGCCCGTGAGCTGCACGACATCGTCTCGCACTCGGTGTCGATGATCGCGGTGCAGGCGGAGAGCGCGACGTACACGACACCGGGCCTGACCCCGCAGGCCCGCGACGGCTTCCAGCAGATCGCGGGGACCGCCCGCGCCTCCATGGCCGAACTGCGCCGCCTCCTCGGCGTCCTGCGCACCCCGCTCCCCGGCGAGGCCGCCGCGACCACCCCGCAGCCCACCCTCGCCCACCTCGACGGACTCCTCGACCAGCACCGCGCGGTGGGCGGCAGGGCGGAGCTGCGGATCACCGGGGAGCGGGTGCCGCTGGCCGCGGTGTGGGAGCTGTCGGCGTACCGCATCGTCCAGGAGTCCCTGACGAACGCGCGCAAGCACGCCCCCGGCGCCCGCGCGATCGTCGAACTGGGCTACCGCCACGACCGTCTGACGCTGCGCGTCACCGACGACGGCCCCGGCCCGCCACCTGCCGCCTCCGGCGGGGGCGGCGCGAGCGGCCACGGCCTGACCGGCATGCGCGAGCGCGCGGCCCTGGTCGGCGGCAGCCTCACCGCGGGCGCGGGCGCGGGCCGGGACGGCGGCTTCTGCGTGGAGGCGGAACTCCCTTGGTGACCCCTTCGGTGACCCCTTTGGTGACAACGGCTCTTGGCACCCCTGAAAGGGGCGGACGCAGCGTGATCAGAACCCTCGTGGCCGACGACCAGGCCGTCGTCCGCACCGGATTCGTGAACCTCCTGAACACCCAGGACGACATCCAGGTGGTCGCCGAGGCCGAGGACGGCGTCCAGGCCGTCCGCCTGGCCGCCGAGCACCGCCCCGACCTTGTCCTCCTCGACATCCGTATGCCGCACAAGAACGGCATCGACGCGGCCCGCGAGATCCTCGCCGCGTCCGGCGGCGCGACGAAGGCGCTGATGCTGACGACGTTCGGACTCGACGAGTACGTGTACGAGGCGCTGGCCGCCGGAGCCTCCGGGTTCCTGCTCAAGGACGCCACGTTCCCCGAACTCCTGCACGCGGTGCGGGTCGTGGCGGCCGGCAACGCGCTGCTGTCACCCGAGATCACCAAGCGCCTCGTCGCGGAGTTCACGCGCCAGCGGGCCGCCGCGCCCCCGGCCCCCGCGGGCGGCATCGACGGGCTGACGGCCCGGGAGGCCGAGGTGCTCGTCCTCATCGCGCAGGGACTGTCGAACGCGGAGATCGCCCACCGCCTCACCATCAGCGACCACACCGTGAAGACGCACATCAACCGCCTCTTCACGAAGATGGGGCTGCGCGACCGGGCGCAGGCGGTGATCCTCGCGTACGAACTGGGTCTGGTGAGGGCCGCCTCGGCTCACGGGTGCTCGGCCCAGACCTGAGGCCGTCATCCGAACGTGGCCCGCTCCAGCCAGAAGTCGAGCAGCTCCCGCTCGCCCAGAACCTCGACGCTCCCGCCGTCCAGCGGCCGCCGCCGGTAGAAGGCGAGCAGCACCTCGGTGAGCGGGCCGCGCAGCGCGACCGTCGCCTTGGCGTGCCCGCGCCGCCAGGTGAAGCCGTCGTCGCCGAACTCGATGAGCCACTCGGCGTTCAGTCCGGGCGGGGCGTCGGTCGCGTGCAGATGGATGGAGCGCCCGGCGCCCTTGAGCTCCGACGCGCCGTCCTCGGGGTCGGTGACCTGCGCGAACCGTACGAGGTCCAGCCATTCGTCGATCGCGTCGGCGGCGACATCCGGCGCGACCTCGTACGCGACACCGGCGGCGATGGCCGCGTCCGCGCGGTGGATCGCCAGCTCATGGGTCATGCGCCTCGCCCAGAACCCGGCGGTGTGGTCGTCGGCCCACGCCCACACCTTGGCGTCGGCGCCCGCGGCGCGGAACGTCCGCTCGCCGAGCGCCGCGGTCCGGGCCAGCCAGTCGTCGAGGGCGGCCGGGTCGTCGCCCTCGGGTCCCCCGGCGTCCGGAACGTCCTCGTCCGGGACGTTCCGCTCGGCGCGCGTCGCGACAAGGTGTTCGCTCCAGCGCACCGCCCCGCCCATGTGCCGGGCGAGCTGCGACAGCGTCCAGTCGGGGCAGGTCGGCACGGTGACGGAGAGGTCCGCTCCGTTCAGCGTGGCTCTCAGGAGGTCGATCTGCGTGGTGACTTCGGCGCAGTAGCGGTCGTGGCCCAGTGTCGTCATGATCGAACACTAGAATGATTTACGGGTCGTTGGCACCTGTGTTTCCGGCGCGGGCCACGCCCAGGACTCGCGGCGCCACCACACTCGTATCCACGCCCGTGACTCACGGCGCCGCCACACTCGTATCCACGCCTGCTTCTCCGAGGATGACCACGTCCCCCGCGTCGAAGCCGGCGCCGACCGCCTCCCCCACCTCCGGTGCCTGCCGCAGCGCGCACGCCGCCTCCAGGCGCGGCCCCTCCTTCGGCTGGAGATGCAGCGCGACATGGGTGCCGCGGAAGGTGCGGGCCGTCACCTCGCACGCCAGCCCCTGGTCGGCGGGGAGGAGCCGCACCCCGGCGGGGCGCACCAGGATCTTGCGCCGGCCGACAGGGGCGCCCGCCGGTACGGGGATCTTGCCCCACGGCGTGTCGGCCGTCCCGCCGGTGACCGTCGCGTCGACGACGTTGTCGAAGCCGAGGAACCGCGCGACGAACTCGTCCGCCGGGCGCTGCCACACCTCAAGAGGCGTGCCGGACTGGGCGATCCGCCCGTCGCGCATGACGACGACCCGGTCGGCGAGCGCGAAGGCCTCGCCCTGGTCGTGCGTGACGGCGAGGACGGTCGTACCCAACTCGTCGAAGAGTTCGCGCAGTTCGACGACGAGCCGCTCCCGCAGCGAGCGGTCGAGCTGCCCGAGCGGCTCGTCCAGCATCAGCAGCCGCGGCCGCGGCGCCAGCGCACGCGCGAGCGCGACCCGCTGCTGCTCGCCGCCGGACAGCGAGGCCACCGCGCGCCGCTGCGCCTTCGGCAGCCCGACGAGCTCCAGCAACTCCGCGACGCGCTCGGCCTGTTCGACCCGCGACGCGCCGCGCATGCGCAGCCCGAAGGCGACGTTCCCCGCCACGTCGCGCTGCGGGAAGAGCTGGTGGTCCTGGAACATCAGGCCGACGCCCCGCTTGTGCGCGGGCACCCCGCGCTGGTCGCGGCCGCCGAGCTCGATCCGCCCCGCGTCGAGCGACTGGAGCCCGGCCACCACCCGCAGCAGCGTCGACTTGCCGCTGCCGCTCGGCCCGAGCACACAGACGATCTCGTGCTCGGCGACCTCCAGGTCCACCGCGTCGAGCGCGGCCCGAGCCCCGAACCGCACTGTCGCGTCACGCAGGCTCAGCAAGGCGGTCGTCATCAGAACTCCCCCGAGGTGCGGTCGGTCCGGATGCGTTCCAGGAGCAGCAGGGACACCGCGCACACCACCATGAGAATCGTCGAGAGGGCCATCGCCTGCCCGTAGTTGAGGTCCCCGGCCCGCCCGAGCAGCCGCGCCACGGCCACCGGCAGCGTCGGGTTGTCGGGCCGCGCGATGAACACGGTCGCCCCGAACTCGCCGAGCGACACGGCGAAGGCGAACCCGGCGGCGATCAGCAGCGCCCGCCGCACCATCGGCAGGTCGACCTCCCGCCAGGCCCGCAGCGGGGAGGCCCCGAGCACGGCCGCCGCCTCGCGGAGCCGTCCGTCGACCGCGCGCAGGACGGGCAGCATGGTGCGTACGACGAAGGGAACGCCCACCAGGGCCTGGGCGAGCGGGACCAGGATCCAGGTGTCCCGCAGATCGAGCGGCGGCTCGTCCAATGTGATCAGGAACCCGAAGCCGACGGTCACCGCGGAGACCCCGAGCGGCAGCATGAGCAGCGCGTCGAAGCCGCGTACGAGACGACCGGCACGGCGAGTGAGAGCGGCGGCCGCAAGACCCCCGACGACGACCGCGATGGCGGTGGCCACGACCGCGTACTGGAGCGAATTCCAGATCGCCTCGATCGGCGGCACGAGGAAGGCGCCGCCGTCCGCCGAGGTCAGCTCCTTGTAGTACGCGAATCCGAAGCCGTCGGGCCCGTCGAAGGAGCGCTGGACCAGCACCCCGAGCGGCAGCAGGATCAGCACCGCGACGGTGGCCATGACCAGGCCGAGCAGCGACCACTGCCCCGCCCCGCGCGGGCGTCGCGCGACGGCCGAGGCGTCGACCAGTTTCAGCGCGCTCTCGCGCCGCCTCGCCGTCCACCCGTGGACGGCGAGGATCAGCCCCACCGCCGCGAACTGCACGATCGTCAGTACGGCGGCGGTCGGCAGGTCGAGGAGCTGGGCGGTCTGCCGGTAGATCTCGACTTCGAGCGTGGAGTACGCGGGTCCGCCGAGGATCTGCACGACGCCGAAGGAGGTGAAGGTGAAGAGGAAGACCATGAGCGCGGCCGCGGCCACCGCCGGTCCGAGCGCGGGCAGCGTCACCGTCCGCCAGGCCGTCCAGCGCGAGGCGCCGAGCACCCGCGCGGCCTCCTCCTGCCGCGGGTCGAGCTGCGACCAGAGCCCGCCGACCGTGCGGACGACGACGGCGTAGTTGAAGAAGACGTGCGCGAGCAGGATCGCCCACACGGTGGTGTCCAGGCGCACGCCCCACAGCTCGTCGAGGAGCCCGCCTCGTCCGAGCAGCGCGAGGAAGGCCGTACCCACGACGACCGTGGGCAGCACGAACGGCACGGTGACGACGGCCCGCAGCACCTGCTTGCCGGGGAAGTCGAAGCGCGCGAAGACATACGCGCCGGGGAGCGCGATCAGCAGCGTGAGCGCGGTCGACGCGAGCGCCTGCCAGGTCGTGAACCACAGCACATGCCGGATGTCGGACTGCCCGAGCACGTCCGCGATCCGCCCGAACCGCCACACTCCGTCGATGTGCAGTCCGCGCGCGACGATCGCCGTGACCGGGTAGGCGAAGAAGACCGCGAAGAAGGCGACGGGCACGGCCATCAGACCGAGCCGCGCCGCGCTCCCGCGGCTCAGGCCCCTGCGGGGCCCCGCCTTCACTTCAGTACGAGCGAGGTCCACGACTTGATCCACGGCTCACGGTTGTCGGCGATCTTCTTCGGGTCCATGGTCTGGGGCTTGTCGACCGTCACGCCGTGCTCCGTGAACAGCTCGGGCAGCTCGGCGTCCTCGCGCACCGGGTTCACGAACATGTTCAGCGGCATGTCCTCCTGGAACTCCTTGCCCGCGAGGAAGTCGAGGAGCGCCTTGCCGCCCTTGGTGTTCTTCGCGTTGCTGAGCAGACCCGCGTACTCGACCTGCCGGAAGCACGTGCCGGTCGCGACGCCGGTCGGCGCCTCCTTGGGCTGCGGCTTCGCGTAGAGCACCTCGACGGGCGGGGAGGAGGCGTAGGAGACGACGAGGGGCCGGTCGCCCTTGGCCTTCTTGCCGCCGGCGGACCCGGAGAACTCCTCGTTGTAGGCCTGCTCCCAGCCGTCGACGACCTTGACGCCGTTGGCCTTGAGCTTGTTCCAGTAGCTCTGCCAGCCCTTGTCGCCGTACTTCGCGGCGGTGCCGAGCAGGAAGCCGAGCCCGGGCGAGGACGTCGCGGCGTTCTCGGTCACGAGGAGGTTCTTGTAGGCGGGCTCGGCGAGGTCCTCGAAGGTCTTCGGCGGCGCCAGCTTCTTGTCGGCGAAGTACTTCTTGTCGTAGTTGACGCAGATGTCACCGCTGTCGACGGGCGTCACCCGGTGCTTGCCCTGATCGACCCGGAACTCCGGCTTGGTCTTCTCCGAGCCCTTGGCCTCGTACGACTGGAAGAGGCCGTTGTCGAGCGCGCGCGAGAGCAGCGTGTTGTCGACGCCGAAGAAGACATCGCCCTGCGGGTTGTCCTTGGAGAGGATCGCCTTGTTCACGGCGGCGCCCGCGTCGCCGTCCTTGAGGACGCGGACCTTGTAGCCGGACCGCTTCTCGAACTCCTTCAGTACGTCCTTGGAGACGTTGAAGGAGTCGTGGCTGACGAGCGTGACGCTCTTGGAGCCGGCCTTGGTGGAATCACTGTCGGAGCCGCCGCACGCCGAGACCGCGACGAGCCCGACGCCCACCGCGACGGCGGTGAACGTGACCTTCTTGGTAGTCCTCACTGAAAACTTCCTCCTGGGAGACCAGGAAGAGACGCGGCCCTGCCCGCCGACCGGAGAGGCCCGCGGGCAGGGCGCAACAGCTTGAGTCGTGCCCGAACTTCCTACCCAGAATGACCTGGGCGAGGTTCAGAGGGTCTGCGGCCCACCTGTCCAAGGTGCCGCACTCTCAGCGCTGTGGCGCTCCCCTGTCGGAATATGCAGATGTGTGTACGCCCGCCAGACTACCTCTCGGCCGCGGCGAGCTGCCCGCACGCCCCGTCGATCTCCTGGCCCCGGGTGTCCCGGACCGTCACCGGCACACCATGGGCGGCGATGGCCTCCACGAACGCCTTCTCGTCCTCGGGCCGCGAGGCCGTCCACTTCGAGCCCGGCGTCGGGTTCAGCGGAATGAGGTTGACGTGCACCGGCTTGCTCTTGAGCAGCCGGCCCAGGCGGTCACCGCGCCACGCCTGGTCGTTGATGTCGCGGATCAGCGCGTACTCGATGGAGAGGCGGCGCCCCGACTTGGCGGCGTACTCCCAGCCCGCGTCGAGCACCTCCCGCACCTTCCACCTCGTGTTGACCGGCACGAGGGTGTCGCGCAGGTCGTCGTCCGGCGCGTGCAGCGAGATCGCGAGGCGGCACTTGAAGCCCTCGTCGGAGAACCGGTGGATGGCGGGCACGAGGCCCACCGTCGACACGGTGATCCCGCGCTGCGAGAGGCCGAGGCCGTCCGGCTCCGGGTCGGTGAGGCGGCGGATGGCGCCGGTCACGCGGTTGTAGTTGGCCAGCGGCTCCCCCATGCCCATGAAGACGATGTTGGAGAGCCGCGCGGGCCCGCCGGGAATCTCGCCGTCCCGCAGCGCGCGCATGCCGTCGACGATCTGGTGCACGATCTCGCCCGTCGACAGGTTCCGGTCGAGACCGGCCTGCCCGGTGGCGCAGAACGGGCAGTTCATACCGCAGCCCGCCTGGGAGCTGATGCACATGGTGACCCGGTCGGGGTAGCGCATGAGCACCGACTCGACGAGCGTCCCGTCGAAGAGCCGCCACAGGGTCTTGCGCGTGGTGTCGTCGTCACAGCTGATGTGCCGCAGCACGGACATCAGGTCGGGCAGCAGCGCTTCCCGAAGCTTGTCGCGCGCACCGGCGGGGATGTCGGTCCACTCGGCCGGGTCGTGGGCGTACCGCGCGAAGTAGTGCTGCGAGAGCTGCTTGGCACGGAACGGCTTCTCGCCGATGGCGGCGACGGCTTCCTTGCGCTCGGCGGGCGTGAGGTCGGCGAGGTGCCGCGGGGGCTTCTTGGCTCCGCGGGGCGCGACGAAGGTGAGTTCTCCGGGTACAGGCATGGTCCACCCAGTGTCGCAGACGGCCAGAGGTAGACCAGGTCAGCGCACATCGGTGACGGTTGTCATTGGTCGTTGTTGGTCGCTGTGGGCCGACCTAGGACGGCCCCCAGACGGCCCGACGCATTCGCGCTGAGCTGCGGAAACAGCCTCTGGCATGCCGTCCGGGCCCTCGCGCCCGGGGCCCACAGGGATGGCAGCACAAGGTCCTTACAGACCGCTACTCAGCAGATCAGCGATGCCCTCTTCGGACCAGTGGCCAGCCGCGCCGGGACAGGCCGCGACGTATGACGCAACCGCTTCCGTATCCCACGCGCCAGCCGACAACAGACCTGAGGCCAGAAAGCGTACGTAGGCGGGTGACGGAGGGACCCACTGAACGTCATCCATGCCCCAAGGGGCCGTGAAGGTCAGAACGGGCATGCGGTCGACTTGACCAGCGCACACCAGCGTTTCGTAGCGACCTTCTCCCAGCACGTCGCGCCCCCGCGCGAGCGCGTGCGTCAGATCCAGGTCGCCCCCCGGCTCGCGGTACATCTCCTGAGCCGCGATATCCGCGAACTGCTCAACGGTCACCAGGTGAGCCCTGGCCAGGACGCGCCCGCTCGCGCGAGGGTCGTAGAAGGCTCTACCGCCTCCCCACACGGGTGACTCGGTCGCGAAGTACATCGCTCCGGTCAGCTCGACAGGGATGGATTGCGCGGGCATGGCGGGGTTGCGGCACCCCGGGTAGTCCTTCGCTGCGCCAGGTGGACGGCCGCCTCGGATGTAGGCGGCCAGTCGATCGAGGTGCATGTTCGAGCCGTAGGAGGTGTACCAAACTCGCTCGGGATGCCGATCGCGCGGCAGTGTCGAGTCGATACTTCGCAGGGCCTTCACGCTGGCTCTCTCCTGTGCGGCGCGCTCATTCCGCCGAAACGTCGTACCTGATGACATGACGATCTCCCGGGAGGATGGTGACCATTACCCGAAGGGGCTTGTCGTTTTCGTCGTAACCCGTGCGCATGTGCACGGCGATGGGAGTAGCCGAGGGCAGGGACAACTTCTCGATCTCTGCACGCGTCGGCATCCGTACGGTGATCTCGTCTCGGTAGCGAGCCTGGATGAGACCGACGCTGGCGAGTACCCCGCCGGGCGCGGAGACATCTTCCGGCAGCATGAGAGGCGTGCCGCGAACCAGTTCCTCGGGGAAGTAGGAGTCTGCCAGCGCGTACGGGTCCTGATCCACTATGCGCACCCGCTCCCGAACCACGGTCAGAGCGGTCTCGGGGTCCAGCTCCAGTCGTTCAGCGATCTCAGCAGACGGGCGGCGGATGGAAACACGGACTTCCTGCCGGGGCTGACGACCACTTTCGGCCACGATGCTGGCCCACTGGTCGCCACGCTCATCTGACTTGTGACGCGCCCGCGACTCCAATACCGACCAGTCCCAGACCGCTGGAGTCAGGCGACGGCGAACAAAGCTGCCCCGTCCCTGACCAGCGATGACCAGCCCCTCTTCCGTCAGACGCCGTAGGGCCAACCGGACCGTGTTGCGACTCGCTTCGTAGCGCTCTACTAGTTCGTACTCCGTCGGGAGCTGCTCACCGGCCTTCAGCTCACCCCGCTCGATCTGTCCTCGCAGGTCATCGGCGATTCGGTGGTACCTCGGGCGTTGCTCCCTCACGGTGCCTCCCTGCTAGTTGGCTGACTTGTGCCAACAACATACGCGGAACGCCTTGACGACTCCAACGTCGTGGTGCAATCTCAGGACATCGAGTTGTTGGTACAACACCACCAACACCGATGAGTCAGTCTTTATGCCGGTCGTTCCTTGAGAACTGAACAGCGCGACAAGTCGACGGGGTGAGAGTCCCCGTCCCCGCTGCGGCCCGGGTGATGGTCGCCGGCAGCCACTTCGCGGCAGGTGTACATGTCCTGCCCTGCGTGTCAGCTCTGGAGAACATCGGTCGGGATCATCCCTCCATCACTGGGGGGCAGCCCTTCCGATGCCACCTGGTGCGCGCTGCCCTGCTGGCGTCAGAGCAGTGAAGATGACGCGCCCGATTCTCCGGCTCGGGACCGGTGCCTCGCGGCAGCGAGGCACCGGTGAAGCCGCGTTCCCGACTCCTTCGAGGGAGCCGGATCAGCCGACTTCAGCGATCTAGAGGGGGGAATCCCGATGGGCCTCGTATTTGGCTTCCGCGATGGGGAGATGGTCACTCCGCAGGAGCAGGGCTTGGAGGTCGACGAGTCGTTCACCGTCGAGCCGGGCCAGGCCGTCACCGACGACAGCGGCAACGTGTACATCGCGGACGGCCGCAGCAAGTAGGACACCGCTTCGGTCGCCGCTCTGGCGGCCGTGCCGCGCCGCTTCCCGCGCGGCTTCCACCACAACGGCGTGAGCCCCCGGAGGTGCAACTCCGGGGGCTCTGTTGGGGCCGTTGCCACCTGCTAGGGAGAACACGACCCATGAAGCACATCGCTGCACTTCAGGCGGCCGTTACCGCCGACGAGATCAAGGGCGGGCCGACGGCCGCTGAGCTGGACGCCATCGAGCTGGAGATGCCCCTCATTGAGGCGGGCATCGAGCTGCTGGACGCGGAGATCATCATTTTGGACCGTGTCCCGTCCGAGCTGGACGAGCGGCGCATCCGCAGGGCGCGGCGCAAGGTGCTCGCCGCCCGCCGCACGCTGGCCAACACCGCCGCCACCGGCTTTTCGGGGGTGGGCGCGTGAGTGCCATCGAAGCGAACCTGTCGGCCGCGCTCATCGCGGTCGGGGGTGGGCTGGCATGAGCGAGCAGACCCCCACCGACCGGAACGTGATCGTCTTCCGCGTCGCCGCGCTGCTGTCCATCGCCGCTTCGGTGGGCTCCCTGGTGTGGGGCCTGCCGTGGCTCGCGGCCGTGTCCGCCGTGTGCTTCACCGTGCAGCTCATCGGCTGGCGCCGCCACGCCCGCCAGAGGGGCGGTGCCGCATGAACCGCACCGGCAAGACCCTGCTCGTCCTCGCCCTGGTCGCGGTCGTCGGGATGGCGTTCCGCGTCTCGTGGAACGCGCTGCGGGACATCGCGAACGCGGTCGGTGCCGACGCCACGGCGGCGACGCTGTATCCGTTCGTGGTCGATGGCCTGATGGCGCTCGCCCTGGTCGCCACCCTCGTACTCGCCGGACGCGACCGGACGTTCGCACTTCGCGTGCTGGGCACCTACACCGGCGCCTCGCTGGTCCTGAACTACGTGCACGGTCTGGTGCCGGAGCTGCACGGCCGCACGGTCGACTGGGGGCGGCTGGCCGACTGGGACCCCGCGAACTGGGCCCTGGTGCTGCTGGCCACGTCGCTGCCGGTCGGGTCGATCTACTTCGGGTCCGATCTGGTCGCCAAGGTGCTGCACCACCGCCCTACCTCGATCGAGCAGCCGACCATAGAGATGAATGCGGAGGAATCGGCCGATACCAGCATGAAACGGTCTACGGCTGACCTGCCAGTATCGGCCCCGGCACCGATCACCCCGAACACGGTGGTGCTGCCCCGGCCGGTGACCGTCGGCTTCCTGAAGTCGACGCTCGCGGCCAAGCCGCTCCCCTCGATCGCCCTGGCCCCGGTCGTGCCGATCGAGCCGCACGTGGCAGCGGCTGAGTCGACCCGTCCGCGCCGCGCCACCGGCCGCGTCCCGGACGCGGCGAAGCCGACTCGACCCAAGCGCACCCCGGCACAGTTGCTGATCGAAGCACGGGCGGCGACGGCCGGTTGGCCAGACGCGAAGGTGACCGGCGAGGGCATCCGCCGCGCCATCCACACCTCACCGGCCAACGCCCGATCACTGCGGGACACGATCCTCGCCGAACGCGCCGCCACGGCCAAGGCCGCGTGATGGCTGCGCTGCCGGTGTTCCGGTGGCGTCTGGCCCCGGACGGCTACGCCACCCGCCGCCAGCTTCGGGCGCGCGGCCTGCGCCCTGGTGGTCAGTGCGTGGCCGCGCAGCTCGAACGGCCGCGCCGCCGCCGGAGCCCGCTGGTCGCCTACCTCTACCGCGTCGACCTCGCCAAGCCCGTCCGGCCGATGACCCCGGGGCGATGGGCAGCGCTGGCCAAGGCGAACGCTGCCCGCCGCCGCTGCCCGCAGTGCAGGCGCGATGCGGGTTACGTCATCCCCGCCTCGCTCGGCACGTGCGTGACCTGCGCCTACCCCGAACCCTCCGACTTCCCAAGGAGTGCTTGCCATGGGTAAGCCCGACACCCGTCGCCTGGACCGCGAGATCCAGCAGACGACCCGCAAGCTGACCGCCGTACAGAACCGCGAGATGTGGCCGCTGGACGGCCGCGAGCGACGCGCCATCGCCTCCGCCATCGTCACCAGCTCGGTCAAGGTCGTGCGGCACAAGAGCACCGCCCGCGACGAGACCAAGGCCGACACCGCCTGGAACGCGGCCGAGATGCGGCTGAACGCAGAGATCCTCGCGTTGCAAGCCGAGCGTCAGCGCATCGTCAACGACAACGCCAAGGCCAAGGCCGCCAAGAAGTCCTCGGGATGGTGGTGACCGCGCCCGCCCGCGCACGTCCCGCCGCGTAGCGCGCCCGCCTGTTTCGGCTGCTCGGGGTGGCCGTCCCTGCCACGGACCCGGCCACCCCGGCGCCCCCTCAACTTTCCGCCCCACCAGTGCAGTCAGGAGCTTTCCCCTCATGGGTGTCACCGTCGTTCGCCTGCACAAGAACCCCGCCCCTCCCGCCGATAGCGCGAGTGTGACCACGCTGAGCGTGGTCCCTGACCCCGCACCGCCCACGCCCGTGCCGCTGTGGGTGCGCTCCGGGCGCGCCATGCGCCAGATCGCCACCGATGAGCGCACGCGTGAGGCGGGCCGGTTGGCCGTGCGCCACAGCATGTACGTGATGGGCGGCACGCGGATCGTGGCCCGCCGCACCTGGGACGGGCGCACCGGCTCCCGCTATGAGCGCATGCTCCGCGCCGCAGAGGCGGCCGGAAACTACGAGGTCGCCGAGGAGTGGGAGGAGCGCTTGCAGCGCTTCCGCGATGCCCGCCACCGCCGCCGCATGGACCTGCTCCACTCCCCGGTCGACGCCGCCAAAGGTCTCGCCGTGGGCACGGGCATGGGCATCGGCACTCTGGTCGCGCTCGGCATCGTGATGGCCATCAACAACGGGGATGCCACCGATGTCATCACCCCGCTCGCGGCGACCATCGACTTCATCGGCCTGCTCATCCGGATCGTGCAGGTCGTGTGGGGCCCCGCCCTCACGATCGGCCCGTTCCTCGCCCTGCTCGCCCTGTGGTCGGTGGGCCGCAAGCAGCAAGCCGCACCGAACTGGGCACTTCCGGCGAACGTCCGATCGGGCGAGGGCGAGCCCATCACGCCCTCGATCGTCGTCAAGGCCCTGCGCGACCTCGGCGTCCCGGCGCTGCGCAACGCCATCAAGGAGATGGGCGACGCCGGCGCCGCCATGCTCGGTCCCATCCGGATCGCCGGATGCGGTGTCGAAGTCGACGTGACCCTCCCTTCCGGGGTGTCGACGAACGAGGTGCAGAACAAGCGGCGCAAGCTCGCCGAGAACCTGACCCGGCACGAGCACGAGGTGTTCATCACGCTCCCCGAGGCGGCCCGCACGGTCCGCCTGTGGATCGCCGACTCCGGCGCGCTGGACGAGCCGATCGGCCCCTCCCCGCTGGTCACCGACGAGACGATGACCGCCGACTACACCAAGGGCCGCGCCCCCTGGGGTCAGGACCTGCGCGGCGACGCAGCCGCACTGAGCCTGTACCAACGCCACCTGCTCATCACCGGCCTGTCCAACCAGGGCAAGACCGTGGCCCTGCGCTCCCTGGCACTGTGGCTGGCGCTGGACAAGTCGGTGCAGTTCCTCATGGGCGACCTCAAGGGCGTGGGCGACTGGGCCATGTTCGACGGCCTCGCCTCCACCCTGATCCAGGGGCCGACGGATGAGCACGTCATCGAGGTGACCGAGATGGTCGAGGGCGCGGTGGAGGAGATGAACCGCCGCCTCCAGGCCCCTTCTGGCACCGTCTTCCCGGCGCTGATCGTGCTGGTCGACGAGGCCCAGGTGGCGTTCATGTGCCCGCTCAAGGACGCCGACAAGCGCCCCTACGGCGGGGCCAAGGCCAACTCCCGGTACTACATGGCCGTCCGCAAGATTCACAACCAGGGGCGCGCGGTGAACGTGCTGATGTGGCAGGGCACGCAGGACCCCACCAACGAGAACCTGCCCAAGCTGGTCCGCGAGGGCGCCCACACCCGCGCCTCCCTCGCCCTGGGCACCGAGTCCCAGGCCCGCATGGCCCTGGGCGACAAGGCCGTGGACGGCGGGGCCGCTCCGAACCTGCTGCGTCCGGGGCTGGACCAGGGCACCCTGGTCCTGGCATCGAGCGGCATCGACATCCCGGCCGGACAGTCATCCATCACGGTGCGCACGCACTACATCGACGACGACGCAGCCGAAGCCATCATCGACCGGGCCAAGGCCCTGCGTGATGGCGTCACCACCCTGCACGCCATTGACCGGCGCGAGCAGCGCGACCCGCTGGCCGACATCGCCGACGTGTTCGGCGATGCCCCGCGGCTGCTCACCCAAGACGTCCTCAAGCGCCTGGCCGCGCTCACCCCGGACGCCTACGGCAAGTGGTCATTCGTCGACCTCAAGCGCGTCCTGCACGGCACCGGGGCCGAACCGTACAAGTCCGACGGCCGCATGGTCGTGGCCGCCGACCGCGTCCGCCGCGCCCTCGCCAACCGCGACGACGACGATTCCGTTTCCGCGATCGGCTAGAGGGAGCCGCACCCCGCCGGGTCAGGGAGGAAGGGAGAACTCCCTAACCCTCTCCCTGCCCTGTCTCCCTGGGCTTGACCTGTGCAAATGATCGTGCAGGGAGTCAGGGAGGCCCGCAGGTCGGCATCCCCGAAACCCCCTCCACAGCGCCCCCGGCAGGGGGTGTCTCACCTCCCTGAACGCTTGCCAGAAGGGATTCCGCATGTATCCCGAACGCCAGCAGCACACGCCCGTGGAACGGGCCGTGACCGTCCACCACCCCACCCCGATCGTCCCGGCACAGGCCGTTCCGATCGTGCCCGCCAACGGGCATGTCGCGGCGGTGCAGTCCATCGTGCTGCCCGACGGCCGCGTCGCCACCGGCTACGCGATCGAGGCAACCAAGCCCGAACCCGCCATCGCTGCCAAGCCAGCTGTCTCACGCACGGCGATGAACATCGCGCTCGGAGGCATCGGCTTCGGCGCAGTCTGCGGCGGCCTGCTCCTGCTCACCACATTCATCGCCGCGCTCACCGCGCTCATCCAACAGCTCATCATCCTGGCCGCAGTCATCTTCGGCGGATGGATCGCCGCCCAGATCTTCAGCACGAACAGCAGCGGCAACACCTTCAACATCCGCAAAGCCATCTTCAAACGCAACCACTTCCACGGCTGAAGGAGCCACATGGCACCCCACTACCCCCGCGCCGACGGGTCCCCCCTGCCGCCCTGGTCGCAGATCCCGTCCCAGACACGCGAGAACCTGGCCGAACAGGTACCCGACCGTCTGAAGCGGGTGATGTACCCGCGAGCCAGGGACACCGACGCAGTGCCGACCGCCGACTTCACCCACCACGCCATCGAGGCGGACGCGCACCTTGCCGCATTGCTGGACGCAGAGCCGAACGCCCGCGACTACTTCGGCAGCTGGACGTTCGCCACGGTCACAGACGAACCCAACCCGATGCGCGCCGCTGAGGCTGAGTACTACCTGTGTGACGCCCTGATCGAGTACGGCGCCCGGTACTGCGGCCACGTGTGGGACGACACCTTCCCGGTCCTCGCCCACACCGTGCGCCTCACCTACTGACCGCCCCGGCACAACCAAGGGCGGCCCCCGCATCTCGCCAAAGAACCGGGGCCGCCCTTGTCCACCTGCCCACTACAGACCTGTGGAGGTCTCCAGCATGACGCAATCCACCGACGACCGGCGAGAGGGCCTGCTCGACGCCGCCTTGGACGCCGCAGAGCAAGGCTGGCACGTCTTCCCGCTCCGCCCCGGAACCAAGCGGCCCGCCCTGCACGGCGAAACCACCTGCTCCCGCACCGGCGCGTGCGCGAGCGGGCACCGCAAGTGGGAGCAGCGCGCCACCACCGACGCGGACCGCATCCGCGCCACCTGGTCGCATGCCCCGTACAACGTCGGCATCGCCACCGGCCCTTCCGGGCTGCTGGTCGTCGACCTGGACATGCCCAAGGACAACAGCAGTGCGGACACGCCTTGCGGCGTGACGACCTTCAAGGCGCTCTGCGAGCGCGCCGGGCATGCCATCCCCGATGTCTACCGGGTCCGGACCGCGGGCGGCGGGGAGCACCTGTACTTCGCCGCTCCGCACGGCGTGCGACTGACCAACACGGCTGGCACCATCGCCCCGTTGGTCGACACCCGCGCCTGGGGCGGCTACGTCGTTGCGGCGGGCAGCACTACCCCCGCCGGAACCTATGAAGCCGTGGGCGGCTCTGAGGCGGCCCCGGCGCCCTCGTGGCTGCTGAACATCCTGAAACCGGCTTCCAAGTCCTCTCGGGCCCCCTCAGTGGCTGTAACGGCGCAATCCCGCCGATACGCGGACACCGCGCTCGCCAACGAGACGCGCAGCGTGTCCGGGGCCCAACACGGGGAGCGCGAGGCGAAGTTGTTCGCGGCGGCGCGAGCCTTGGGGCGGTTCATCGCGTGGGGCGACCTTGCCCGGTCGACGGTCGAGGATGCTCTTCAGGAGGCGGGGGAGGCCACCGGGCTCCCGGCAGCGCAGTGCCGCTCGACCCTGCGCAGCGCCCTGAACTGGTCTATCGCCCACAACCAACAGCGCCGGAACGCGGCATGAGCGCCCCGCCCCGCCCTCCTCTGAAGAGCATTCCGGGCACCCCCACCGGCCCCCGCCCCGCCGACCCGAGCGGACCACGGACGGCCGTGGGCGCCCCGAAGGGCGTCGCCGAAGGCGTCCCCATTGCCGTTCGCCCTGACCCGCGCGCGGCCACGCCACCGCTCCCGGACGGGCGTTTCCCCGTCGCGTGGCTGCACATCTGCGCCCCGCGCGGCGCCGTGCCCACCGCCACCTCCAAGTGCCTGTGCGGCCGTGACCGCAGCACCGTGGGCCACGGCAAGGTGCAAGCCCTGATCGCCGACCACGCCGCCCACCGTGACGCATGTCCCCTGCGCGCTCCCCAGGAAGGAAGGGCCGCCGCATGACCAACACCACTGACGGGGCCGCGCTGTTGGATGAGGTGGAAGCCTTCCACCGCCGCTTCAACGTCTTCCCCACCGAAGCCGCCTACGTGGCCGTCGCGTTGTGGGACGCGCACGCCCACCTGCTCGACTGCTTCGACTCCACCCCCCGCCTTGCCTTCCTGTCCCCCGAGCCGGGGTCGGGCAAGTCACGGGCACTGGAGATCGTGGAAACCCTCGTACCCGACCCCATGACGGCCGTCAACGCCTCCGCCGCCGCCCTTTTCCGGTCCGTGTCCAACCCCAACGGACGACCCACGATCCTCTTCGACGAGATCGACACGGTCTTCGGGCCCAAGGCAGGCGACAACGAGGAACTGCGCGGCTTCCTCAACGCGGGCCACCGCCGCTCCGGGGTCACCTACCGGTGCATTGGCGATGGCGGCAATCAGACCGTTCAGGCCTTCCCCTCGTACGCAGGCGTCGCGGTCGCCGGACTTGGGCACCTGCCGGACACGATCATGACCCGCTCCGTCATCATCCGCATGCGCCGACGGGCCCGCAACGAGCACATCGAACCCTTCCGCGCCCGCCTCCACGAGGTGGAGGGCCACAAGCTCCGTGACCGGCTCGCGCAATGGGCCGAACACGCCCGCGAGGTCGTCATGGGAGCGTGGCCCGAGATGCCCGACGGCGTCACCGACCGACCCGCCGACGTGTGGGAACCGCTGCTCGCCATCGCCGACGCCGCCGGTGGCGACTGGCCGCGCCGGGCACGCGAGGCATGCGTGACGCTCGTGACCGCGTCCAAAACCAACGACAAAGGCAGCTTGGGCGTGCGGCTGCTGACCGACCTGCGCGACCACGTCATGGTCGGCATCGACCGCCTGCCCACCATCGCCATCCTCGACCGGCTCAACGCCCTGGACGATGCGCCATGGGCCGACCTCCACGGCAAGCCGCTCGACAACCGGCGCCTGTCCAAGATGCTCGCCGAGTACATGACGGCCGACAACGAGCCCATCGCCTCCCGCAACATCAAGACCGCCGGAAGCGTCCTCAAGGGCTACTACACCGCCGACCTCTGGGACGCGTGGGCCCGCTACTGCCCCCCTCCCCCGGAAAGTCCGCTACCTCCGCTACCCGGCACCGAAAACGCGGCTTGACCAGCAGTGATGCGGTAGCGGCAAGCAGCACTGCTTGCCGCTACCTTCCCGCTACCGCTACCCCCTCCCGCTACCTCCAACAGGCCCCTGACCTGCGAAGTAGCGGCGGTAGCGGAAGTAGCGGACTTCTGAGGAGGGGGGCACGCCCCCACCCGCGCACGGAGGCCACGCCATGAGCACCCACACACGCGAGCAGACCGACCCGCGCGCGGCACTCCGCGCCGGACTTCCAGACCGCTACCTCACCCCCGACGACATCGCCGAGATGTTCGGCGTGCCCCTCGAAACCGTCTACCAGTGGCGCAAGAAGCGCACCGGCCCGCCCGGATTCCGCATCGGCAAGTACGTCCGCTACGACCCCACCGACGTACGCGCCTACGTCACGGAGTGCCGCACCACAGACGCTGCCGCCTGACACCTACAGAGCACCACCCAACTCCCCGGGGAGGGCCACGCCGTGACCCTCCCCGCTCGCTCTCAGGAAGGGATCACCCCCGCATGGCAGGCCACATTCAAGACCGCTGGTTCAAGACCGAGACCAACACCGACGGCAAGACCGTCCGCGTCAAGACCGACCGCCACGGCACGGGCATGCGCTACCGGGCCCGCTATGTCGGACCCGACGGGACCGAGAAGAGCAAGAGTTTCCGCGACGGACAGAAGCGCCTCGCCGAACAGTGGCTGGCCAACATCGAGGCCGACATGTCGCGCGGCCATTACACGGACCCCGCCGCTGCTCGCACCACTTTCAAGCAGTACGCCGAACGCTGGATCGCTGCCCAGTCCACGGACGTGTCGACACGGGTAACCGCAGAGACCCGCATCCGGCTGCACGCCTTCCCCTACTTCGGGACACGGCCCCTGTCGTCCTTCCGGCCCAGCCACATCCGCACGTGGGTGCGTCAGCTCGAAGATGCTGGCCTCGCGTCGTCGTACCGCCGCAGCATCTTCGCGAACGTCTCCGCAATCCTCATCGCCGCTGTGGACGATGGGCTGATTCCCCGGAACCCCTGCCGAGCCAGTTCGGTGAAGGCCCCGAGGCAAAGCGGCGAACGTGTCGCACCCTGGACCGCAGAGCAGACGTTCGCGGTGCGCGAGGCTCTGCCGGCGCGCTACCGGAGCATGGTGGACCTCGGAGCCGGATGCGGTCTGCGGCAAGGTGAGATCTTCGGACTGCCTGTCGACGCCGTGGGGTTCCTGACCGGATGGCTGCACGTCGGACTGCAAATCAAGGTCGTCAAAGGAAAGGCATTCTTCGGGCTGCCGAAGGGGGACAAGCTGCGGGACGTGCCCCTTCCCAAAGCGGTTGGCCGCGCACTCGCCCAGCATATGAAGGAGCACCCGCTCGTGGACGTGACGCTCCCCTGGAAGAGGCCCGATGGCCCGCCCGTGACCAAGCGGCTTGTCTTCTCGGGGCCGCAGGGCAACCACGTCTACCGAAGCAATTTCAACATCAACCCATGGAAACCCGCGCTCGCTGCGGCAGGGCTCATCTCCCAGCCAAAGGACGGCGGGCCACTCCCGTCAGCGCGCGAGCACGGCATGCACGCGCTGCGGCACTTCTACGCTTCGGTGCTCTTGGACGCGGGAGAGAACATCAAGGCCCTGAGCAAGTACCTCGGGCACACCGACCCCGGATTCACTCTGCGGGTGTACACGCACCTGATGCCAAGCAGCGAGAGCCGTACTCGGAAGGCAGTGGACAGCCTTTACGAGAGCGTGAGCAAGAGCGATGACGGCCCAGAGGCGGCCCAAGCGGCGTAGCCAGATGGGCTCTGAGCGGGGAACGTGCAGGTGAGCCGGTGTTTGCCTGTCGTTCCCGGCTGAGTTCTCCGGGTACAGGCATGGTCCATCCAGTGTCGCAGACATACGACAAGGGGCCCGCCGCCCTGTGGACAACGAGCCCCTCACTCACATCTACGCAGGTCAGACGGTCAGCCGGAGCCCACGAACACCACGAGCAGCAGCCACACCACCGGCGCCGTCGGCAGCAAGGAGTCCAATCGGTCCATGATTCCGCCGTGGCCCGGCAGCAGCGTGCCCATGTCCTTGATGCCCAGGTCCCGCTTGATCATCGACTCGCCGAGGTCACCGAGCGTGGCGCTCGCCGCGACCGCGAGGCCGATGAGCAGCCCCTGCCACCACGTCCCGCCGTCGATCAGGAACTCCATGCACAGCGCGCCCGCGGCCATCGCGAACGTGACCGCGCCGAGCAGGCCCTCGCGGGTCTTGCCGGGGCTGATGCGGGGCGCCAGCTTGTGCTTGCCGAAGCGCCAGCCGATCGCGTACGCCCCGGTGTCGCTGACCACGGTGAGCAGCAGGAACGTCAGCACCCGCTGCGGTCCGTCGTCCGCGGTGAGCATCAGCGCCACGAACGTCGCGAGGAAAGGAACGTAGAAGGCCGCGAAGACCCCGGCCGTGACGTCCTTCAGATAGCCCTCAGGGGGCTCTGTCATGCGCCAGACCAGGACCGCGAGCGCGGTGAGCGCCATCGCCACCCACGCGCCCTCGGGACCGCGGACATACCCGGCGACGACCATCGCCGCGCCGCCGACCGCGAGCGGCACCAGCGGCGGCTTGATGCCCTTGCGCTCGTCGAGCCGGGAGGTGAGCTCCCAGAGGCCGACCACGACAGCGACCGCTATGACACCGATGAAGACGGCCTTGACGATGAACAGCGACGCGACGATCACCGCGCCGAGTCCCACACCGACTCCTATGGCCGCCCCGAGATCGCGGCCCGCGCTCTTCTTGGGCGGAGGCTGCGGCGCTGCCGGGGCTGGCTGTGGTGCGCTGGGCATGGGCTCCTGCGGAGGCTCGTCACGGACCGGGGGGCCGCCCGTCCGGGTGACCCCCCGGTCCTCGTCCTGAGCTGAGCCGCTCACGGGTACGTCGGGCCCGACGGGCATGGGCTGCGTCCCGGACGGAAGCAGCGCGTCCTGCGCATCGTACGCGGGACCTGCCGGGGGCGCCCCCCGACCAGGTCCCTGGTCGGACGGCCCCCAGTACCCGGTTCTGGGCGGCGCCCCCCAGGAAGAGTCGTTCACGGATCGGATTCCTGATTCCTCGGACTCGAGCCTCAGACTTCGAGCAGCTCGGCTTCCTTGTGCTTGAGCAGCTCGTCCACCTGAGCGACGTACTTCGCGGTGGTGTCGTCGAGCTCCTTCTCCGCGCGGCGGCCCTCGTCCTCACCGATGTCGCCGTCCTTGACGGCCTTGTCGATGGCTTCCTTGGCCTTGCGGCGGATGGAGCGGATCGAGATCTTGGAGTCCTCGGCCTTGGTCTTGGCGACCTTGATGTACTCCTTGCGACGGTCCTGCGTCAGCTCGGGGAACGTCACCCGGATGATGTTTCCGTCGTTGCTCGGGTTGACGCCGAGGTCCGAGTCGCGGATCGCCTGCTCGATGTTGCGCAGCGCGGTCTTGTCGAACGGGGTCACCACGGCCATCCGCGGCTCCGGCACCGAGAACGAGGCCAGCTGGTTGATCGGCGTCAGCGCGCCGTAGTAGTCAGCCACGATCTTGTTGAACATCGCCGGGTGCGCACGGCCGGTGCGGATCGCGGCGAAGTCCTCCTTGGCGACCACGACGGCCTTCTCCATCTTCTCCTCGGCCTCGAGGAGGGTCTCTTCGATCACCACTTGCTCCTGCGTGTCTGAGTAGGCCCGGCCGGCACGGGGCGGCCGGCTGCGTCGCGTGTCTTTCCTGCACGGTGTCCGACCGGCAGGGCTTTGTCCATCCCCTCAAGTGACGTCTCGCGTCCGTCCCTTGAGACTGGGCCAGGTCCCTGGGGTCAGTCCCGGCTTCCCTGGTCGCCCACGAGAGTGCCGATCTTCTCACCCTTGACGGCCCGGGCGATATTGCCTTCGGAGAGCAGCTCGAAGACGAGGATGGGCAGCTTGTTGTCCCGGCACAGCGTGATCGCGGTCATGTCGGCGACCTTGAGGTCGCGGGTGATGACCTCGCCGTAGCCGAGGGCGTCGAACTTCACCGCGTCGGGGTTGGTCTTCGGGTCGGAGTCATAGACACCGTCCACGCCGTTCTTGCCCATGAGCAGCGCCTCGGCGTCGATCTCCAGGGCGCGCTGGGCGGCGGTGGTGTCGGTGGAGAAGTACGGCATGCCCATACCGGCGCCGAAGATGACCACACGGCCCTTCTCCAGGTGGCGCACGGCGCGCAGCGGGATGTACGGCTCCGCGACCTGCCCCATGGTGATGGCGGTCTGGACGCGGCAGTCGATGCCTTCCTTCTCCAGGAAGTCCTGCAGCGCGAGGCAGTTCATGACCGTGCCGAGCATGCCCATGTAGTCCGAGCGTGCCCGGTCCATGCCGCGCTGCTGGAGCTCGGCGCCGCGGAAGAAGTTTCCGCCGCCGATGACGATGGCGATCTGGGCGCCGTCGCGGACCACGGCCGCGATCTCCCGGGCGATGGCGTGCACCACGTCGGGGTCGACCCCGAGGCCGCCCCCGCCGGCGAACGCCTCACCGGAGAGCTTCAGCAGGAAGCGTCCGGCGCCTTTGTCGTCGTCACTCTTCGAGTCGGCCTTGGTGGTCATGGTGTTCTCGCTTCTCTTACTTGACACACATACGAAGAAGGCCACTGCCGGTGGGGTGTCGTTCGCATCCCATGCTCGGCAGTGGCCTCCTCGTCAGATCCTGCGGTCGTACATCGCGTACGGAGTTCCCTGGAGAGGGCTTCCCACGCGGGCGACCGCTGTCGACCCTAGCGGGGTCTACCGTCGATCGCGGTACGGACTCAGATGCCGACCTTGATGCGCGAGAAGCGCTTCAGGGTGACACCGGCCTCGGCGAGAACCTTCTCGACCGACTTCTTGTTGTCCAGCGCGTACGGCTGGCCGAGGAGCGTGGCCTCCTTGAAGAAGCCGTTGACGCGACCCTCGACGATCTTCGGGAGCGCGGCCTCGGGCTTGCCCTCGGCGCGGGTGGTCTCCTCGGCGACGCGACGCTCGGTCTCGACGACCTCGGCCGGGACGTCCTCGCGGGAGAGGTACTTCGGCGCGAAGGCGGCGATGTGCTGCGCGACACCCTTGGCGACGGCGGCGTCGGCCTTGTCCAGCTCGACGAGGACACCGATCTGCGGGGGCAGGTCGGGCATCGTGCGGTGCATGTACGCGGTGACGTAGGCGCCCGAGAACTGCGCGAAGCGGTCCAGGACGATCTTCTCGCCGAGGTTGGCGTTGGCCTCGTCGACGTACGCCTGGACGGTCTTGCCGGCCTCGATCTCGGAGGCGAGCAGCGTCTCGATGTCGGCCGGGGAGGTCTTGGCGACGTGGGCGGCGAGGTTGTTCGCCACGGCCTGGAACTTCTCACCCTTGGCGACGAAGTCCGTCTCGCACTTCAGCTCGACGATGACACCGGAGGTGTTGTCGTCGGCGATGAGGGAGACCACGGCGCCGTTCTCGGCGGAGCGGCCCTCGCGCTTGGCGACGCCCTTCTGGCCCTTGATGCGGAGCGCCTCGACGGCCTTGTCGACGCTGCCCTCGGCCTCGTCGAGCGCCTTCTTGCAGTCCATCATGCCGGCGCCCGTGAGCTCACGGAGCTTCTTGACGTCAGCGGCGGTGTAGTTCGCCATGATCGAAAATTCTCTCTCGAAGTCTGAAAGATCTACGGAGGTCTACGGGTGAACGGCGGGGGCCGATCGGGCCCCCGCCGTCAACTACCGAACCTGTGAGGTCAGGCCTGCTCGACGTCCGCGGCCGGGGCCTCGGCGGACTCGGCCTCGGCGGCCGGGGCCTCGGCGACCGGAGCCTCAGCGGCCGGAACCTCGGCGGCGGCCTCAGCCGGCGCCTCCTCGGCCTTGGGGGCCTCGGCGGCGTCGTCGGCCTTCTTCTCGCCCTCGAGCAGGTCGCGCTCCCACTCGGCGAGCGGCTCGCCGGCGGCCTTCTCGCCCGGCTTCGAGTCACCGGTGGCCGCGCCGGAGCGGGCGATGAGGCCCTCGGCGACGGCGTCGGCGATCACGCGGGTGAGCAGCGTGACGGAGCGGATCGCGTCGTCGTTGCCGGGGATCTTGTAGTCGACCTCGTCGGGGTCGCAGTTGGTGTCGAGGATGGCGACGACCGGGATGTTGAGCTTCCGGGCCTCACCGACCGCGATGTGCTCCTTCTTGGTGTCCACGATCCAGACGGCGCTGGGCACCTTGGACATCTCGCGGATACCACCGAGGGTCTTCTCCAGCTTGGCCTTCTCGCGCGACAGCACGAGAAGCTCCTTCTTGGTGAGCCCGGAGGCGGCGACGTCCTCGAAGTCGATCTGCTCGAGCTCCTTGAGGCGCTGCAGACGCTTGTAGACGGTCGAGAAGTTGGTGAGCATGCCGCCCAGCCAGCGCTGGTTGACGTAGGGCATGCCGACGCGGGTGGCCTGCTCGGCGATGGCCTCCTGCGCCTGCTTCTTCGTGCCGACGAACATGACCGTGCCGCCGTGGGCGACGGTCTCCTTGACGAACTCGTAGGCGCGGTCGATGTACGACAGCGACTGGAGCAGGTCGATGATGTAGATGCCGTTGCGCTCCGTGAAGATGAAGCGCTTCATCTTCGGGTTCCAACGACGGGTCTGGTGACCGAAGTGGACGCCGCTTTCCAGCAGCTCCCGCATCGTGACGACGGCCATGGCCGTTCTCCTTGAGATTCTCGGTTGTGCCGCGTGTGCCGGACGGCACTCGCGCCTGACGCCCGCTGTGCGCCTTGCCCGCGAGGGACCGAGGGGCGCTGACACCGGATTTTTCATGACCTGGTGTCGGGGCGTGCGAAGTCGACCCGGTGACCCGGATCGCCACAAGAAGTGTACGGGACCCGCGGGGCGCCGGGTGACGCCGCCGCCCGTGACCTGGCGACGGAGCCGTTCGGGGGGTGCCCCGAGCGGGTGACGGCACTGTCCACAACCGGCCGGTACTCCACAGATCCGGACCATGATCCCCACGGAGCGCCGGGGCGCGGGACGGTTCTCACATGCGCCTGGAACTGCTGCTGACGACGCTGGCCGCACTGCTGGCCACCACCCTGAGCCCGCCCTCGATCCGGACCTCGGCCCCGTCCCCGGTCCCGTCTCCGGTCCCGCCCCTCGTCCCGCCCCTCCCCGCGGCGACGGCGTGGCCGGTGGGCACACACCCTCCGGTCGTACGCGCCTGGGATCCACCCTCGACCGCGTACGGCACGGGCCACCGGGGCGTGGACCTCGCCGCGCCGCCGGGCACTCCGGTCCGGGCGGTGGCACCCGGCCGGGTCTCCTTCGCCGGCCGGGTGGCGGGCAGAGGTGTGGTCTCGGTGGAGCTGGACGGCACCGGTGATCCCCCGCTGCGCACGACGTACGAACCGGTGCGGCCCACGCTGAAGAAGGGCGCCGAAGTCGCCGCGGGCGAGGAGGTCGGCGCCCTGGAGGCCCCGACGGGCCACTGCCCCGAAAGCTGCCTGCACTGGGGCCTGCTCAGGGACGAGGCGTACCTGAACCCGCTGACCCTGCTCCCGCCCTGGCTACAGCGCCGGGGCCCGTCCCGTCTGCTCCCGCCGCACGGACAGCCACCGGGCCGATGAGCGCGGCCTCAGCCCCTGACTCCGCGCAGGGCCATGGAAACCGCCGCCTCGGTGATGGCACCGGGGTCCTCCGCGGCGCCCAACTCGATCCGCCGCACGGCCGCGTCCACGATGCCCTGGAGCAACATCGCCGCCATCCGGGGCTGCTCGTGCCCCAGCTCTTCCAACGCCTCGACGATCATCGCGATGAGCCCGCCGTGCGCGGCACGGATCTTCTCCCTGGCCCCGGCGTCCAGCTCACTGGCGGAGATGGCGACCACGGCCCGGTGCCGCCGGTCCCCCACCAGGGCCAGCTGCCGCCGCACATACGCCTCGACCTTGTCCTCGGCCGATTCCGCGCCCTCCATGGCCGCCGACACCTCGGCCGCCCAGACGGGGAAGTCGACCTCGCACAGCTCTTCCACGACGGCCGCCCGCGACCGGAAGTACTCATACACGGACGACCGGGCGAGCCCGGTGCGCTCGGCGAGGGCGGGGAAGGTCAACGCCTCCGTACCGCCTTCGGACAACAGGGACCGCGCGGCGTCCAGCAGGGCCCCGCGCTGCATCGACCGGTGCTCGGCCACAGAGGCCGCTCGAATCCTTGGCACAGCCCCACCTTACGGACGGCAGGCCCCGCGCGGGAGTCGTCGCCGTGCGCACATGCCTCGGGCAGGGACGATTCAGCTCACCCGACGCGCCACGTCAGCGGCCAAAACTCGCCAGCTTCGCCCGCAGCTGCAGCACCGACTTGGTGTGGATCTGACTCACCCGGCTCTCGGTCACCCCGAGCACATTGCCGATCTCGGCGAGCGTGAGCCCTTCGTAGTAGTAGAGCGTCACGACGGTCTTCTCGCGCTCGGGAAGCGTGTTGATCGCCCGCGCCAGCAGCCTGCGCAGCTCCCGGTCCTCGGCGACCTCCACGGGGTTGTCGGCCGCGTGGTCCTCGAGCGTGTCCATCAGGCTCAGCCGGTCGCCGCCGTCACCGCCGACGTGCAGCAGCTCTTCGAGCGCCACCACGTTCGCCAGCGACAACTGGCTGAAAACCGCGTGCAGTTCCTCCAGCGCGATCCCCATCTCCGCGGCGACCTCGCCCTCCGACGGAGTGCGCCGGAGCTGCGCCTCCAGGGTGGCGTAGGCCCGCTCGACGTTGCGCGCCTTCTGTCGTACGGACCGCGGGATCCAGTCGAGCGCCCGCAGTTCGTCGATCATCGCCCCGCGAATGCGTGTGATCGCATAGGTCTCGAACTTGATCGACCGCTCGATGTCGAACTTCTCGATCGCGTCGATCAGCCCGAACACCCCGGACGAGACGAAGTCGGCCTGCTCCACATTGGGCGGCAGCCCCACGCTCACCCGGCCCGCGACGTACTTCACCAGCGGCGAGTAGTGGAGGATCAGCTGCTCCCGCAGCCGCCCGTCCCCCGTCTCCTTGTACGAGCGCCACAACTCGTCCAGCGACGAGGGGGCGGGAGGCCGCTCCCGCTCGCCGCTACGGGCAGCGGGAGGAACCGCCGCCCGGTCGGACCCGGAGGTGTGCTGGGGCATTCGTCGCCTTGAGCCGTTCTGCCGTGAAGTGGTGAGGTCGCGTGAGTCGGTGGGGTCTGTGGGGCCGGAGGGGCCGGAGGGGTCGGTGAGGTCGCTGCGCTCAGCGAGGTCAGTGAGGTCGGGAAGCTTGCGAGGATTGAATGAGGTTGTCCATCTGTTGCCTGTCCGCGTCGGAACCCTTGTGAGCGTAGCGTGACTGGAGTGTCGCAGTGTGCGAAGACTATGGGATCGTGCGTGCGCAGATACGTTCCGCTGGGTGGCCCGCGGCGTCGGCCCCGTGGCGGTATGTAACGGCGTCGCCGCATCAACTGCGCGTTTTCCCAGGGTCGTCCAGGGTCATCCGTCCGGCGGAACGCGCTAGGTCACGATTCACCTCCAGTGGCGAAGACCGGCGGAAACGCCTGGCGTGTCAACTGCCAGCCGTCGCCGTGTCGTTCGACGAACCCCAACGACTGAAGTTCGTACAGGCGCCCTACCGCGTCGTCCCCGGTCGTCCCCGCGCCGACCGCGATGTCCCGGGCCGTCGCCCGTCCTCGCGCGGGCAGCGCGGCCAGGACGCGGGCCGCCTCCGGGGCGAGCAGATCGCGCGGCATGACGGGCCCGCGCCGCTCCGGGGCCAGCTCACCCATGCCGCCGACCAGCTCGACGACTTCCGCGGCGTCGGTCACCAGGACTCCCTCACCCCGCAGCAGTTCATGCACCCCCGCGGAGAGCCCGCTGGTCGCGGGCCCCGGGACCCCCATGGTGAAGCGTCCCAGCTCCTGGGCGGACCGAGCGGTGGCGAGCGCCCCGCTGCGGTACGCGGCCTCCACCACCACCGTCCCTCGGGTCAGCGCGGCGATCACCCTGTTCCGCAGGATGAACCGGCTCGGCGTCGGATGGTCCCCCGGAGGCAACTCCCCGACCACCAGTCCCTGTTCCGCGATCCGCCCGATCAACCCGGCGTGTCCGCGGGGATAGGGCCGGTCAACCCCGCAGGCCAGCACGGCCACGGTGGCACCGCCCGCGCCGAGCGCTCCACGGTGCGCGGCGCCGTCCACGCCGTACGCCCCTCCGGAGACCACGACCCAGCCGCGTTCCGCCAGCCCGGCGCCGAGACAGGCCGCCATGTGCGCGCCGTACTCCGTGCAGGCCCGGGCTCCGACGACGGCCACCGATCGCAGTGCCCATATCCGTAGGGACGGCCGCCCCCGCACCCAGAGCCCGATCGGCCGCGCGTCTCCGAGGTCGTCCAGCGGCGAGGGCCACTCCACGTCCCCCGGGCACACGAACCGCGCCCCGGTGTCCCGCGCCGTCTCCAGGTCGTGCTCCGGCCGCACCCTCGCGGCCCGCGCCCTCAGTCCTTCCCACCGCCGCGCGGTCACTCCCGGGAGCCGCTTCTCCTCACCACCGAGCCTGCGCAGCACCTCCACGGCCCCGGCCTCCCGCAGCCACCGGCCCCCGACCTCGTCCCCGGGCTCCAACACCCGCGTCAGGGCGACCCTCGCCTTGCGTTCCTCCTCCGCCGGGGGCCCGACGGTCACCTCGGCGCCCCGATCACCATCGGCACGCCGCGTGAGATCCCCGTGCGCAACTGGAGCGCCAGCGCGACGTCTTGCGCGCAGGGCCGGTCGTGCCCGGCCAGGTCCGCGACGGTCCATGCCACCCGCAGGACGCGGTCGAGTCCGCGGGCGGTCAGAAAGCCGCGCTCCAGGTCCATCTCGGCCGCGTCCAGTGCGCCCAGGGCAGCCGGCCATCGTGTACGAAGCGCGTGGCCGGGCACTTCGCTGTTGGTCCGCCAGCCGGTGCCGGAGAGTCTGGCCGCCGCTCTCTCGCGCGCGATGCGCACGCGGTCGGCGACGGTCCGCGTGGACTCTCCGGGCGCGCCGTACCCGGCCAGTTCGGAGCGGGTGACGGCCTCCACCTCGACCTTGAGGTCGACCCGGTCGAGCAGCGGTCCCGACAGGCGGGCCTGGTAGCGGCGGACGACGGAGGCCGGGCACTCGCAGCCGTCGCCGAGCAGCGTATGCCGCCCGCAAGGACAGGGGTTGGCCGCAAGCACCATCAGGAACTTGGCGGGCAGCCGCACCACTCCCGCGCTGCGGGCGATCACCACATGGCCCGACTCGAGCGGCTGGCGCAAGGAGTCGAGGGTCTGGCTGCTGAACTCCGGCGCCTCGTCCAGGAAAAGCACCCCGCGGTGAGCCAGCGAGACCGCTCCGGGCCGCGCGAGCCCTTTGCCGCCGCCCACGAGCGACTGCATCGTCGCGGAGTGGTGCGGCGCGCAGTACGGCGCGATGTCCACCAGCGGCCTGCCCGGAGGGAGCATGCCCGCCACCGAGTGAACCGCCGTCACCTCCAGGGACTCCTCGCGGGTCAGCCGGGGCAGGATCGCCGGCAGCCGCTCCGCGAGCATCGTCTTGCCCGCGCCCGGCGGCCCTTGCAGGAAGATGTGGTGCGCGCCTGCGGCGGCCACCTCCACGGCGGTCCTCGCCGACGCCTGCCCGACGACGTCGGCCAGGTCCAGCGCGTGGGCGTCGTCCATCGCGGCGCCGAGGCCCGTGCCCACTCCGGTGCCCGGCACGCAGAGCCCGGCCAGCAGCGGATCGGGCCGCCCTGGCTCGTCCGGCTCCTCCTGCGGCACCGGCTCGTCGGTGAGCACCGCGATGAGCTGCCGCAGACTGCGCACCCCGAGGACCGAGACCCCCGGCACCAGCGAGGCCTCCGCGGCCGTGCACTCCGGGACGACCACCTGTTCGTACCCCGCGTCCGCCGCGGCCAGGACCGCCGGCAGCACTCCCCGGACCGGTCGCACCCGCCCGTCGAGCCCCAGCTCACCGATCATCACGATGTCGGCGAGCACCCGTGGATCGATCCGCTCGGCCGCCCCGAGCACCGCGCACGCGACAGCGAGATCGAAACCGCTGCCGCCCTTGGGGACCGATGCCGGGCTCAGCCCCACCGTGAGCTTCTTCTGGGGCCACTCCCCACCCGAGTTGACCACAGCGGCCCTGACCCGGTCACGGCTCTCCGTCAGACTCTTGTCCGGCAGCCCCACCAGCGTGAACGCCGCCACGCCCGGCTCCAGATCGGCCTGCACCTCCACGACGACGCCTTCGACGCCGACCAGGGCCACGGAACACGTACGCGCGAACCCCATCAGGCCACCCCCCGCGCATGCTCGACGACGGGAGCGCCGCGCCGCGGGAGCAGGACACCGACCAGGTCGATGCGGACGCCTCCCGGCGGCGGGCCTCCGCGCTGCTCGATCCAGCGCTGCGCCAGGCGCCGCAGCCGCTCCGCCTTGGCCCGGCCCACGGCCGCCATCGGATGCTCGAACAGCGCGGTGCCGACCAGGCCCGCCCTGCGCGTCTTGACCTCGCAGACGACGAGGGCCTCGCCGTCCATGGCCACGATGTCGATCTCACCGGTCCTGCCCGCGCGCCAATTGCGCTCCAGGACCGTCATCCCCGACTCGACCAGCCGCCGCGCGGCCAGGTCTTCGCCGTACTTGCCGAGTGCTCCCCGTGCGTTCATGTCGGCACCACCTCCGGCACCCACAGTCACGGACCCGGCCACACCTATTGGATCTTGGTGCATTACTCGCCGGTTGTGGAAAACCCCGCCACCCCGGCGAGTGAAGCCGCCCGCGCCCGAACTCCCGGCCTCAGCCTCCGGGCAGCTCCAGGTCGCTCTTGTTCAGCTCCTCGATGTTCACGTCCTTGAACGTGAGCACGCGCACCTGCTTCACGAACCGAGCGGGCCGGTACATGTCCCACACCCAGGCATCCGCCATGGACACCTCAAAGAAAACCTCGCCCTGGACGGAGTGCACCTGCATCTCGTAGTCATTGGTGAGGTAGAAGCGCCGCTCGGTCTCGATCACGTATTTGAACAGACCGACGACATCGCGGTACTCCCGGTAGAGCTTCAGCTCCATCTCGGTCTCGTACTTCTCGAGGTCCTCGGCGCTCATGGCATGTTCCCCTTCAGCCGTGCGTCCCCCTATTGTGCGTCAGCCCCGCGAACCCCTACACGATTTCCGTGTCGAGGATCTCGGGCCGGACCGGGGGCCCCTCGTCGAGCAGTCTGCGGAACAGCTCGGCGAGCCTGGTCGGGTACACCGTCTCATGAGCCTCGGTCAGTTCTCGGCACGTCCACCAACGTGCTCCGGCGACACTGCGGCGCTCCAGCTCCGTCAGTCCCTCGGCGACGGTCGCCGTCTGCGACGTACGCGCCAGGTAGTACCACTCGTCCTGGTCCCAACGGCGCCCGGCGAAGGGAAAGGAGCAGACCCGGCGCCACAGCACCGGGCCGAGCTCGACCTCCGTGATGCCGGTCTCCTCGCGCAGCTCGCGCAGGGCGGCCTGTTCCCGCGTCTCGTCGCCCTCCAGACCGCCGCCCGGCGTGAACCACCAGTCGTCCGCGAGGTCGCCTGGCTCATGTCCGTGCAGCAGCAGAATGCGGTCGCTCGGGTCGAGCAGCACCACCCGGGCGACCCTGCGCAGCCGCTCAGGCGGCACCGACGGCCTCCCTCGTACGACTGTTGCCGCGTCCGCGGCCCAGGCGCCTGGCCACCGGGCCGTACGCGGCGCCGCCCAGGACGAGCCCCATGCCCACCACGACCGCGGTCACCACCATGCGCAGCGGGCCGGGCGTGGAGAGGCCGCCCGGCATGTCCGCGAAGCCCTCGGGGCGCTCCAGCATGCCGAACTTGTCCATCGGCCAGGCCACCGCGTCGACCCTCGCCCGCACCGCGCCGCGCGGCACCGAGCCGTTCTCCCCGTCGCTCAGATGCACGCTGGAGTCCAGGGAGCCGCTGCGCTCGTCGCCGAGCAGGAACAGGCGGCCCTTGGGGACGGTCGTGGTGGGGATGCCGATGGCCGCGGCTTGTTGCCCCTCGGGGAGATACGGTTCTGCGACTTCCTTGCCGTTGACGGTCAGCTTGCCGTCCTTGCAGCAGGCGACCTTGTCGCCGCCCACGCCGACCACGCGCTTGACCATCGGCAGGTCGCCCCAGGTCTCCTGCTTGAAGACGACGACGTCACCGCGGCGCACCTCGTCACCGTCGATCCGCTGCGCCAGTACCCGGTCGCCCGAGCCGATCGTCGGCGTCATCGACCCGGTGGGCACCGTGTACGGCTGGTACAGGACCGCGCCCCAGACGAAGCCGCCGAGGAAGAGCACACAGCCGAGGGCCACGGCCACACCCGACAGCACGCTGCCGAGCCGGCCCCGGCCCTCGTCCGTACGACGTGTCCTGCTCATCCCGGTGCTCCCCCGTCCTGGAGACGACTCCGCCGCCCGTGCGTACGGACGGCGGAAGATCGGCGATCTGGGACGGCACCCTACCCGGCGGTACTGCCGCCAGAAACCCTCGCGTCCCGCGCGGCCGTGATCGTCAGCCGCCGCCGGCGCCACAGCACGATCGGCACGGCGCCCGCGAGGCCGAGGACGCCCGGAGCGGCGCTCGACAGCGCGTTGATGCCCGGCTGGTCGAACGTGTCCGGCTTGGGCAGCGTGGCCCAGCGGGTGGGCGGCCAGGCGATCACGATGGCGCGGCCCACGACGTTGTCCACGGGGACGGCGCCGCCGCCGGGCTGGTTCTGGTGGTAGCGGGAGTCCAGCGAGTTCTGCCGGTGGTCACCCATGACCCAGATTTTGCCCTTGGGCACGGTGACCTTGAACTGGCCGCCCTGGTCGTCGACCGTGCACGGGGTGTTCCCGGCGAAGACGTACGGCTCGTTCAGCGCCTTGCCGTTGACCTTCACCGGGCCGGTGCCCTTGCACTCCACGGTGTCGCCGCCGACCGCGATGACGCGCTTGATCAGGTCCTTCTCGTCGGCGGACGGCATCAGGCCGATCCAGCCGAGGACCCGCTGCACGGCGTTGGGGTCGGGCGTGGGCTCGCCGTCCAGCCAGTGGCCGGGGTCCCTGAAGACAACGACTTCGCCGCGCTCGGGTTCGGAGCCGAACCACGGCGTCAGCTTGTCGACGAGGACGCGGTCACCCTGCTGCAGTGTGTTCTGCATCGAGTCCGAGGGGATCGAGAACGCCTGGACCAGGAAGGACTTGATCACCAGCGCCAGAACCAGAGCGATACCGATGAGGAGCGGCAGCTCCTTCCAGAAGGAGCGCGGCTTCTTCGGCTGCTTGGTGTCCTGCTCGCTCTTCGCCTGCTCGCTCTCCGCCCGGTCGCCGTCCGCGGCGTCACTCCCGGGGTTCGTACCGCCCGCGGCGGCCTCGACGCCCGGCTCGTCGGATCGTCCCGGCCGCTCCTCGGGCCCCTCGTGTCCGGATCGTGCGCCGACCGCCAAATCCCCCACATCCACTCCTCAGTCCGTGCCGCCGCCTGCCCCAGATGCGATGCAGGCCCACCACTCCCATAACGAGCGGGAGTTCCGCAGGGGTCGGGAGTCGGATCAATCCGTATCGATCGCCGTGTGCCACCCTATGCGACGCTCCTGTGGCGGTGTCCGATGCCGCACGCGCGTCGGGTACGGACGCGTATGTGTCCGGCTCCTCCAATTCGCGCCAGTGGCCGAAGGGCCAGGCGATGACGAGGGCACGCCCGACGACCTGGTCCTCGGAGACCGTTCCGCCGAACTTCTCCGTACGGTGGAAGCGGGAGTCGGCCGAGTCGCTCCGGTGGTCGCCCATCATGAAGAGGCGCCCCTTGGGGACCTTCACCTTGAACTCGAACGCCGACGGCTTGTCTCCGGGGTGGATGTAGGGCTCGTCGAGCGGTACGCCGTTGACGGTGACCTTGTCGTTCTTGTCGCAGCACTTGACGGTGTCGCCGCCGACGCCGATCACGCGCTTGATCAGGTCCCGCTCGCTGTCGGACGGCAGCAGACCGATCTGGGTCAGGCCTTCCTTGACCTGCTTGACGACCACCGGGTCGTCCTTCTTCCTGCCCTGTTCCTCTTCGAGCCAGTTGCCGGGGTCCTTGAAGACGACGACGTCGCCGCGCTCCGGCTTCGCTCCGAACCAGGGGGTGAGCTTGTCGACCAGGACCCGGTCCCCGATGCGGATCGTCTGCTCCATGGAGCCCGTGGGGATCACGAAGGCCTGCACCAGGAAGGTCTTCAGGACGAGGGCTATCAGCAGCGCCACACCGATGAGGAGGGGTATCTCCTTGATCGCCGAGCGCCGCCTGCGCCGCTTGACCTTCTTCGCGAGCTTGCGCCGCTCCGCCCGGCCCGGCAGTACGGGGCCGCTGGTGGGCCGGGACCCCGTGGGCAGCCGGGGGTCGGCCCCGTGGCCCGAGGCGGCGCGTGTCCGCCCGCGGTTACCCATGCGCGCCGCCCGGTTCGGGCACGCGCGCGTAGCCGTCGGGACGCTTGAGGGAGGTCCAGTGGCCGATCGGCCAGGCGATCCAGTCGGCCCGGCCGATGACTTCGTCGACGGGGATCATGCCGCCGCCGGGCTGTCCCAGATGGTCGCGGGAGTCACGTGAGTCACTGCGGTGGTCACCGAGCAGGAAGAGGCTGCCTTCGGGGACGACGACGTCGAAGGGCACCTGTGAGGGGGTGTCCCCTGGGTAGAGGTACGGCTCGTCGACGGGCTCGCCGTTCACCTTGATCCTCCCCCGCCGGCAGCAGACCACCCGGTCTCCGCCGGTGCCCACGACCCGCTTGATGTAGTCGGCATCCCCGAAGTAACCGCTGCCGTCAAAGACGACCGCGTCACCCCGCTGCGGCTCGGAACCGAAACGGTACGCCAACTTGTTGACGAGTACCCGGTCCCCGACGCGGAACGCGGGCTCCATGGAACGGCTCGGGATCTGGAAGGGCTGCACCACGAAGGCGCTGACCAGGAGGAGGGCCCCCACGCACAGCAGGAACGTCAGTGTGTACCCGCCGCCCGGCAGCCGGGAGACGAGCGACATGAAAACGGAGCGCGACCGTTCCTCCGTCTCCTCGGATGCTTCGGCGACGTGCGGGACGTCTCCGGAATCGGAGGGTGGGGAGGAGCGGTCGCGCTCCGTGTGCCGTGCTTCGGTGTCCATCGGAGCCAGATGCTATCCGGCGCCGCCGTGGACCCGCGCGGGAGCTCAGCGCTCGCGCTTCTCCTTGATCTTCGCGGCCTTGCCGCGCAGGTCACGGAGGTAGTACAGCTTCGCGCGACGCACGTCACCGCGGGTGACGAGCTCGATCTTCTCGACGATCGGGGTGTGCACCGGGAAGGTGCGCTCCACGCCGACGGAGAAGGAGACCTTGCGGACCGTGAAGCTCTCGCGCACGCCGGCACCCTGGCGACGGATGACTACGCCCTTGAACTGCTGCACACGGGAGCGGTTGCCCTCGATGACGCGGACGTGGACGTTGACGGTGTCACCCGGGCGGAAGGCCGGGATGTCGCTGCGCAGCGACGCGCTGTCGACGGCGTCGAGCAGGTTAGCCATGATCGTCTGCTTTCTTCACTGATGCCACAGGTCATCAGCGGTACGTGGAGATGAGGATTCGGTAGCTGATCGCGTCGGGCGGGCGTCATTCCCCCTGTGGCAGGGGCGCACGCTGGACGTACAGCAGCAGCCTATTCTTCCACGGCTTCGGGGTCAGGCCCAAATCGGCCGTCGGGCCCCGGCCGCCACCCCAGGATCGAGAGCATCTCGCGGTCCTTCTTGTCGAAGACCTTGGGATCGCAACGCTCGATGAGATCGGGCCTGTTGCGGGTGGTGCGGCGCAGCGCCTCGTCCCGCCGCCAGCGCGCGATCTTGCCGTGGTGGCCGCTGAGCAGGACGTCCGGGATGCCGTGACCGCGCCACTCGGGGGGCTTGGTGTAGACGGGGCCTTCGAGGAGGTTGGCCATGGCGCCGGGCGCGAAGGAGTCGTCCCGGTGGGATTCGGCGTTGCCCAGGACGCCGGGCAGGAGCCGGGCCACCGCCTCGGTGACGACCAGGACGGCCGCTTCCCCGCCCGCGAGGACGTAGTCGCCGATGGACACCTCGTAGACGGGCATGCGGGTCGCGTACTCGTCCATGACACGGCGGTCGATGCCCTCGTAGCGCGCGGGCGTGAAGACCAGCCAGGGGCGCTCCGAGAGCTCGACGGCGAGCTCCTGGGTGAAGGGGCGGCCGCTGGGCGTGGGGACGACCAGGACGGGCCCGTGGGCCCCGGACTCGTACCCCTCGGCGAGCACGTCGTCGAGGGCCGCGCCCCAGGGGTCGGTCTTCATGACCATGCCGGGGCCGCCGCCGTAGGGCGTGTCGTCGACCGTGTTGTGGCGGTCGTACGTCCACTCCCTGAGGTCGTGCACCTGCACGTCGAGCTGCCCACGCGCGCGTGCCTTGCCGACGAGGGAGACGTTCAGGGGTTCCAGGTACTCGGGGAAGATCGTGACGACGTCGAGCCGCATTACGCCTCGTCCCCCGAGGTCTCCTCGGCGTCCCGGGCGGAGGCGATCTCCGCGCGGTCGTCGATGAGTCCCGGAGGCGGGTCGATGATCGCCCGCTGCTCCTCCAGGTCGATCTCGGTGACGATCTCCTCGACGAAGGGGATCATGACCTCTTCGCCGTCGGGCCGCTCCACGATGAACAGGTCCTGCGAGGGCAGGTGCGAGATCTCCGTGATGCGGCCGACCTCGACGCCGTCCTTGGTGACCACATCGAGGTCCATCAGCTGATGGTCGTAGTACTCGTCGGGGTCCTCCGGGAGCTGCTCCGGGTCGACCTCGGCGATCAGGAGGGTGTTGCGCAGGGCCTCGGCGCCGGTGCGGTCGCGCACGCCCTCGAAGCGCAGCAGCAGCTTGCCGCTGTGCACCCGGCCCGTCTCGATGGTCAGCGGCCCCACGGAAGCGGGGTCGGTGGCGAGCACGGCGCCGGGGCCGAGCCGCAGCTCGGGCTCGTCGGTGCGGACCTCGACGGTGACCTCACCCTTGATGCCGTGGGCACGGCCGATACGGGCGACTACCAACTGCACTGCGTTCTCTCCTCGGTATACGACTGCGGGCCGGGGACGGCTCGAAAGCCCTCCCCGGCCCGAGCCGGTGTTGCTGTGGTTCTACGAACCCGGTTCAGCGAACCTGGTCCACGTCGACGAGGTCGACGCGGACACCGCGGCCGCCGATGGCGCCCACGACGGTCCGCAGAGCGCGCGCGGTGCGGCCGTTGCGGCCGATCACCTTGCCGAGGTCGTCGGGGTGGACCCGGACCTCGAGGACGCGTCCACGGCGCAGGTTGCGCGAGGCGACCTGCACGTCGTCGGGGTTGTCGACGATGCCTTTCACGAGGTGCTCGAGAGCCTCCTCGAGCATGCTCAGGCCTCGGTCGACTCGGTGGACGCGGCCTCGGCCTCGTCCGCCTTCTTGTCAGACTTCTTGGCCTTCTGGGTGATGGCCTCGCCCTTGGCGTCGTCGCCCTCGAAGCCCTTGGTGAAGGCTTCGAACGCGGCGCGCTTGTCCTTGGGCTCGGCGACGAGCAGCGGCGCGGGGGCCGGCAGGCCCTTGTGCTTCTGCCAGTCACCGGTGAGCTTCAGGATGGCCATGACCGGCTCGGTCGGCTGGGCGCCGACGGACAGCCAGTACTGGGCACGCTCCGAGTTGACCTCGATGCGCGAGGGGTTCTGCACCGGGTGGTACAGGCCGATCTCCTCGATGGCCCGGCCGTCACGGCGGGTACGGGAGTCGGCGACGACGATGCGGTAGTGAGGCGAACGGATCTTGCCCAGACGCTTCAGCTTGATCTTGACTGCCACGGGAGTGGTGTCTCCTGGTCTTGACGTGGGTGGGCACAACGGTGATGCCGCGTGGGGTTGCGGTACTCGAGTGCCCGATGGACGCGTCAGCCGGAGGAGAGAGGGGTCCTATGCGACTGTCGAGTACAGCTAGCCATTGTGCCATACGTCGCCGGGGCACCCGCACCCCGGTCCGGGCGCCCCGGTCCAGCTCAGCCCACGCCCGCGCCGATCGCTTCCGGGATCCGGAAGGGCTTGCCGCAGCCGCCGCACATGATGGGGGCCTGGGCGAGCACGGACGGGACCACGCGGACGTTGCGCCCGCAGTCGCAGACGGCCTTCACGCGCACGCCGCCTCCGGAGGAGCCGTGCCGGGCTGCCGGGCCCCTGAAGCTGCGCGCGGTGTCCGCGGTCGTCGCCGCGGTGTGCGCCTTCAGGGCGCGCTGCAGTCGCTCGATCGTCGGGCGGTAGCGCTTCTTGGCGTCGGGGTTGAGCGTGACCAGTGAGAAGCCGCTGCTGGGATGCGGCTCCTCGGGATGGTCCAGGCCCAGTTCCTCGGCGATCGCGAGGAACCGGCGGTTGTGATACCGGCCGGCGCGTGAGGTGTCGCGTACGCCGCGCGAGGCGGCGATGCCATGGACTGCCTCGTGAAGCAGTCGCTCGAAGGAGAGCTCGGCGCCACACGCGGACGACGACTCTCCGATCAGGGATTCGGGCGCGGCAAGATCGGGCAGCTCGGGGTGGTGCCGCTGAATGTCGGCCCACGCCTGTGCCAGCTCTGCGGCGAGAACAGGTGGTGTCGTGCTCACGTCGTGACAACGAGCCGGGCGCCCCGGGGGTTCCATTCCGGGGCATCCCAAATAATTTGCACGTACCCGTCAGTTGCCATTGATGCGTCCGGACGAGGGCGGGTGCGCTGATCTGCGGAGAAGCCTCACAGCTCGCATCAAGCCGGTACGTAGTGGCGCGTACGCCCCGGCGCGTAGGGAAAGCCCTCACGCCGGGGCTTGTGTTGCCTCTACAGGCGTACGAGCCGAAAACGGGCGCTTCGCACCGGGGCCGCGCTCCTCAGTAGGAGCGGGCCACGACAGCGACGTTACCCGGGGTGTCCTCCGCGTCCGGCACCGCCCCGTCCTCGGCGACCAGACACCGTACGGTCACGGAGTGCTCGGCCAGCCCGGCCTCGCCTTCTTCGCCGAGCGAGGCCCACGGGATCCGCGCCCAGCCGCCGTCGGAGGTGGCTTCCACGGCTTCCTCGACGGTGGTCACGTCCGAGGTCCGGGACGCGCGGCGCGCACGGGCCTGGGTGAGCAGCAGTGCCTGGTCCTCCTCCAGGACGGTGGGCAGCAGCTCGGCAAGGGCGTCGATCGCGACGGGCCGCTTGCCTCCCGGGATACGGCGGGCGAGCATCGCGGTGCCGTTCTCCAGGTCGCGCGGGCCGACCTCGACGCGTACGGGCACGCCCTTGAGCTCCCAGTCGACGGCGCGCCTCCCGAAGGGGATGTCCGTACGGTCGTCGACCTGGACGCGTACGCCCGCGGCCCGCAGGGCGGCGCCGATCTCGCGGACCTTGGCGAGCACCGCGTCGTCGCCCTTGACGGCGAGGACGACGGCCTGCACGGGCGCGAGGCGGGGCGGCACGCGCATGCCGTTGTCGTCGCCGTGCATCATCACCAGGGCGCCGATCAACCGTGTCGTGCTCCCCCAGGAGGTCTGCCAGACCAGCTCCTGCTCGCCCTCCTTGGACAGGTACCGGGTGTGGAAGGCCTTGGCGAAGTTCTGCCCCAGCTCGTGGCTGGTACCGAGCTGGAGGGCCTTGCCGTCGCCCATCATGCCTTCGAGGGTGAGGGTGTTGACGGCGCCCGCGAAGCGTTCCTTGGCGGTCTTGCGGCCGAGCACGAAATCCATGGCGAGGACGTCACGCATGAAGTCTCCGTAGACGTGACGGTGGATGCGGGCGGCGAAGTCGCGGGCCTCCTCGTACGTCGCGTGGGCGGTGTGGCCCTCCTGCCAGAGGAACTCCGACGTGCGCAGGAACAGGCGGGGGCGCATCTCCCAACGGACGACGTTCGCCCACTGGTTGATCAGCAGGGGCAGGTCGCGGTAGCTCTGCACCCACTTGGAGAAGTACTCGTTGACGATCGTCTCGGAGGTGGGGCGCACGACGACCGGCTCCTCCAGTTCCTTGCCGCCGCCGTGCGTCACGACGGCGAGTTCCGGCGCGAAGCCCTCGACGTGCTCGGCCTCCCTGGTGAGGTACGACTGCGGGATGAGGAGCGGGAAGTACGCGTTCTGGGTGCCCGTCTCCTTGATGCGGGCGTCCATGTCCCGCTGCATCCGCTCCCACAGGCCGTACCCGTACGGCCGGATCACCATGGTGCCGCGCACTGGGCCGTTGTCGGCCAGCTCGGCCTTGTTGATCAAGTCCTGGTACCAGCGCGGAAAGTCGTCCGCCTGGGGCGTGAGCACGGGGGTCTTGGCCATGGCGCGCATGGTAGGGGCGAGCCTGCGGGGAGCGTAAATCGATTTCCCCCGGGGGGCGCACAACGGTGGCACGCAAGCATTGGCCCACAACCTCTGGACGCCACGACGGATGCGGAGTTCTCTGGCATACGGGGGGAGTGCGAGCGCACTACACGGGGGCGGACGAACCGTTGAATTCCGGCACGGCTTTAACTCTCGGCGGATTGGGGCGCTTTCGATGACACCAACACTCGTGCAGTCGCACCTCCCTCGCGCGGGCACGGCGCCCCGTGTGGACCTGTGTGCACGCGCGCGTGACTGGGCGGAGATCCAGGAACGGATGCTGGTCCCGCTCTATGAAGCGGTGTACGAACGGCTCGACGTGGGCAACGGCACCCGGCTGCTCGGCCTCGGCTGCGGATCGGGACTCGCCCTGCTGATGGCGACATCCCGTGGCGCAGCGGTCACCGGTGTCGACGCGTCGGCGCCCGAACGGCTGGCCCTCGCGCGCGAGAGGCTGCTGTCGGACGCCACGTCGGAGGCGCGCGCGCGTGCCGGGGCCCGGCTCGTCGAAGGCGGCCCCGCGGACGCGGCGGGCCCGGACGTGCCCGCGTACAACCTCGTCACCGCGTTCCAGCCGATCGGCTGCATGGGGGGCGACTCCGAAGGGCTCTCCAGCCTTCTGGAGGCGGCGGCTCCGCTCACCGGCCGGGGCGCCCCTGTGGTGCTCGCCGGATGGGGTCCTCCGGAGCGTTGCGCCACGTCCACGGTCATGAGGGTGGCGACCAAGCTCACCGACCCCTTGCGGGCCGCGGGCAGTTGGCGCCCGGCGCTGCGGGACGACCTGGAGGAGGTCGCCCAGCGGGCGGGCCTCAAGCCGGACGGCTCGGGGCGGGTCGCGTGCCCCTTCGGATACGCGGACGTGGAGAGCGCGGTCCGGGGGCTGCTCTCGACGGGCCTGTTCGACGCGGCGGTGGGCGCGACGGACAAGGCGCAGGTCGACAAGGAGCTGACGGAGGCGCTGCATCCGTATCGGCGCCGTGACGGGACGGTGTGGATGCCGAACGTCTTCCGGTACTTGATCGCGCGTACGCCTTAGCGGTTCTGGTACGCATGAGCCGTTCGGGTACGCCTCAGTGGTTCTGGTACGCCTTCCGTGTGACGCCGGCGACCCGGTACGCCTCGGCCTCCTCCAGGGTCTCGCTCTCAAGCAGCGCCGCGGCCAGCGCGTCCAGTTGGTCCCGGTGCTCGCGCAGCTGGCGGCAGGCGTTCTCGTAGCACTCGTCGACGATCCGCCGCATCTCGCCGTCGATCGTGTCGAGCGTCCGAGGGGCGGCCGACAGTCCGTACGCCTGCTGGGCGTCGCCCGGCAGGGCGGACAGGCGCCCCACGAGTTCGCTCATGCCCCAGCGGCCGACCATGCCGCGGGCGATGTTGGTGACCTGCTCCAAGTCGTTCTCGGCGCCGGTGGTGATGACTCCGTAGACGACGTGTTCGGCGGCCATGCCTCCTAGGGCGCCGATGATGCGGCCGCGTAGGTACTCCTCCGTGTAGGCGTACTTGTCGGAGTCCGGGGTGGACAGCGTGACGCCGAGGGCGCGGCCGCGCGGCACGATCGTGATCTTGCGGACCGGGTCGGCGCCGGGCTGCAGCATGCCGAGCAGGGCGTGACCGCTCTCGTGGTACGCCGTACGCCGACGCTCCTCCTCCGGCATGACCAGCGGCCGCTCGGCGCCGAGCTGGACCTTCTCCATGGCTTCGGAGAGGTCGGAGTGCGTGACCACCTTCCGCTTGCGTTTGACGGCGAGGAGGGCGGCTTCGTTGGCGAGGTTGGCGAGTTCGGCGCCGGTCATGCCCGGTGTCGTACGGGCGACCTGGGCGAGGTCGACGTCGTCGGCCAACGGGATGGCGCGTGTGTGAATCCTGAGGATGGCCTCGCGGCCGCCGCGGTCGGGGGGCGAGACGTTGACGACGCGGTCGAAGCGGCCGGGCCGGGTGAGGGCGGGGTCGAGGACGTCGGCGCGGTTGGTGGCGGCGAGCACGATGACGCCTTCCGCCCCCGAGAAACCATCCATCTCGGTGAGGATCTGGTTCAGGGTCTGCTCGCGCTCGTCGTGACCGCCCATGCCGCTGCCGCCGCCCCGCGCGCGCCCGATCGTGTCGATCTCGTCGATGAAGATGATCGACGGCGCGACCTTGCGGGCCTCGGCGAAGAGTTCCCGTACGCGTGAGGCGCCCACGCCCACGATCATCTCGATGAACTCCGAGGCGGAGGCCGAGAAGAAGGGCACGCCCGCCTCGCCCGCGACGGCGCGCGCCAGCAGGGTCTTGCCGGTGCCGGGCGGCCCCGAGAGCAGCACGCCGCGCGGCATCTTGGCGCCCATCGTGCGATAGGCGTCGGGATTCTTGAGGAAGTCGACGACGTCGTTCAGCTCGCCCTCGACCTCGTCGATGCCCGCCACGTCCTCGAACGTGGTCCGCTTCGCGCCGGGCTCCAGCTCGACCGGCTTGGGCGGCGTCTTGCGCCCCAGCATGCCGCCACCACCGCCCATGCCCGCGCTCATGCGCCGGGCGATGAAGATCCAGAGCACCACGAGGAGCAGCATCGGGGCGAGCGAGATGAGCAGGTTGGAGAGGAAGCTGCGCTCCTGCACGACGGGCTCGGCGGTGACGGTGACCTTGTGCTCGGTCAGGTCGTCCCAGAGCTTGTCGTCGGCGAAGGCGGGCCGCTGGGTGGTGAACTTGGTGTAGTTCCCCTTGCCGTCACCGGGTTTCTCCTGCTCCTTCTTGAGCTGCCCCTGGATCGCGTCGCCCTTGGAGTAGATCTTCGAGACGTTGCCGGAGTCGACCTGCTTGCTGAACTCGGTGTACGAGATGGTCGGCTCGTCGCCCTCGTTGAAGAAGGACAGCACGAGGTTGGCGATGAGGTAGACGATCAGGGCCGTCAGGATCAGCCCGCCCCAGCCGCCCGGCATCTTCTTCTTCGGCGGCGGCGTGGGGTCGGGCGAGGGCGCGCCCTCGGAGCGCCACGGCCGATCGGGCGCCTGGCGCGGTGGCACAGGGTTGCTCATATCGGGACGTTACGTCAGAAAACAGACGGAGGCACCCGCTCCGCGCCCCCACCCCATGCCCCTGGAAACGCCTGGGGCGCCCCTCCTCGGAGGGGCGCCCCAGATGTAGTACGAAATAAACTCGCGCGGCGGACCGGACCGGCCGAACCGGCGAACCGGCTCAGCCCATGAACTTCTTGAACTCGTCCGGCAGCTCGAAGTTCTGCGCGGCCTGGCCACCGGGAAGGCCGAAGGCGTCCCCCGGCTGACCGGCCTGCTCGCGGCGCGTGGCCGCCTCCAGCTCCTCCTGCTTGCGCTTCATCGGGTTGCCGGAGCGCCGCTTGCCCTTGGCCTGCTTCTGCTTCTTCTTCTGCTTGCCGGCGCCGCCACCCATGCCCGGCATCCCGGGCATACCCGGCATGCCGCCGCCCTGGGCCATGCGCGACATCATCTTCCGCGCCTCGAAGAACCGCTCGACGAGGTTCTTCACGGCGCTGACCTCGACGCCGGAGCCCTTGGCGATGCGGGCCCGACGCGAGCCGTTGATGATCGTCGCGTCCTCCCGCTCGGCGGGCGTCATCGACTTGATGATGGCGGCGGTGCGGTCGACGTCCCGCTCGTCGATGTTGTTGATCTGGTCCTTGATCTGCCCCATGCCGGGCATCATCCCGAGCAGCTTGCTGATGCTGCCCATCTTCCTGACCTGCTCCATCTGGGCCAGGAAGTCATCGAGTGTGAAGTCCTTGCCCTTGCTGCTCGCCAGCTTGGAGGCCATCTTCTCGGCCTCTTGCTGGGAGAAGGTCTGCTCGGCCTTCTCGATGAGCGTGAGCATGTCGCCCATGCCGAGGATGCGGGACGCCATGCGGTCCGGGTGGAACGCGTCGAACTCGTCCAGCTTCTCGCCGTTCGAGGCGAACATGATCTGACGCCCGGTGACCTGCGCGATCGACAGCGCGGCACCGCCGCGGGCGTCGCCGTCCAGCTTCGAGAGCACCACGCCGTCGAAGCCGACGCCGTCACGGAAGGCCTCCGCCGTGTTGACGGCGTCCTGACCGATCATGGCGTCGACGACGAACAGGACCTCGTCGGGGCTGACCGCGTCGCGGATGTCCGCGGCCTGCTGCATCAGCTCCTCGTCGATGCCGAGGCGGCCGGCGGTGTCGACGACGACCACGTCGTACTGCTTGGTCCGCGCGAACTCGATGGAGTCCTTGGCGACCTGCACCGGGTCGCCCACGCCGTTGCCCGGCTGCGGGGCGTACACACCCACGCCGGCGCGCTCGGCGACGACGCTCAGCTGGTTGACGGCGTTGGGGCGCTGGAGGTCGCAGGCGACGAGGAGCGGCGCGTGGCCCTGCCCCTTCAGCCAGAGGCCGAGCTTTCCGGCGAGGGTCGTCTTACCGGCACCCTGCAGACCCGCGAGCATGATGACGGTCGGCGCGGTCTTCGCGAACCGCAGGCGCCGGGTCTCGCCACCCAGAATGCCAATGAGCTCCTCATTGACGATCTTGATGACCTGCTGGGCGGGGTTGAGGGCCTGGGAGACCTCCGCGCCGGCCGCGCGCTCCTTGATCTGCTTGATGAAGGCGCGTACGACGGGCAGGGCGACGTCCGCCTCGAGCAGGGCGATGCGGATCTCGCGCGCCGTGGCGTCGATGTCCGCCTCGGACAGGCGGCCCTTGCCCCGGAGGTTCTTGAATGTCGCTGCGAGGCGGTCGGAGAGAGTATCGAACACGGCGGTCGCGAATCCTAGAGTTGGGGGCGGGCTGACAGGTCGCCTTCCAGAGTATCTGGCGTGTGGCGGTGCCTGGGGCTCTGGGCGGCTCTTCCCCCGGCGACCTCGGCCCCGCCGGTAGCCCTGTCCCCCGCGACTGCCCTCCCGTCACAAACAGTCCCGCCGCTCCGCGGCGGATGTCTCCCACCCACCCGTTTACCCCGCGTTGCGGGGTGGCGTAGGAACACGGGCGGGTGGGTAGCTCCCGCGCTGTAGGGGTGGGTGGGGAAACAGAGGGTGGGTGGGTAGGGATCTCCCGCGCTGCAAAGGCTGGCGCGGGAACATACGGCGGGCAGAGAGTTCCCCGTGCGGCAGGAGTGGTCGTAAGAGCTGGGAAGCCGTGACGGCCCGCGGCCGCGAGCGCGCGCGAGGGGACGTGGGGGTATGTGCGAGCGGAGCACAGTGGAAGAACTAACCCAGCAGCAAATCAACGCCCACACCAAGATGGCGAGCACGCACATACCCCCGCGGCCCCGCCCCACAGACGAACCCAAGGCGCAGACCCCGCTCAAGGCGCCCCCGCCAGCTCCCTCAGAGCCGCCTCCACCCCCCGAGCCACCTCCACCGCCCCCTCCCCCGACAGCGGCCCCCCATCCAGCCCCGTCACATAAAAGGCGTCCACCGCGTTCGCCCCCAGCGTCGAGGCGTGCGCGCTGCGCACCACCACCCCCGCCGCCTCCAACGCCCGCCCGATCCGATGCAGCAGCCCCGGCGCGTCCTGGGCGCGGACCTCGATGACCGTCGCGAGGCGTGATCCCGACGGAGCCACCGTCACCCGCGGCGGCGGCGCCACGGTTCCCCGCCGTCGGGGATACGCGGCGTCCCGTTCCCGCAGCCGCCCCGCGATGTCCAGCGACCCGTCGAGCGCCCGCACCAGATCGGCCCGCAGCCGCGCTGCCTGCGGCAAGGAGCCGTACTCCGACGCGACCCGCCAGTCGAGCAGCAGCACCGAGCCCGCCGCGCCCTCGATCCCGGACGGCAGCGCGATCTCCCGCAGCTCCGCCGTCCGCACCGTGAGCCGGTGCACGGCCAGGACCCCGGCCACGGCGGACAGCACCCCGGCCTGCTCCGGCACGGCGATAAGCAGTTCGACGCCGAGCGGCTCCGGCGCCGGCTCCAGCGCCAGCCCCGGCTCTACGGGAGACTCCTCCGCCCGCGCCCGCAGGGCAAGCACCGGCCCCCCCGTACGGAACGCCTCAACCGCCAGCCGCTCCTGCTCGGCCGTCGGCGCCGCCCCCTCCGAAGAGGCCTCGCCCGGCGCGTCCCCGGAGAGCACCGCCGCCACCCGCTTCACCAGATCGGTGACCAGCGCGCCCCGCCACGCCGACCAGGCCGCGGGCCCGGTGGCCAGCGCGTCGGCCTCGGTCAGGGCGTGCAGCAGCTCCAGCGTCCCGACGGAACCGACGGCCTCGGCGACCCCCCGTACCGTCGCCGGGTCGTCGAGGTCACGCCGTGTGGCGGTCTCGACCAGCAGTAGGTGATGGCGTACGAGACAGGCGACGACGGCCACGTCCCCCGCGTCGAAGCCCACCCTCGCCGCGACGTCACGCGCGATGATCTCCCCGGCCACGGAGTGGTCCCCGGGCCAGCCCTTGCCGATGTCGTGGAGCAGCGCGGCCAACAGGAGCAGATCGGGCCGCCCCACCCGCCGCGTCAGTTCGGCGGCCCGTACCGCCGTCTCCACCAGGTGCCGGTCGACCGTCCACGTGTGGACGGCGTTGCGCTGCGGCCGGCACCGCACCCGCTCCCAGTCGGGCAGCAACCGCGTAATGAGGCCTTCCGCCTCCAGCGCCTCCCACACCTCGACGGTCGGCCGCCCCGCGCCGAGCAGCGTCACCAGTTGCTCGCGCGCCTCGGCGGGCCACGGAGTGGGCAGGGGCCGCACGGAGGCGGCCAGTCGCCGCACGGCGTGCAGGGAGAGCGGCAGCCCCGCCTGCGCGGCGGCCGCGGCGGCCCGCAGCGGCAGGACGGGGTCCCGTTCGGGCCGGGCGGCGCGGGCGAGCACGACCTCCCCGTCCTGCTCCACGACCCCCTCCGCCAGCGGCGACCGCTCGGCCACGGCCCCCCGGCCGCCGCCCAGCATGGCCCGCAGCCGCGGCCGCACGGACCGGGCCCGCAGCACCCGTCCGACCTCGCGCCAGGTGACGTCGCTGGCGTAGGAGACGACGCGAGCGGATTCGTACACCTCGCGCAGCAAGGTGTCGGCGTCCAGCAGGCCCAGCGCGGCCGCGACCTGGTCCTGCTCCTGAAGGGCGAGCCGGTCTGTGGCCCGCCCCGTGGCGAGGTGCAGCGCGTCGCGCACGTCGAGCAGCCGGCGCCGGGCGTCGGCGAGGCCCTCGCGCGGAGCGTCCGCGAGCCAGGAGGCGGCGACGGCCCGCAGCGCCGTGGCGTCGCGCAGTCCGCCCCTGGCCTCCTTCAGATCGGGTTCGAGGAGGTGGCTCAACTCGCCCTGGCGGGCGGCCCGCTCCTCGCACAGCTCGCGCAGCTCGGGCAGCCGCTTCGGGGCGAGGTTGCGCCAGTCGGCGAGGACGGCGGTACGCAGCCCCGCGGTCAGCCCCAGGTCCCCGGCGACGTGCCGTGCGTCAAGGAGACCGAGGTGCACCTTGAGGTCCTCCCCGGCGGTCTTGCGCGCCTGGGACGGCGTACGCACGGAGTGGTCGAGGGCGAGCCCGAGGTCCCAGACGGGGTACCAGAGACGGTCGGCGAGGGCGGCCACCTGCGCGGCGTCCGTGTTCCCGTCGTGCAGCAGGAGCAGGTCGAGATCGCTGCGCGGCGACAGCTCGCCGCGCCCGTATCCGCCCACCGCGACGAGCGCGACGCCCCGCGGCACACTCTGGGAGCCGGAGCCCGCCTGGAAGAGCCCGGCCAGCCAGTGGTCCGTCAGCTCCGAGAGGGCGGAACGGCGCGGCGGCCCGGACCGCGACTCCTCTTGGAGGAGCCGCAGCCGGGCCGCCGCGTAGCCGCTGGGTCCGGAGTCTTCCGCTTCCGATTCGGTTCGTACGTCCACACTCGCCACCCAGCAGCTCCTGTTCCGTCCCGCTCAGTTCCGCTCAGTTCAGCTCAGTCCCGGTCAGTCCCGCTCAGTTCCGTCCCGTCACGGCCTGGTCGGCACCGGTTCACAGCGCGTCAGGGCCTCGCTCGCCGGTGCGCACCCGGATGGCCGTGTCGACCGGGACGCTCCAGACCTTGCCGTCGCCGATCTTGCCGGTCCGGGCGGCCTTGACCACGACATCGAGGACCTGGTCGGCGTCGTCGTCCTCCACGAGGACCTCGATGCGGATCTTCGGTACGAGGTCCACCGTGTACTCGGCGCCCCGGTAGACCTCGGTGTGTCCGCGCTGGCGTCCGTATCCGCTGGCCTCGGTGACGGTCAGGCCCTGCACGCCGAAGGCCTGCAGCGCCTCCTTGATCTCGTCGAGCCGGTGCGGCTTGACCACCGCGGTGATGAGCTTCATGCGTCCACCTTCTTGTTCTTCTGAGCCTGAGCTGCCGCCGTGCCCTGGACCGGCCCCGGGAGAGGGGTGCGCGGGACGGTGCCGCCGCCCGCGCCGCTGAAGTCGTAGGCGGTCTCGGCGTGTTCGACCTGGTCGATGCCCGCGACCTCGTCATCCTCGCTGACGCGCATCCCGATCGTCTTGTCGATGAGCAGGGCGAGGACCGCTGAGGCGATCAGGGAGTACGCGAGGACGGCGCCGACACCGGCCAGCTGCTTCCACAGCTGCTCAAGGCCGCCCCCGTAGAAGAGCCCCTGGGCCTTCGACTGCCCGCCACCGGTGGCGAAGAAGCCGACGAGGACCGAGCCGACCACACCGCCGACCAGGTGGACACCGACGACGTCGAGGGAGTCGTCGAAACCGAACCGGAACTTGAGGCCGACGGCCATGGCACACAGCAGACCGGCGATCGCGCCGATGGCGATGGCACCGAGCGGCGAGCAGGAGCCGCCGGACGGGGTGATGGCGACGAGGCCGGCGACGGCGCCCGACGCGGCACCCAGCGTGGTGAACGCGCCGTGGCGGATCTTCTCGTAGGCGAGCCAGGCGAGCATGGCGGCGGCGGTGGCGACCTGCGTGTTGACGAACATGAGCGCGCCGACGCCGTCGTCGTTGCCGAGCCACGACCCGGCGTTGAAGCCGAACCAGCCGAACCACAGCAGGGCCGCGCCGAGCATCACGAGCGGCAGCGAGTGGGGCCGCATCGGGTCCTTCTTGAAGCCGACGCGCTTGCCGATGACGAGGATGACGCCGAGCGCCGCGGCACCGGCGTTGATGTGGACGGCCGTGCCGCCCGCGAAGTCGATGACGCCGAGCTCGAAGGCCCAGCCGCCGGTGCCCCACACCCAGTGCGCGACGGGGAAGTACACGATCGTGGCCCACAGGGCGACGAAGAGCGCCCAGGCCGTGAACTTGACGCGGTCCGCGAGGGCGCCGCTGATCAGGGCGGGCGTGATAACGGCGAACATCAGCTGGAAGACGGCGAAGACGTAGACCGGGATGGTGTAGCCGTCCCAGAGCTGGTTGATGCCGAGGCCGCTGAGTCCGACGTAGTCGCTGTCCCATCCGAAGAGACTGCCGTGGTCGGTGCCGAACGCGACGGAGAAGCCGTACAGCACCCAGAGGATGGTGACGATCCCCAGGCTGATGAAGCTCATCATCAGCATGTTCAAGGTGCTCTTGACGCGGACCATGCCTCCGTAGAAGAAGGCCAGTCCCGGCGTCATGAGCATCACCAGGGCGGAACAGATGAGCATGAACCCGGTGTTTGCGGCAGACAGCTCGGGGGCGTCTGCGGCGATCGTGATGCCTGGGGGCATCGGCGTCTCCTCGTCGTCGTATGCGGCCCGTGCGGGCGAAGCCTGTGCGGTACCGAGGGGGCCCGTGCTCCTGGGGAGGTCGGGGCTGTGGGCCGGTTATGCGCCAAGAGATTGGCGCAGCGCGGTTTCGGTGGGCGCCCCTCGGTGTTTCGCCGCAATGACGAAGAGGTCGTACGTGTTACGCGTCCATGAACTGCCGGGTCACGCGGGGCGGGATTTCCTACCCTGCGCACGGCACACGAACCGGCCGCGGCGGCCATCCGGATGACTTGGCGTGGGGGGAGCCGAGTCGGGTTGTTCGGGATGGACGCCGCGGCCGGAGCCGGTCGTGCCGGGTCTCAGACCGCCTCCGCGGTCTCCGGCATCTCGATGGCGAGCCGCTCGGTGATCTGTATGACCTCGGCGACGTCCCCGAAGTCCCGTACGGCGGTGTCGACGGTCTTGCGCAGGCGGGTGTTGACTCGCTCGGAGCGGACCTTCTTGGCGATGTCGAGGGCCTGCCCGGCAAGGACCGTACTCTGCTCGGGCTCGCGCTGGAGCAGGTGGACGGTGGCCTTGCCGATGAGGTTCAGGGCGTACGAACGCCGGTGCTCGGCGTCCTCCCCGAAGAGCCGCACGGCGCGCTCCATGACCGGCTCGGCGAGCGAGGCGTAGGCGGGGCTGCGGCCTGCCACGTAGGCCAGGTCGCGGTACGAGTGGGCGTTCTCGCCGTTCAGCTCGGCCTCGGAGAAGAAGCGGATCCAGTCCGGATCGGGTTCGTCGCACTCCTCGGCGTCGGCGAAGGTGTCCTCGGCCATCCGGACGGCCCGCTTGCACTTGCCGGGCTGGCCCATGGTGGCGTACGCGCGGGCCTCCATCGCATACAGCATCGCCTGGGTGCGGGGGCCGGCGCAGTCACGGCTGCCGTACTGCGCGAGGTGGATGAGTTCGAGGGCGTCGTCCGGCCTGCCGAGGTGGATCATCTGGCGGCTCATGCTGGAGAGGATGTACGACCCGAGGGGCTTCTCGCCCGCTTCCTTCGCGGCGTGCAGGGCGAGGACGAAGTACTTCTGGGCGGTGGGCTGCAGACCCACGTCGTAGCTCATCCACCCCGCGAGTTCGGCCAGCTCGCCCGCGACCTTGAAGAGGCGCTTGGCGGTGGCTTCGGGCTGGGGCTCCTGCAGCAGGTCCGTCACCTCGTGCAGCTGACCGACGACGGCCTTGCGCCGGAGCCCTCCCCCGCACTGGGCGTCCCACTGGCGGAACATCACCGTCGTGGACTCGAGCAGGTCCAGCTCCGGCTTGGACAGACGCGCCGGGCGGCGCATCGCGGCCGGCTCCGGCTCCTCGCGCGGCGTCGCCGGCGAGGGCACCAGCCAGCGCTGCATGGGCTCGATGAGGGCGGGACCTGCGGAGAGCGCGAGGGAGGTGCCGAGGAAGCCGCGGCGGGCCAGCATCAGGTCGCTGCGCGAGAACTCGCTGATCAGCGCGACGGTCTGCGGGCCGGTCCAGGGCAGGTCGACCCCGGAGGATGCGGGTGTGCGGTGGGCGGCGCGCAGGCCCAGGTCCTCGACGGCGACGACACAGCCGAAGCGCTCGGAGAACAGCTCGGAGAGAATGCGCGGAATCGGCTCGCGGGGGTTCTCACCGTCCAGCCAGCGGCGCACTCGTGAGGTGTCCGTGGAGATGTGGTGGGCGCCCAGCTGCCGCGCTCTGCGGTTCACTTGGCGCGCCAGCTCGCCCTTGGACCAGCCGCTGCGCACGAACCAGGATGTGAGCATCTCGTTGGGGCGCTTCTCAGCGTTCGTACCGCTTCCGCCACTGCCGCCCACTGGAACGCCCCCATCCTTCAAGACACGTGCGCGCCGACCACGCCGCGCGTTCCCACAAGCCCTAACAGAATGCCGCCTGTTGCGGCCGTCCGTCCGGAGAATGTCACCCGTCGAACAGGAAACCGACTTGCCTCCGGCATACCCACGAGTGCTCGAAATCCAAGGGCCGTGTACTGAACGTAATCCCACGATCACCCCTCCCGCGAGGGCGATCCCGGAAACGCCACCATTCGCCACCCCTTCGTATGAACTCCCGCCCCGCTACACGCGATTGACTTGACACGGGACGACGGAAAGTGGCGGAACGGGGTGCGCCGGGGCGCGTATCGCCGGACGCACCACCCGCGAGACCACCAAGCGCCGTCTCAAGAACAGAGGGTCACGTTCCGATTCCTTCACGTAACCGCGGCACGCTCGACCCGTTGGAGGGGGCATGGGCTTCACGATCGGCGGCACCCGGGGGACCGAAAAGCTCCGGACCGGATCCAGGCGGCGCGGCCGCCCGTCGGACTGCACGGCGGTGGCCGAGTACACCGGCCTGTGGGGCTGGGACACGGTACCGGGCGCCCGCGCCCTGGACGGCGCCTGCTCGTGCGGCGTCGCCGACTGCGCCGCACCCGGCGCGCACCCCTTGGGGTTCGCCCCGGAGATCCCCGCCGGAGCCACGCTTCATGAAGTGGCGGCGGCCTGGGCCGAGTTCCCCGGAGCGGCCGTGCTGCTGCCGGTGGGGCGGGCCTTCGACGTGATCGAGGTGGCGGAGACCGCGGGGCGGCGCGCCCTGGTCCGGCTGGAGCGGATGGGCCTTCCCCTGGGGCCGGTGACGGTCACGCCCGACGGCCGGGCGCAGTTCTTCGTCGCCCCGGGCTCGGCCGCCGAGCTTCCCCGGCTGCTCTACCGCATGGGCTGGGACGACGCGGCCCTCGACCTGCACGGTCTGGGCCCGGGCGATCACATCACGGCGCCCCCGTCCGACCGCGGCGGCCGCGGCCCGGTCCGCTGGCTCCGCTCCCCCGCGCTCGACTCGGCGACGGAGCCACCGCAGGCGCGGCTGCTCCTTGGGACCTTGGCGTACGTGGCTCATCGCTCGCGGGCGTAGGGCGGCGGACGGACGGACGAAAGGGCCCCCTCGCACCTGCACCGTGCGAGGGGGCCCTTCTTCACGCGCGTCCGAGAGTTCCGCGTACGTACGAGAGTTCTACGTACGTACGAGAGTGCGAACCCTCAGTCGCCGATGAGCGCGTCCACGAACGCCTCCGGCTCGAACGGCGCCAGGTCGTCCGCGCCCTCGCCGAGGCCCACGAGCTTGACCGGCACGCCCAGTTCGCGCTGGACGGCGACGACGATGCCGCCCTTGGCGGTGCCGTCGAGCTTGGTGAGGACGATGCCCGTGATGTCGACGACCTCGGCGAAGACCCGCGCCTGCACCAGGCCGTTCTGCCCGGTCGTGGCGTCCAGGACGAGCAGCACCTCGTCGAGCGGGGCGTGCTTCTCGACGACGCGCTTGACCTTTCCCAGCTCGTCCATCAGGCCCGTCTTGGTGTGCAGCCGGCCCGCGGTGTCGATGAGCACGACGTCCGCGCCCTCCGCGATGCCTTCCTTGACGGCGTCGAAGGCGATCGACGCCGGGTCGCCGCCCTCGGGGCCGCGGACCGTGCGGGCGCCGACGCGCTCACCCCAGGTCTGCAGCTGGTCGGCGGCGGCCGCGCGGAAGGTGTCGGCGGCGCCGAGGACGACCGAGCGGCCGTCGGCGACGAGGACGCGGGCGAGCTTGCCGGTGGTGGTGGTCTTGCCGGTGCCGTTGACACCGACGACCATCACGATGCCCGGCGTCTCCAGGCCCGACTCGGTCTTCACCGTACGGTCGAAGTCCGTGCCGGAGCCCGTGCCGAGGAGCGCGATGAGCTCCTCGCGCAGCAGCGTGCGCAGCTCGTCCGGAGTGCGGGTGCCGAGGACGCGGACACGCTCGCGCAGCCGCTCCACGAGCTCCTGGGTGGGTGCGACGCCGACGTCCGCGGTGAGGAGCGTGTCCTCGATCTCCTCCCAGGTGTCCTCGTCGAGGTGCTCGCGGGACAGCAGCGTGAGCAGTCCCTTGCCGAGCGCGTTCTGCGAGCGGGAGAGCCGGGCCCGCAGCCGGACCAGGCGGCCGGCGGTGGGCTCGGGGGTCTCGATCTCCGGGGCGGCCGGTTCGGCGACCGGCTCCTCGACGACGACCGGGGCCGTGGCCGACGGCTCGACGAGCGGGAGTTCCACCTCCTCGATCGTGCGGCGCGGTTCGTCGCGCGGCGTCTCGGCCTCGTCGCCGACGTGCGGTTCGGCGGGAGGGGCGGTGATGGTGGGCGTACTGGACGGGGCCTGCGGGGGCAGCTGCTTCTTCTTGCGGCTGCCGATCACGAGCCCGCCGAGCGCGCCGATCACGACCACGGCGATGACTACAGCAAGGATGACGATTTCCATAACTCACCCAGTATCCGCCATGGCCCTCCCGGAGGCCCAGTTTGTGTCTTCCTCCAAAGAACATATGCCACGGGAAGGTACTACTCAGATTAAAGTACGATAGAGGTCCCGCATCAACGCGCGTAGAGTCCATCGCAATCACCCCCACCGACGGATCGCGACGTTGCGAGCCGAGCGAGAGGCACGGACCCACCCCCATGAGCAGCACCACCGCCGAATCCGAAGGCGCCCTGGAGACGCGCGGCCTTGAGCCCGTCCCCGACGCCGAGCGCACGGGCCGGACCCGCGAACTGTTTCCCACCTGGGTAGCGGCGAACATCAGCGTTCTGCTGCTCACCATGGGCGCGGGCCTGATCGTCTCCAACGGCCTGAACTTCTGGCAGGTCCTGGTCGTCGCGCTCGTCTCGCCCCTGCTGAGCTACGGCCTCGTCGGCCTCATCTCCATCGCGGGCAAGCGCGGCGGTTCGCCCGGCATGACGCTCTCGCGCGCGGTCTTCGGCCAGCGCGGCAACCTCTTCCCGGGCGCGCTGATCTGGGTGGCCCGCTGGGGCTGGGAGACGATCAACGCCGTCACCGGCGCGTACGCGATCATCACGGTCCTGAACATCTGCTTCGACGTCGAGTCGAGCACCTGGCTGACCGTCGTCACCCTGGTCGCCTTCGTCACCTGTACGTTCCTGATCAGCGGCCTCGGCCGGAAGATCCTGCACATCTGCAGCACGTGGTCGACGTACGCCTTCGGCGCGTTCAGCGTGCTCGTGCTGGTCTACCTCCTCGCCGAGACCGACTGGTCCGCCGTCTTCGACAAGCCCGCGGGCTCCACCGCGATGATGATCGCGGGCGTCGGCACGATCGCCGCGGGCGGCATCAGCTGGGTGCCCACGGGCCCCGACTTCACCCGCTACCTCCCGCGCACCGCCTCGAACAAGCCGCTGATCGGCCACGCCATCGGGGGCGCCGGCATCGTCGTCGTCCCGATGGTCCTGATGGGCGCCGTCATGGCGGTCTCCGCGCCGAAGCTCTCCTCGGCGCAGGACCCGGTGTCCTTCCTCGGCTCGCTGCTCCCGACGTGGATCGCTGTGCCGTACCTGATCATGGCCCTGGTCGGCATGCTGCTGATCAACTCGATGTCGATGTACTCCGCCGGCTTCACCGCCATGACCCTCGGCATCAAGGTCCCGCGCGCGTGGGCGGTCAGCGTGAACGCCGTCATCAGCCTGATCTTCGGCTACATCCTGATGAACGTGGCGACGAGCTTCATGGGTTCCTTCATCTCCTTCCTCACGCTGCTCGCGGTCGCCTTCTCCGCCTGGATCGGCGTCTTCGGCGTCGACATGCTGCGCCGTACGACGTACGACGGCGAGGCCCTGATGGACACCAAGCGCACCAGCGCCTACTGGTACAAGGCGGGCTTCGCCTGGCAGGCCATGACCGCGTGGGCCCTCGCCCTGATCTCGGGTCTGCTCTTCACGAAGGTCGACTGGTTCAGCGGCCCGCTCGCCACATCCTGGATCGGCCGCCACGGCCTGGGCTGGCTCGCCACGATCGTCGTCGCGGCGGTGCTGTACGCGGTCCTGCCCAAGACGCCGCTCGTCGAGAAGGACGCTGCCCCCGGCGGCAAGAGCGAGGGCGACACCGAGCTGGTCTCCGCCTGATCCTCGCCAACTTCCGTACGGACTTCCCCAACTTCCGTACGAGGCTACCCATCTGACATCACGTCAACTAACGTCCCCCTTCGCCGCCCACGCACGGTGAAGGGGGACGTTTCCATGCCCACCACAGTTGTACGGTTCAACCTCGTCGATCCCGCGGCCAGGCCGGCCTCGCTGAGCGAGCGCTACAAGGCCGCCCTGGAGATGTCCGCGTACGCGGACGACCGCGGCATCTCCACCATCCAGACCGAGGAGCACCACGGCGCCGGGAACAACTGGCTGCCCTCTCCCCTGGTCTTCGCCGGCGCGGTCTTCGGCGCGACGCGGCGGATCGCGGTGACGGTGTCCGCGGTCATCGGCCCGCTGCACGATCCGCTGCGGCTCGCCGAGGACATCGCCGTACTCGATCTGCTGAGCGGCGGCCGCCTGGTCACCGTGGCGGGGATCGGCTACCGGCCGGAGGAGTACGAACGGGCGGGCGTCGACTTCAAGCGCCGCGGCGAGCTCCAGGACGAGCTGGTGGAGACGCTGCTCAAGGCCTGGACGGGTGAGCCCTTCACCTTCCGCGACCGCACGGTGCGCGTGACCCCGCGCCCCTTCACCCAGCCGCACCCGATGCTGCTGGTCGGCGGCTCCTCGAAGGCGGCGGCCCGGCGCGCGGCCCGGTTCGGCCTGCCGTTCTTCCCCAGCGCGCACCTGCCCGACCTGGAGGCGTACTACAACGAACAGCTCGCGGCGCACGGCACCGAGGGCTGGACGATGATGCCCGCCGCCGAGACCCCGCTGCTGCACATCGCCGACGACCCCGACCGCACCTGGGCCGAGCACGGCGAGCACTTCCTGCACGAGGCGCGGACGTACGCCTCCTGGCAGGCGCGGTCGAACGGCGCCATCCGTTCGGCGGTGAAGTCGACGGCCACCACGGTCGGCGAGCTGCGCGCGGAGGGCATCTACCGCGTCGTGACGCCGGAGGAGTGCGTGGCGTACGCGAAGGGCGACACCGGCAGCCTGATCCTGCATCCGCTCGCCGGCGGGATGCCCGTGGACGAGGGCTGGCGCAGCCTGCACCACTTCTGCGAAAACGTACTGCCCCGGCTCAAGGACAAGTGAGCACGAGTCCTTCAGCCGGGGCAGCTTCCTCAAGAGGAGGGGGCAGCGGGGTTTAGCCCATCTCCTCCAGGGCCTTGCCCTTCGTCTCCTTGACGAACTTCATGACGAAGGGGATCGAGATCGCGGCGAAGGCGCCGTAGATGATGTACGAGCCGGACAGGGACCACTCGGACATGCTCGGGAAGGTCTTGGTGATCGCGAAGTTGGCGAGCCACTGGGCCGAGGCGGCCACACCGAGCGCGGCGGCGCGCAGCCGGTTGGGGAAGATCTCGCCGAGCAGCACCCAGACGACCACACCCCAGGACAGGGCGAAGAAGAGCACGAAGGCGTTGGCGGCGATGATCGCGACCAGGCCCTGTGTGTTCGGCAGGGACACGCTGTCACCGGAGCCGGTCCGGTACGAGAACGCCCACGCCATGGTGAACAGCGCCGCGGCCATGCCCGTGGAACCGATGATGGCCAGCGGCTTGCGGCCGATGCGGTCGACGAAGATCATCGCGATGACCGTGCCGATGATGTTCACGATCGAGGTCTCGAACGAGTACAGGAACGAGCTGGACGGGTCCTTGCCGATCGACTGCCACAGCTGGTTCGAGTAGTAGAAGATCACGTTGATGCCGACGAGCTGCTGGAAGACCGAGAGCCCGATGCCGATCCAGACGATCGGCAGGAAGCCGACCTTGCCGAGCAGGTCCTTGAAGGACGGCTTGTGCTCCCTGCGCAGGCCCCGCTCGATCTCGTCGACGCGCGCGTCCAGGTCGATGGCGTGGCCCTCGACCTCACCGAGCACCTTCTTGGCCTCCGCGTGCCGGCCGGCCGAGACCAGGAAGCGCGGCGACTCCGGGATGATGAAGGACAGCAGGCCGTAGAGGAGCGCCGGGATCACCATGACGCCGAGCATCCACTGCCAGGCCTCCATGCCCGCCAGCTTGCCGCGCTGGTCGCCGTCGGCCATGTTCAGGATGCCCCAGTTGACCAGCTGGGAGACCGCGATGCCGATGACGATGGCGGCCTGCTGGAAGGAGGCGAGCCGGCCGCGGTAGGCGGGGGGCGCGACCTCGGCGATGTACGCCGGGCCGATCACCGAGGCCATGCCGATGCCGACGCCGCCGATGAAGCGCCACATCGTCAGGTCCCAGGCCGCGAAGGGCAGCGCCGAGCCGACGGCGCTGGCCGCGAAGAGCACGGCGGCGATCTGCATGCAGCGGATGCGGCCGATGCGGTCGGCGATGCGTCCGGCGACGGCGGCACCGACGGCACAGCCGAGCAGCGCGGTGGCGATGATCCAGCCGAGCACGTTGGCGTTGACGTCGAAGCGGTGCTGGATGGCGACGGTCGCGCCGTTGATCACCGAACTGTCGTAGCCGAAGAGGAAGCCACCCATCGCGGCGGCCGCCGTAATGAAGATGACATGGCCGAGATGGTCCGGGTGGGCCTCTCTGGCTCCGGACTGAGGCGCCTGCGATGTGCTGGTCACGTGTACTCCTCGGGCCACCGGCTGCACTGCCGGGGGTGGGGGCGAGCTCTTCAAGTGGCGCACAACTTCGTGCCGCCCACCACCTGAAGGTAAAAGCAACGTTGCAGAGACTATGCCTTCAAGTTTCGAAGTCAATACCTGGTCTGCTGTGAATTTTCAGGCAACGTGAAGCTGCTCATGTTCAAGTCTTGAAGTCGTGAAAGGTGGGCCGAGGGCGGCTACCGGAGCCGCTGGCTGATCACCTTCGAGACGCCGTCACCCTGCATGGCCACGCCGTACAGCGCGTCCGCGACCTCCATCGTGCGCTTCTGGTGCGTGATCACGATGAGCTGCGAGGCCTCCTGCAGCTCCTGCATGATGCGGATGAGCCGCTGCAGGTTGGTGTCGTCAAGGGCCGCCTCCACCTCATCCATCACATAGAACGGGCTGGGCCGCGCCTTGAAGATCGAAACGAGCAGCGCCACCGCCGTCAGCGACCGCTCACCGCCCGAAAGGAGCGAGAGCCGCTTGACCTTCTTGCCCGGCGGCCGGGCCTCGACGTCCACGCCCGTGGCGAGCATATTGTCGGGATCGGTCAGGATGAGCCGCCCCTCACCGCCCGGGAACAGCCGCGAGAAGACCCCCTCGAACTCCCGGGCCGTGTCCCGGTAGGCCTCGGTGAAGACCTGCTCGACGCGTTCGTCGACCTCCTTCACCACTTGGAGGAGGTCCGTCCGCGTCTTCTTCAGGTCTTCCAGCTGCTCACTGAGGAACTTATGACGTTCCTCCAGCGCCGCGAACTCCTCAAGCGCCAGCGGGTTCACTTTTCCGAGCTGCTGGTACGCCCGTTCGGCTGACTTGAGGCGCTTCTCCTGCTCGGCGCGGACGAACGGCACCGGCCTGTTCCGCGGGTGCTCAGGGTCTTCCGGCAGCTCCTCGCCCTCGGCGGGGGGCGAGGGCGGCACGGGCTGATCGGGGCCGTAGTCGGCCACGAGTCCCGCCGGTTCCACACCGAGCTCCTCCAGTGCCTTGGCCTCCAGCTGCTCGATCCGCAGCCGCTTCTCGGCGCCGAGTACCTCACCGCGGTGGACCGAATCCGTCAGCTTGTCGAGTTCCGCCTTCAGATCGCGGCCCCGGCCACGCTCGGCGGCAAGCTCCGCCTCCCGTACCTCCTTGGCCCGCTCGGCCGCGGCGCGTTCCTCATCGGCGCGTACGAGGGAGACCTCGACGTGGGCGAGCAGCTGCCGCCCACCGGATGCGACGGCCTCGGCGACGGCGGCCTCGTGGCGCAGCCGCGCCGTGCGCCGCTCGGCACGCGCGCGTGCCTCTCGTTCGGCGCGCGCGGCCCGGTCCAGGGCGTCGGCCCGCCCGGCGAGCGCCTTCACCCGCTCCTCGTGCGTCCGTGCCTGGAGCCTGGCCTCCATCTCGGTCTGGCGCGCGTTGGCCCCGTCGGCGGCGAGGCGGTCGCGCACGGAGGTGTCGGGCTCCTCCTCCCCTCTTTCCCCGGAGGGGGCCGCCTCTTCCGCGACGGCGAGCCGCTCGGCCAGCTCCTCGGCCTCCTCCACCGCCCGGTCAAGGGCGTCCTGTGCCCTGGCTGCCGCGGCGGCGGACCGCTCGGCCTCGCCGGAGGCGCCCCGCGCCTGCCCGGCGAGGCGTCCCAACTCCTTGGCGACGGACGACTTCTCCCGGTCGGCGGCCCTGCGCCGCTCCCCCAACTCCTCGACGAGCGCCGCGCATTCCTTCCGCAGCTCCCCCGCCCGGCCCTGCTCCCGCGCCAACTCCTCGCAGCTCACGGCAAGTTCGGCCAGCTCGGCCGCGGCCTCGTCGACGGACGCCTGCACCTCCAGAAGGCTGGGCGCCCCGGCGGACCCGCCCTGCGCGAAGTGCGCCCCGAGCAGGTCGCCCTCCGCGGTGACGGCGGTCAGCTCCGGATGGGCGTAGACCAGATCCTCGGCGTCCTCCAGCGTCCCGACGGCGACGATCCCGCGCAGCAGCCGCCGCACGGCGGGCATCAGCTCCTCGGGGCCCCGCACCAGATCGGCGACGTACGGCGGCCCGCCGGGACGCTCCGGCTGTACGTCGTCGGGCGCGCCGCCCAGCAGCAGCGCCGCACGCCCCGCGTCCTGCTTGCGGAGCAGGCGGATAGCCTCGGCGGCCGTGCTCGGACCGTGCACGGCGATGGCGTCGGCCCCGGCGCCCAGCGCCGCCGCGACGGGCACCTCGTAGCCGGGGTCGACGGTGAGAAGCGCGGCGGCCGGGCCGAGCAGCCCGGTGAGCTGGTCCTTGGCGCCGAGCAGCGCGCCGGTCCCGTCCTTGCGCCGCAGGCCGAGGGCGAGCGCCTCGTGCCGGGCGGCGACCGCGGCCCGCTTGCGCTCGGCGGCGGTCGCCTCCTCCCGTGCCGCGGTGAGCGCGGCCTCGGCATCGGCGAGGTCCCGCTTGGCCGCGTCGTGCCGCTCACCGAGCTCCGCGTCGTCCGCGTCCAGCCCGTCGACCTCGGCCTTGAGCTGCTCGTACTCCTCCTGCGCGGCGACCGCGCGCTCGGCGGCCTCATCGCGCGCGAGGGCGAGCCGGTCGATCTCCGCCCGGGCTGAGGCCGCGCGCGAACGGGCCGCGTTGACCTGGCCGCCGAGGCGTGCGAGCCCTTCACGCCGGTCGGCGATGGCCCGTGCCACGTCCTTGAGCCGCCGCTCCTCGACCGTCAGCTGCCGTTCCAGTTCGGCCCGGTGGGCGACCGTGTCGTCCAGCGCGTGCTCGGCCGCTTCCAGGGCGGCTGCCAGCTCGGCCTCCTGCTCCCGGATCCGCGCGGCCTCCCGCTCCATGTCCTCGGGGTCGCGCCCGCGCCGCTCCTCGGGGGGCGCGGCGGTGGCGCTCTTGACCCGGGCGTCGGCCAGCGAGACGGTGCCGCGCACCCGCTCGGCGAGCTGTGACAGCTCGTACCAGGTCTGCTGGGCCCGCTGCAGGCGCGGCGTGAGGCGTCGTACCTCTTCTTCGAGCCGGGCCTCGCGCTGCTGGGCGGCCTTCAGCTCGGCCTCGGCGTGCTCCTTGCGCTCCTTGAGGGCGGCCTCGTCGGCGACCTCCGCGTTCAGCGCCTCGCGCAGGTGTACGAGGTCGGCGGCGAGCAGGCGCAGCCGGGCGTCGCGCAGATCGGCCTGGATGACGGCGGCCCGGCGCGCCACGGCGGCCTGTCGGCCGAGCGGCTTCAGCTGGCGCCGCAGCTCGTCGGTCAGGTCCTGGACGCGCGCGAGGTTGGCCCGCATGGCGTCGAGCTTGCGCAGCGCCTTCTCTTTGCGCTTGCGGTGCTTGAGGACGCCCGCGGCCTCCTCGATGAAGGCGCGGCGCCCCATCGGGTCGGCGTGCAGCACGCCGTCGAGCTGGCCCTGTCCGACGATGACGTGCATCTCGCGGCCGATGCCGGAGTCGGAGAGCAGTTCCTGGATGTCGAGGAGGCGGCAGGTGTCGCCGTTGATCTGGTATTCGCTGCCGCCGTTGCGGAACATGATCCGCGTGATGGTGACCTCGGCGTACTCGATGGGGAGTGCGCCGTCGGAGTTGTCGATGGTGAGGGAGACCTCGGCGCGGCCGAGCGGGGGACGCCCGGTGGTGCCGGCGAAGATGACGTCCTCCATCTTGCCGCCGCGCAGCGACTTGGCGCCCTGCTCGCCCATGACCCAGCTGAGCGCGTCCACGACGTTGGACTTGCCGGAGCCGTTGGGTCCGACGACGCAGGTGATGCCCGGTTCGAACTTCAGCGTCGTGGCCGACGCGAAGGACTTGAATCCGCGCAGGGTCAGGGCCTTGAGATGCACGCCGTCGGACTCTACCTTTCGCTTGCCGTTTCACCGATGAAGGTGCAGGGCACATCAGACGGTAAAGGAAGCAGCGTACGTGGGGGCAAGAAAGAAGGGACGCCGAAGCGTCCCTTGCAGATCTGGAGACAGCGGCTGACACGACAGCCTGACCACGTGCTTATTGCGAGGTGCCTTTACGGGAAGGCGCCGGTGCTTACTTCATCAAGTGGTGGTCAGGTGAGCGCAGGCTCCGCCTGGGGTACGTCGATGCTCTCCATGAGCGATTCGTGAGAAGCGGCAGCCGCGAGCGCGTCGTTCTCCTGCTGGATCCGAACGAGTTCGGATTCCAGATCCTGGACGCGCTGCTGGAGCCGTCGCATCTCGGCGAGGAGTCGCGGGTCGCTGCCGCCGACGTAACCGAGAAGCGCCTTTGCCATGATGGATGGTCCTCCACACTGAGTGACCGACCGAAGCGGTGTGGGTCGTGAGGGAATCGCACCCGCGGTGCTTGGCACTCATTGTTCTGCTGGTCTTGCTGGCCGTTCTCACATGCCAAACAGCTAAGGTGCGCGGGGCTTCCAGAGTCTCACCAAAAAGTTTGACGGTCAACACGATCACGCCCCGTATCGGCGGGCGACCCGGGGGCGCGCGGCCTTGGAACGGGCGGCGCGGCTTCTCCTTCGGGGCCCTGGGGGCGTGGAGATCATCCTTACTCCGGGAGCCTGCCACGACAAGCCGTTCTTGGCAACCACCAGGTCTTTTCTGCCCCAGGCAGTTGCCTGAGACACCCGGACGGGGCCGTCGCGGAACCCGTCCGGTGACGTCCGCCCGGGTCACGGTCAGCGGATGGCGAAGGTCTCGTATATGCCACGTGGTGTGTCCCAGATCTCTGTGACTCCGTCGACCCGGCCGGGTGTGTCGCCCTCGCGAAGCCAGTCGAGCAGTTCCTGGCAGCCGGCGCGGGGCCCTTCGGCGACGACTTGTACGCGGCCGTCCTCCAGATTGAGAGCAAAACCACTCAGGCCGCCGATCTCCAGCGCCTTGGCCCGCGTGAACCAGCGGAAACCCACGGCCTGTACGCGCCCTCGTACCCAGGCGGTGAGTCGCACTTCTTCATTCATGGGTGCACGCTAACCGGCCAATTGCTCTGGGAGCACTTCGTCCCCATAGGCCATCGCGTACAGTCGCGACTCGATGAACTCACCCGTATGGGTGAGTCACGTTGATCATAAACGTTGATCACAGAATTCGATCATAAAGATCGTGGAGAACGAAAGGCCAGGAGATGGGACGCCACCGACGCTCCGGCGCTGGGCGGGCCGCCGCCACCCCTGAGAACCACCCGGGGTCGGTGTCGCACCGCCTCGGGGGCCGCTCCGGCCGGGCCTACGCCCCGGTGCGCACGGGTCTGCTCGGCGTCTCCGCCGCCGTCGCGATGGGCGCCGTAGCGGTCGCCTCGGGCGTGCTGCCCGGCAGCGACGGCTACCGCCTCGACCGCGCCGACGAGCCCGGCAAGGCGCACTCCGCGAGCGCTCCCGCCGAGGTCGACCCCCAGGGCGGCTCGGGCGGCGGCGCCGACCGCGGTGAGCCGTCGCCGAGCCGTGGCACCGGCCGCACCGAGGCCCCGGAGCCCACGCCATCGAAGGCCGACCCGAAGCCGTCGAAGACGCCCTCCCGGAAGCCGTCGTCCCGGGTGCCGAAGCCGGACACCGACAGGACGTCGAAGCCGACTCCCTCTCGTACGCCTCGTCCGCCCGAGCAGAAGCCCAAGGCTCCCCCGGCGAGCACGCCGTCGCCGTCCGGCGAGAGCGCGGCCGAGGCCGCGGTGCTCACTCTGGTCAACGAGGAGCGGGCCAAGGTGGGCTGCCGCCCGGTGACCGCCGACAGCGGGCTCGCCGCGCTGGCCGGCCGGTTCAGCTCGGACATGGCCGAGCGCGGCTTCTTCGACCACACCGACCCGGACGGCGCGACGCCGTGGGACCGCGCCGAGAAGGCCGGCATCCCGGATCTGGGCGGCGAGAACATCGCCCGCGGCCAGACCGACGCCCAGTCGGTGATGGACGCCTGGATGAACAGCACCGGCCACCGCGCCAACATCCTCAACTGCGACTACAAGACCATGGGCGTCGGCGCGCACTTCGCGCCGGGCGGCCCCTGGTGGACCCAGGACTTCGGCTTCTGAGCCGCCCTCCCCGCAGCGCTGTCTTCTGGACAGCGCTGTGCGGGAGTACGGTGTCCGCATGGATTCCACGGACCTGGCGTACGACGTGTTCTCCCGGCAGTGCCCCTCGCGGAGCACACTGGAGCACGTCACGGGACGCTGGGGCGCGCTCACCCTCGGTGCGCTGCACGACGGCACGTTCCGCTTCAACGAACTGCGCCGCCGCGTCGACGGCGTGAGCGAGAAGATGCTCTCCCAGACCCTGCACGCGCTGGAGCGCGACGGCCTGGTGCACCGCGACGCGCAGCCCACCAACCCGCCGCGCGTGGACTATCGGCTCACCGAACTGGGACGGGAGATCGCCGAGCGGCTGCTGACCCTGATCCGCTTCGTGGAGGGCCGGCAGGGCGACGTACTGAAGGCGCAGGAGCGCTACGACGCCACGCGCGGCGCCCTCTGACAGCCCGGGCAGAAGTAGCTGGACCGGTTCATCCAGGGTCGGCGGCGGATCGCGGTGCCGCAGCGGCGGCAGGGCAGGTTCTCGCGGCCGTAGGCGTCCAACGACCGCTCGAAGTAGCCTGACTCGCCGTTCACATTGACGTAGAGGCTGTCGAAGCTGGTGCCTCCGACGGCGAGCGCCTCGTTCATCACGTCCCGTATGTGGCCGAGGAGTCCGGCCGTGCGCGGGCGTGTGAAGGTGGCGGTGGGCCGCTCGTAGTGCAGCCGGGCCCGCCACAGCGCCTCGTCCGCGTAGATGTTGCCGACGCCGCTGATCAGCGACTGGTCGAGCAGGGCCCGCTTGATCGTCGTACGGCGGCGGCGCAGCGCGAGGTGGAAGGCGTCGTCGTCGAACGCGGCGTCGAGCGGGTCGCGCGCGATGTGCGCGATGACGTCCGGCAGCCCGTCGGCGGTGTTGTCGTGCAGCGAGAGCCCGCCGAAGGTCCGCTGGTCGACGAAGCGCAGCTCGGTGCTCTGGACGTCGTCGAAGCGGACGCGGATCCGCAGATGCTTCTCGTCCGCGGCGTCGTGCGGCTGGACCAGGAGCTGGCCGCTCATGCCGAGGTGGGCGAGGATCGACTGCCCGGAGTCGGCGAGCGGCAGCCACAGGTACTTGCCGCGCCGCTGGGCGAGGCCGATCCGGTGCCCCTTCAGACGGGCCCCGAAGTCCTCACCGCCCGCGAGATGCCGCCGCACGGCACGCGGGTGCAGCACCCGCACATCGGCGACGACCCGCCCGCTGACCCAGCGCTCCAGGCCACGGCGGACGACTTCGACTTCGGGCAACTCAGGCATGGTTTCCTCCAGCACGATGCCGGCCGCCCCGTGGGGGCGACCGGCATCAAAGGACAGACGGCCGTCAGACCGAGGGGGTGTCGGCGATCCCCCCGGACTGCGCGGCAGCGACAGCGGCTTCCGCCGCCTTGATCCGCTCGTCCGCCGCGGCGCGGATCGCGCGCCACGCGGACTCAGCGGCTTGCTGCTCCGCTTCCTTCTTGCTGCGGCCGGTGCCGGTGCCGTACGAGACGCCTCCGACGCGGGCGGCAGCAGTAAAGGTCTTCTCGTGGTCGGGGCCGCTCTCCGTGACGAGGTACTCGGGCACGCCGAGCCCCTCCGTCGCGGTGAGCTCCTGGAGACTGGTCTTCCAGTCCAGGCCCGCGCCCAGGTTCGAGGACTTTTCGATCAGCGGGTCGAAGAGCCGGTGCACCAGCTCACCCGCCGCGTCCAGACCCTGGTCCAGATAGACCGCGCCGATCACCGCTTCGAGGGTGTCGGCGAGGATGGATGCCTTGTCCCGGCCACCCGTACCCTCTTCGCCCCGGCCGAGCCGGATGAAGGAGCCGAGTTCGAGGCCGCGGCTGACCTCCGCCAGCGCACGCGAATTGACCACCGCGGCCCGCAACTTGGCCAGCTGGCCTTCGGGCAGGTCGGGGTGGGTGCGATACAGCGTGTCCGTGACGACGAGGCCGAGGACGGAGTCACCGAGGAACTCCAGACGCTCGTTCGTCGGCAGGCCGCCGTTCTCGTACGCGTACGAACGGTGGGTCAGCGCACGCACCAGAAGGGCGGACTCGAGCTTGTACCCGAGCCGCCCTTCCAGAAGCGTGTGGGACGAGGCCGTTGTCTCCGCCAATTTCTTGGCGTCTTCCGCCTTCTTGGGGCTAGACACGGTGCCTCTCACCAGCCGCTCAGACCTCGAGGACCTGGCGCTTGTTGTAGGTGCCGCAGCTCGGGCACGCGATGTGCTGCTGCTTGGGCTCCTGGCAACGCTCACACGAAACCAGGGTGGGGACCGCAGCCTTCCACTGCGACCGGCGGTGGCGCGTGTTGCTGCGCGACATCTTCCGCTTCGGAACAGCCACGGCTACTTCTCCTGCTTCTCGTCGACGCCCGCATCGCCGGCGCCGCTCATCTCGTCCTTCTCGCCGTCCTGGATGGTCCCGGCGAGTCCCTGCAGTGCCGCCCAACGAATGTCGACGGCGTCGTGGTGGTGGTCCGGGTCGTCCGCGAGCCGTGCCCCGCACTGGGAGCACAGGCCCGGACAGTCGTCCTGGCACACCGGCTGCATCGGCAGTGCGAGCACCACCGCATCACGCAGCACAGGCTCGAGGTCGAACATGCCGTCCTCGAGACAGAGCCTGCCCTCGTCTTCCTCGGCGTCGTCGGCCGGTTCCGCGGTGCGGCTCCGGTCGTCGGCGTCAGGGTACGAGAACATCTCCTGGAAATCCGCGTCGAGCTGCAGCTCTAGCGGCTCCAGACACCTTACGCACTCCCCCTCGGCCGATGCACGGGCGGTGCCTGTGACAAGCACCCCTTCCATGACCGACTCAAGGCGGACCTCCAGCTGGACCGGGGCGCCCTGCGGCACTCCGATGACCCCTTCGATGCCGAAGGCGCTCGGCGGACCGGGCGCCTCGATCTCACGGGTGAGCCGCTGCAGCGCACCGGGACGCCGACCCAGCTCGTGTGTGTCGAACACGAGAGGGTTGCGGTGGTCAAGGCGAGCACTCAGGGCTTTTCCTGCTTTCGATCCTGGAAGTTCATGAGGAGGGGGCCGCCTCACCGATGCGTCAAAGATGATGCTGGGGTGGGCAGCCCGAGCCGCGGACGTATGCGCGACCGAAGAGCCAGGATACTGGACCTTTCGCTCACGGCCCAATCCGGCCCGGTGTCCTCTCCTGGCGCCCCTGCTCGTACTGGCGCAGCTGTTCGGCGCTGATCATGGTCGTGTCGAAGAGGCTGGCCTCCTCCAGCGCCGCGGGCGTCTCGTACGGAGGCTGCTCGTAGCCCTGCTGCGCGTATCCGTACTGGTGCTGCTGCTGGTACCCGTAGGGGTCCTGCTCGTACGGCTGCTGGTACGCGTACTGGTCCTGCTGCTGATATCCGTACGGGTCGGGCTGCTGCGGGGGCTGCTGCGGGGCGTACGGCGGCTGCTGCGGGGGCGGGGCCTGCTGGGGTACGGGGGCCTGCTGGGGTGCCGGGGCGGCGGCCGGGTCCGCGAGGTCCGCCAGGAATTCGGCGTCGGTGGTGTGGCCCTGTGTGGTGGCGCCCTCGCCGAGGGCGCCCAGCTCGTCGGCGGGGGCCCGGCCGTGCAGGGTCTGGCGGCCGCGGCCGACCGCCTCCAGGGTCTTGGCGAGGACCGCCTCGAAGGCACCGAGCTTGGCGTCGACGTACGCGTCCGCGTTGCGGCGCAGGGTCTCCGGGTCGTGGCTGCGCTCGGGGGCGTCCTCGTCCTCGTAGCCGTGCTCGTCGAGGCCGGGACCGGTGCCGAGGAGCTTCTCGCGGCCGCGGCCGACGGAGCCGAGCGTCTTGGTGAGGACGACCTCGAAGTTGGCGAGCTTGCTGTCCACGTAGTCGTCGGCCTCGACGCGGACTTCCTCGGCGGCCTGGCGGGCCTCGGCGAGGATGCGTTCGGCCTCGCCCTGGGAGCGGCGGGCGACCTCCGTGTCGGAGATCAGGGAGCCGCGCTCGGCGTGCGCGCCCTCGATGATCCGCTCCGCCTCCTGGCGGGCCTGCTCGACCAGCTGCTCGCGGCCGCCGATCAGCTCCTGGGCCTGGGCGAGGGAGCCGGGCAGGGCCTGGCGCACCTCTTCGAGCATCGAGAGCAGATCGGCGCGGTTGACCACGCACGAGGCCGACATGGGCATGGACCGGGCGCTGCCGATCGCCCGGACGATCTCGTCGATCTTCTTCTGCACGTCCACCGTGTGCTCGCCACTCTCTACAGCTGGTTGGGAGACGGACGGGACGACTGTAAGGCCAGGGGGCGCCCGCCCGACAGCGGGTGACGGGCTGTCAGTACACCTGCGGGTGGGTCACTTCTCGCCCAGGCGTTCGACGAGGGCCTCGTGGACCACCGGCGGCAGCAGGTGCGCGACGTCTCCGCCCCAGGCGGCGACCTCCTTGACCAGCGAGGAGGAGAGGAAGCTGTAGGTGGGGTTGGTCGGGACGAACAGCGTCTCGACGCCCGAGAGGCCGTTGTTCATCTGGGCCATCTGGAGCTCGTAGTCGAAGTCGCTGACCGCGCGCAGGCCCTTGACGATGGCCGGGATGTCGCGCTGCTTGCAGAAGTCGACGAGAAGGCCGTGGAAGGACTCGACCTCCACGTTGCCGAAGTCGGCGGTGACCTGGCGGATCAGCTCGATCCGCTCCTCGATCTCGAACAGGCCCTTCTTCGACTGATTGATCATCACCGCGACGTGCACCACGTCGTACAGCTTGGAGGCGCGGGCGATGATGTCGAGGTGTCCATTGGTGATGGGGTCGAAAGACCCCGGACAGACGGCGCGGCGCAACGTGAGTCCCTCGCTCTCCGGTCCGGTCATGGCGCGATCACTGAGTCGTCGCACGTAGAGGCGGCGCGACCGTACCAAAACGTCCCTTCGCCGTAGCGACGGGACCTGAGGGCCTCGAAACCCTCCGGCCAGCCGAAGACACCGCCTCTTGTACTGCGTTCAACGGTGACGAGCGCGTCGTCCGTGAGCCAGCCTTCCGAGCGGAGTGTGAGCAGTATCTCCCGAAGATCGTCATCGGTGACGGCGTAGGGCGGATCGAGGAACACCAGGTCGTACGGGGTGGAGGGCGCCCCTTGCTGGACGATCTGGGCGGCTTTGCCCGCTCGTACCTCGGCGCCGGGCAGACCGACCGCCTTCACGTTCTCCCTGATGGTGCGGGCCGCCCTGGCGTCGGCCTCGACGAGCAGGGTGTGCGCGGCGCCACGGGAGAGGGCTTCCAGGCCGACGGCGCCGGAGCCCGCGTACAGATCGAGCACGCGCGCCCCGTCGAGCGTGCCCTGGAGGGCCTGCCAGGTGGAGAAGAGGCCCTCGCGCGCGCGGTCGGACGTGGGGCGGGTGCCGTTCCCTGGCGGGACGGCGAGGCGGCGTCCGCCGGCCGCACCGGCGATCACGCGGGTCATCTGTGTCCTTCTGGCTGGGCGGTGGTCCCCCCACGATATGGCGTGCGCGGGCGTCGCCCCTTGTCACCCCTTGTCGAGGTACTGCTCGCGCTCGGCGTCGAGCAGGGCGTCCAGGGCGGTGCGCAGCTCCGGCAGGTGCTCCAGGTCGGGGTCCTTCGCGACGACCGTGACCGCCTCTTCGCGGGCGGCGGCGATGACCTCCTCGTCCTCGATGACCGCGAGCATGCGCAAGGAGGAGCGGACGCCGGACTGGGCCTGGCCGAGCACGTCGCCCTCGCGGCGCTGCTCCAGGTCGATGCGGGAGAGCTCGAAACCGTCGAGCGTGGAGGCGACGGCGCCGAGGCGGGCGCGGGCGGGACTGGCCTCGGGCATGTCGGTGACCAGCAGGCACAGGCCCGGGGCGGAGCCGCGGCCCACGCGGCCGCGCAGCTGGTGCAGCTGGGAGACGCCGAAGCGGTCCGCGTCCATGATCACCATGGCGGTGGCGTTCGGGACGTTCACCCCGACCTCGATGACCGTCGTCGCGACGAGCACCTGCGTCTCGCCCGCGGCGAAGCGGCGCATCACGGCGTCCTTGTCGTCGGGCTGCATGCGCCCGTGCAGGACCTCCACCCGCAGGCCGCTCAGGGGGCCCTGGGCGAGCTGCTCGGCGACGTCGAGGACGGCGAGCGGGGGGCGCTTCTCGGCGGTGGCCTCTTCCTCGGCCTTCTCGGCCTTCTTCTTGGCCTTCTTCGGGGCGTCACCCTCGTCGCCCTCGTCGCCGATGCGCGGGCAGACCACGTACGCCTGGTGCCCCTTCTCCACCTCTTCGCGCACGCGCTCCCACGCGCGGGCGAGGAAGTGCGGCTTGTCCTGGGCGGGCACGACATGGCTGGCGATCGGTGAGCGCCCGGCGGGGAGCTGGTCGAGGACGGAGGTCTCCAGGTCTCCGAAGACCGTCATCGCGACCGTGCGGGGAATGGGCGTGGCCGTCATGACCAGGAGGTGCGGGGGCTGCTTGCCCTTGCCGCGCAGGGCGTCGCGCTGCTCGACACCGAAGCGGTGCTGCTCGTCGACGACGACCAGGCCGAGGTCGTGGAACTGCACCTTGTCCTCGATCAGCGCGTGGGTGCCGATGACGATGCCGGCCTCGCCGGTGACCAGGTCGAGCAGGGCCTGGCGGCGGGCAGCGGTGCCCATGGAGCCCGTGAGCAGCGTGACCTTGGTCGCCTGCTCGGCGCCACCGAGCATGCCGCCCTCGGCCAGCTCGCCCATCATCTCGACGATCGAGCGGTGGTGCTGCTGGGCGAGGACTTCGGTGGGCGCGAGCATCGCGGCCTGTCCGCCCGCGTCCACGACGGCGAGCATGGCGCGCAGGGCGACCATCGTCTTGCCCGATCCGACCTCTCCCTGGAGGAGGCGGTGCATCGGGTGCTCGGTCGCGAGGTCGTCGAAGATCTCCTTGGAGACCTTCTCCTGGCCTTCGGTGAGCGTGAAGGGCAGCTTGGCGTCGAAGGCGTCGAGGAGGCCGCCGTCCTTGGGGCGGCGGGCGACGGCGGGCAGTTGCGCGTCCGCGTACCGCCGCCTGGCCAGGGCTACTTGGAGGACGAAGGCCTCGTCCCACTTGAGGCGGTCGCGGGCGGCGGCGATGTCCGCTTTGGAGTGCGGGCGGTGGATCTTCAGGAGCGCTTCGGGGAGCGGGATCAGGGCGCGGCCCTCCCTGAGGGCGGGCGGCAGCGGGTCGAGGGCCTCCTGGGCGCTGGGCAGGACCGTCTCGACGGACTTGGTGATCTTCCAGGACTCCAGCTGCTTGCAGGCAGGGTAGATCGGGATGAGCGCGCCCGCCCAGCTGTCCACCGCGTCCGGGTCGCCGCCGCGCAGCGGTTCGTACGCGGGATGGGCGAGCTGGAGGCGGTGGTTGAAGACGGAGACCTTGCCCGCGAACATCGCGCGGGTGCCGGGCAGCAGCTCCGTGTGCGGCTTGTGGACGCCGCGGCCGAAGAAGACCAGGCGCAGCTCGCCGCTGCCGTCGGTGATGGTGACTTCGAGGCGCTGGCCCTGGCCCCGGGGTGCCTTGGGCGACTTGAACGTGTGCAGGCGCGCGGTCGCGACCTGGGCGACCACCGTGACGTGCTCGTCCAGGGGGAGGTCGGCGAGGCGGGTCAGCTCGCCCCGCTCGGCATACCGCCGGGGGTAGTGGTGCAGGAGGTCGCCGACCGTGTGCAGGTCGAGATGCTCGGCCATCACCTTCGCGGTGGCGGGGCCGACCACTTTCTTCAGGGGTTCTTCGAGCGCGGGCACGAGATCCATTGCACACCACGCCACTGACAATCCGCCGCAGGTCCCGCGGATCGACCGGTCGCAGGCGGCGCTACTCCACGCCGATCAGCATCAGCGCGGACTGGCGGCCGCCGCGGTAGACGACCGTGTCGACGGCCAGGTACGTCTCGCGCACATGCTTCTCCAGCCGGTCGGCGACGGTGTCGGGCACGGATTCGCCGAGCACGAGCGTGACCATCTCGCCGCCCGCCGACAGCATGCGGTCCAGGACGGAGGCCGCGGTGTGGGCGACCTCCGAGCCGATCACCGCGACGTCGCCGTCGATCAGGCCGAGGACGTCGCCGGCCTGGCAGATGCCCGCCATCGTCCACGACTGCCGCTCGGCGACGGTCAGTTCGCCGTAGCGGGTCGCGCCGGCCGCCGATGTCATGGCGACGACGTCCTCGTCGAAGCGGCGGTCCGGCGCGTGCACGGCGAGGGCCGCGATGCCCTGGACTGCGGAGCGGGTGGGGATGAGGGCGACGCGCACGCCTTCCGTACGGGCCTGTTCCGCCGCGGCGGCCGCGGTGTGGCGCAGCTCGGCGTCGTTGGGCAGCAGGACCACCTCGCGCGCGTGCGCCCGCCGGATGGCGTCGACGAGCTCGCCGCTCGCGGGCGGCTCCCCCACGCGCGTGGGCACGGTGGTCGCCCCTGCCTCGGCGTAGAGCTCGGCGAGCCCTTCGCCGGGTACGACGGCGACGATGGCCCGCTGCGTACGTTCCCGGGGCGGCTGCGCGGTGGTGTGCGCGTCGCCCGCTCCGAAGTGGGTGATGCGGATGCGGTGCGGGCGGCCCGCCTCGACGCCCGCCTCGACGGCGGCTCCCGCGTCGTCGACGTGGACGTGGACGTTCCAGAGCCCGTCGCCGCCGACCACCACGAGCGAGTCGCCGAGCCCGTCGAGCCGGGACCGCAGCCGTGCCACCGCGCTGTCGTCGGCCTCCAAGAGGTAGATCACCTCGAACGCGGGCCCGCCTCCGTCGGCCGCCGGAAGGTCGTCGCACTCGGTGTCGCACTGCTCGGTGTCCTGCACGCGCGCGCGTGGGCCGTCGGCCGCCCTGTGCGCCACCGTCTCGCCCGACAGCGCCCCGACGAGGGCCCCGAGCACCGCGACGAGGCCGCGCCCTCCGGCGTCCACCACTCCGGCCCTCCCGAGGACGGCGAGCTGCCGAGGTGTGGCGTCCAGGGCGGCGCAGGCGCCGTCGTACGCGGCTCGTGCCACCGCCTCGCAGTCGGCGGCGCCGCCGGCCGCCTCGGCCGCCGTGGCCGCGGCGGTGGCCACCGTCAGGACGGTGCCTTCGACGGGGTGGGCGACGGCTTCGTACGCGGACTCCGCGGCCCTTCTCAGAGCGAGCGCCAGGGTCCGCCCGTCGGCGTGATCCGCGTCACGGGAGTCGAGGGCGTCACGGATGTCTCGGGCGTCGTCGCTGTCGGGGCCGCCGAGGATCTGCGCCATCCCCCGCAGCAGCTGGGACAGGATCGTGCCGGAGTTTCCGCGGGCCCCGATGAGCGCCCCGTGCGCCATCGCGCGCACGGTCTCGGCCAGCGAGGGAAGGGCCGGGTCATGGCCCGTGAAGGCCGCGTCGACCGCCTGGGACGCCGACTCCACGGTCAGATAGAGGTTCGTGCCGGTGTCCCCGTCCGCGACCGGGTAGACGTTGATGGCGTCGATCTCCTCGCGGGCCCTGCCGAGGGCGTCCAGAGCCAGTCGGCACCAGGCGCGCACCGCGACCGCGTCGAGGTTCTGCGGCACCTGTTCGCCTCCTTGACCATCCGGAATGGACGCAGCGTAGACCCAGGGTGAACACAGGGCCCGGGGCGGGGGCCGGGCGAGCCGTGGTAGTTTCGTTGTACCGAAGCAGTCGTTGTATGCTGCTCCGGTTGCCCGATACTCATCGGGACATTCCTCCTGGCAACGCCACTTCGATCATTGCACTGATCTCGGCATGCCGGGATTAACCGTAAGTGCATCTGAAGTCTTTGGAGTGACCCGTGGCTGCCAACTGCGACGTCTGCGGCAAGGGGCCGGGCTTCGGCAACAACATCTCGCACTCGCACCGCCGTACGCCCCGTCGCTGGAACCCGAACATCCAGCGTGTGCGTGCCGTGGTGAGCGGGACGCCGAAGCGCCTCAACGCCTGCACCTCGTGCATCAAGGCCGGCAAGGTCTCGCGCTGACGTCAGCGCGGCCACCTAGCTGGTTGCTGAATCAGCCGGTTCCCCTCGGGGAGCCGGCTTTTTCGTGCGCCCACGCGCGTGGGCACCTGTCAGAATCTGGCGGATGCGCTTCGGCATCCTCGGTCCCCTCGACATACGCTCCCGCGACGGCGTCCCCCTGGACCCCGGCGGACCGCGCCCCCGCGCCCTGCTCACCCTGCTGCTCCTGGACGCGGGGCGTGCCGTCTCCGTGGAGCGACTCATCGACGGGCTCTACGGGGACGAACCGCCGGCGGGCGCCGCGAACGCCCTGCAGTCCCAGGTCTCCCGACTGCGCAAGCGCCTGGGCCTGGACATCGAGGCCCTCCCCACGGGCTACCGCCTCGCCGTCTCCCCCGAGGACGTCGACCTGCACCGCTTCGAGCGCCTCGCCCGTGAGGGACGCCGGGCGCTCGGCTCCGGCGACCACGCCGGGGCCGCCGCACTCCTGAGGGAGGCGCTCGGCCTGTGGCACGGCCCGGCCCTCGCCGGCCTTCCGGACGCCCACGCGTCCGTCGCCCGTCTCGACGAGCTGCGGCTCGCCGCCACGCAGGACCGCGTCCAGGCCGACCTCGCGCTGGGCGGCGGCTCCGAACTCGTACCGGAGCTGCGCGAGCTGACCGCCGCGCATCCGCTCAGCGAGCGGCTCCACGCCCAGCTCATGCGGGCGCTGCACGCGGCGGGGCGGCCCGCGGAGGCGCTCACCGCCTATGAGGACGCCCGCCGTATCCTCGCCGCAGAACTGGGCACCGCCCCCTCGGCCGAGCTGTCCGCGCTCCATCTGGAACTGCTCCAGGGCCAGGAGCCGACCCGGCAGCGGGGGGTGCCCGCGCAGTTGACGCGGTTCATCGGGCGGGCCGACGAGCTGGCGCGGATCGGCGCCCTGCTGACCGGGGCCCGGCTCGTCACGCTCACCGGGCCGGGCGGCGCGGGCAAGACGCGGCTGGCGATCGAGGCCGCCCGCGCGCTGCCCGACGTCTGCTACGTGGAACTGGCGCCGCTCGCCGACGGGGCCCAGGTGACGTACGCGATCCTCACCGCGCTCGGGGTGCGGGAAGGCTTCCACGCGCCGGGCGGCGACACCGCCGAGCGGCTGCTGTCCGTGCTGCACGGCCGTGAGCTGCTGCTCGTCCTGGACAACTGCGAGCACCTCGTCGAGGAGGCGGCCCGGGTCGCCGGGCTGCTGCTCGGGGCCTGCCCCGGTGTGCGCGTCCTCGCCACCAGCCGGGAGGGGCTCGGGATCACCGGAGAGGTCCTGTGGCCGGTGCCGCCGCTCGACGCCGGACCCGCCGCCCGGCTCTTCGCGGACCGGGCGGCCGCCGTACGTCCCGACCTGGAAGGACTCGCCGCCGGGGACGGTGGACGGCTCGTCGCCGAGATCTGCGCGGCCCTCGACGGGCTGCCGCTCGCCATCGAGCTGGCCGCCGCCCGGCTGCGCACGCTCACCCTGGACCAGCTCGCCGCCCGCCTCGGCGACCGCTTCCGGCTGCTGTCGCGCGGCGACCGCACGAAGGCGCCGCGCCACCGCACCCTGCACGCGGTCGTGGAGTGGAGCTGGGAGCTGCTCGACGACGAGGAGCGGGAGCTGGCCCGCCGCCTGACGGTGTTCTCCGGGGGCGCCACCGCGGCCGCCGTGGAGGCCGTCTGCGGGATCCCGTATCCGGAGGATCTGCTGGCCTCCCTCGCGGAGAAGTCGTTTCTCGAGGTGGCCGACGGGCGGTACGGCATGCTGCGGACCATTCACGCGTTCTGCGCCCGGCACCTCGCCGAAGCGGGCGAGGAGGGCCGGTTGCGGGCCGCGCACGCCGCGTACTTCCTGGACCTCGCCGAGCTGGCCGAACCGCGGCTGCGCGGGCGCGAGCAGCTCCCCTGGCTGGCGGGGCTCGCCGCCGAGCGCGGCAATCTGGACGCCGCGCTGCGCCATCTGACCGGCACCGAGCCCCATGGCGGGCTCCGGCTGATGGCGGCGCTCTCCTGGTTCTGGCGGCTGCGCGGCCTCTACGGAGAGCGGACGCTCCTCGCCCGGGAACTGCTCGACGCCGTGGGCACCGAGCCTCCGAAGGGGCTCACCGAGGAGTACGTCCTGTGCGTGATCAACACGATCGCGGGTGACGGCGCCGACCCCACGGAACCGGAGCGCCTCGCGCGCGCGGACGGCCTGCTCGCGGAGTTGGAGGGACCTCTGCGGCTGCCGCACCTGGTGGTGCTCTGGTCGGTGGCGGGCGGCCCCGCGCGCGCCATGGAGGACCGGGTGCGGGCCCAGGTCGGCGATCATCCCTGAGGTGTGGCCCTCCTCGGCCTGGGCCGGGGCTTCCAGGAGCTGTTCGCGGGCCGCGCCGACGCGTCCGAGTCGGCGTTCGCCCACGCCCTCGCGGGTTTCCGGACGACAGGGGACCGCTGGGGCATGGCCAACTGCCTCGATCCGCTGGGGATGTTCGCCGACTGGCGGGGCGAGCGGGAGCGGGCCCTTGGGATGCTGGACGAAGGGCTCACGTACGTACGCGAGTTGGCCGCCCCCGAAGAGACCGCCGATCTGCTGCACCGGCGCGCCACGGTCCTGCTGCACGCCGGCGACTTCGAAGGGGCCGCCGCCCATTACACGCACTCGGCCGCCCTGGCCCGCACCACGGGTGTGCCCGACAAGGTGGCGACCGCGCGGCGCGGCCTCGGGGACGTGGCGCGGCTCTCCGGAGACACGGCACGCGCGCGTGAGCACTACGAAGCGGCTCTGGAGGCGTGCGCCGCCAACTGGTACAGCCTGGGCGAGAGCGTGCGGACCCTGGTGGGCCTCGGCCGTAGCGCGCTCGCCGAGGCCCGTGCCGGGGAGGCGGCCGACTGGTTCGAGCAGGCCCGCGTGCTCGCCTCGGACACCGGTGAACTGGCCGAGGTCGCCGAGGCGTTGGCGGCCGTCGCCCCCTGCTCCGAGGACGCCGCCCGGCTTCTGGGCGCCGCCCACGGCCTGCGCGGCACTCTCATCGCCGACGACCCCGATGTCGTACCCGTGGAGCGGTCGGCGCGTGGGCGGCTCTCCCCTGAGGCGTACGAGAAGGCCTTCGAGCAGGGTCGGCAGCTGCGGTCAGCGGCGGTAAGGGGACGGTAGGCGGACGGTCAGCGCCCACCCCGAAGCTTCGTGGCATGACGACAGCGACGAGCACGACGCAGACCGCCACCCACAGCCTCGGCCACCTGGACGTCCTGATCTCCGGGGCCAGCGTCGCGGGCCCCGCGCTCGCCCTGTGGCTCTCCCGCTACGGCGCGAACGTCACCGTCCTTGAGAAGGCGCCCGCCCTGCGCGAGGGAGGCTTCGCGGTCGACTTCCGCGGCGACGTGCACCGGACCGTGCTGCGGCGCATGGGCGTCTGGGACGAGGTCCACCGCCGCCAGACGCACATGGGCCGCCAGACCATCGTCGAAGCCGACGACAAGGAACGCGTGGATCTGCCCGCGTTCCTGATGAGCGGCGATGTGGAGATCTTCCGCGGCGATCTCTCCAAGATCCTGTACGAGCGCACCAGGGACCGCGTGGAGTACGTCTTCGGGGACTCCATCGCCTCGCTGACCGAGGACTCCGAAGGCATCGACGTGACCTTCGACCACGGCGCTCCCCGCCGCTTCCACCTCGTCGTCGGCGCCGACGGGCTGCACTCGCACACGCGCCGCCTCGTCTTCGGTGACGAGTCCCGGTACCTGCGGTTCCTCGGCTACTACGTGGCGGGCTTCGACCTCCCCAACCACCTGGGACTGGACCGCACCGCCCGCATCTACACGGAACCCGGCCGCACCCTCATGATCAACAACTACGACGGTGACCCGGAGAGGGCGGGCGCGGCCCTGGTCTTCAGGTCCGAGCGGCTCTCGTACGACCGCCACGACATCGGCCGGCAGAAGGCGATCCTCGCCGAGAAGTTCGCGGACATGGGCTGGACGCACGCCGCACAGGTCCTGGAGGGCCTTGAGGGCGCCGAGAACCTCTACTTCGACGCCATCGCGCAGATCCACGTCGACAGGCTCTCCGAGGGCCGTGTGGTGCTCCTGGGGGATGCGGGGTACGGCGCCACGATGGGCGGCATCGGCACGGGTACGGCGCTGGTCGGCGCGTACGTCCTGGCCGGTGAACTGGCCGCCGCGCGGGGCGACCACCGGGTCGGCTTCGCCGCGTACGAGGCGGAGATCAGCGCCTATGCCAAGGGCTGCCAGAAGACCTCGGGCAACGCGGGCCCCTTCCTCGCCCCGCCCTCACAGAAGAAGATCCGCAGCCGCGACCGCGCGTACCGCCTGCTCAGCTCCCGCCTCCTCGCGGGCTTCTTCAAGAGGCTGACGGAGAAGGCCGCGAGCGATCTCACGCTCAAGGACTACGCCCGGCAGCCCGCGGAGGGCTACGCCTCCCTGAACCGCCAGCCGTGATCCACCGGCCCGATCCCCCCGCCGAGCGCGAACCCGGCGGCGATCGCCCCGGTGACGTACTCCTTGGCCGACGCGACGGCCTCCGGAACGCTCCGTCCCTTCGCCAGCTGCGCCGCGATCGCGCTGGCGAGGGTGCAGCCGGTGCCGTGCGTGTGGCGGTTGTCGTGGCGGGGGGCGCGCAGCACATGCTCCTCGGAGCCGTCGGTGAGCAGGTCCACGGCGTCGCCGCGCAGATGGCCGCCCTTGATGAGCACCCACTCCGGGCCGTACGCGAGGACGGCGGCGGCCGCGCGCCGCATGTCGTCCTCGGAGGTGACCTCGACGCCGGTGAGCTGGGCGACCTCGTCGAGGTTGGGCGTGGCGACGGTGGCCGCAGGCAGCAGCTTCGTGCGTACCGAGTCCAGGGCGGAGGCCGCGAGCAGCGAGTCGCCGTGCTTGGAGACGCCGACCGGGTCGACGACGGCGGGCGCCTCGGTGCCCGCGAGCAAGTCGGCGACGGTCTCGACCAGTTCGGCGGAGGCGAGCATGCCGGTCTTCACGGCCTGTACGCCGATGTCGTCGACGACGCTGCGGTACTGGGCCCGCACCGCCTCGGCCGGCAGCTCCCAGAAGCCCTGCACGCCCAACGAGTTCTGCGCGGTGACGGCCGTGACGACACTCATGCCGTGCGTGCCGAGGGCGAGCATCGTCTTCAGGTCGGCCTGGATGCCCGCGCCGCCCCCGGAGTCGGAGCCGGCGACGGTGAGCACCCGCGGGGGCGGGGTCACTCCGCGTCTCCGTTGTCCCCGAAGTGGTCCCAGCCCTTGCTGGTCCAGGGGGCGCCGTCCACGGTCACCTGGGGCAGCGCCGAGAGATTGAGGACCTCGCCGATGACCTTCCAGCGGGCGGGCAGCTTGACGTCGGGAGGGAAGGTCGCCACGATCGCGTGGTCCTCGCCGCCGTTGAGCACCCACTGGAGCGGGTCGACGCCGACGGCCTGGCCGATGTCGTTCATCTGGGAGGGCACGTCGACGTCTGAGGAGCGGATGTCGATGCGTACCTTGCTGGACTCGGCGATGTGGCCGAGGTCGGCGATGAGCCCGTCACTCACGTCCGTCATGGAGGTCGCGCCGAGCCCGGCGGCCGCGGGGCCCGCGTGGTAGGGCGGCTCGGGCCTGCGGTGCGCCTCCACGAAGGCGCGCGGCGAGCGGAAGCCGCGGGAGAGCACCGCGTGCCCGGCGGCCGACCAGCCCAGCCAGCCGGTGACGGCGACGACGTCGCCGGGCTGCGCGCCCGCGCGCGTGACCGGCTCGTGGTTGCGCAGATCACCGAGGGCGGTGATCGCGACGGTGATGGTGTCGCCGCGGACGACGTCGCCGCCCACGACGGCCGCGCCCGCGACCTGGCACTCGTCCCTGAGGCCGTCCATCAGCTCGGTGGGCCAGCTGACGGGCAGCTCGGCCGGGACGACCAGACCCAGCAGGAGCGCGGTCGGCACGGCGCCCATGGCCGCGATGTCGGCGAGGTTCTGCGCGGCGGCCTTGCGGCCCACGTCGTAGGCGGTGGACCAGTCGCGGCGGAAGTGCCGCCCCTCCAGGAGGATGTCGGTGCTCGCCACGACCCTGCGGTCCGGAGCGGACACGACCGCGGCGTCATCGCCGGGGCCGAGCCGTACGGCCGGAGTCGAGGTGAGCCGCGAGGTGAGCTCTCTGATGAGCCCGAACTCCCCCAACTCGCCCACGGTTCCCTTCACCGAGTCTCACCATGCCCTTTCACGCTGCCCGGCCCCCGGTCGCGAGCCGTCACTGTCGTCGGTACGGTCGACGTGAGCGTCGACTTGTGCTGTCCGTCCACCACGATGTGCGCGCCACAGCTCGCCCGGGTCTCCCCGTGGCGAGCGACGACGCGGTACCGTTGCGTCTCTTTCCCCCACATGATCCTCGTCGCCGCCCTGGAGGTTCCGTGGTACAGGCGTACATCCTGATCCAGACAGAGGTCGGCAAGGCGTCGACCGTCGCCGAACTGATCGGCAAGATCCCCGGAGTGATCCAGGCCGAGGACGTGACCGGTCCCTACGATGTCATCGTGCGCGCACAGGCGGACACCGTGGACGAGCTCGGCCGCATGGTGGTCGCCAAGGTCCAGCAAGTGGACGGCATCACCCGAACTCTGACCTGCCCGGTCGTGCACTTGTAGCCCCCGTCTACCCTGACCCGGTGAACATCGCTCGTCTCCGGCGCCGCTGCCTCATAGGAACGTCCGCTCTCGCCCTGTCGATCACGACAGCGGCCTGCTCAGCTACGGACGACGGGGCGTCGGTGGTGGTTCCGTCCCCGGACGCGAAGGCCGCCGGGCTCTGCCGGGACCTGCACGAGCAGCTCCCGAAGGAAATCGACGGGTTGGGGCGCACCGACCCCGGGCCGAAGTCGGAGTTGACCGCCGGGTGGGGAGACCCGGCGATCATACTGCGCTGCGGAGTGGAGCGGCCCCCCGAGATGATCGATCCCGCGTACGCCGAGAAGAACGGCGTGCGCGTGAACGGCGTCGCCTGGCTTCTGCAGAAGCGCGACGACGGCTCGTACACCTTCACCACGGGGGCGCGGCTCGCCTACGTGGAGGTGACGCTGCCCGAGGAGCGGACGGGGGACGGCCTCGGCCCGCTCACGGACTTCGCCGCGCCCATCAAGGAGACCGTCCCCAAGGGGATCGCCTGACTCCGTAGGCCCGTAGGGGTGCGTCAGCGCAGTCCTGTCGAGCGGTTCAGCGCCGCCTGGATGAGGCGGTCCACCAGCTCCGCGTAGCCGACACCGCTCTTCTCCCACATCTGCGGGTACATCGAGATGGGCGTGAAGCCCGGCATCGTATTGATCTCGTTGATCACGAACCGGCCGTCCTCCGTAAGGAAGAAGTCCGCGCGCACCAGGCCCTCGCAGGACGCCGCCTCGAACGCCTCGACCGCGAGCCGCTGGATCTCCGCGGTCTGCTCGGGCGTCAGCGGGGCGGGCACGATGCCGGGCGTCGAGTCGATGTACTTCGCGTCGAAGTCGTAGTAGTCGTGCGCCTGCGCCGGCGGGATCTCGGCCGGGACGCTCGCGCGCGGGCCGTCCTCGAACTCCAGGACGCCGCACTCGATCTCACGGCCGCGAAGAAGCGCCTCGACGAGGATCTTCGGGTCGTGGCGCTGCGCCTCGGCGATCGCCTCGTCGAGGCCCTCGAAGGAGTCGACCTTCGTGATGCCGATCGAGGAGCCCGCGCGCGCGGGCTTGATGAACAGCGGCCAGCCGTGCTCGCCCGCGAAGTCCGCGACGCGCCGCCGGGCGCCCGCCTCGTCCTGGTGCCACTCGCGCGGGCGGATGACCAGGTAGGGGCCGACGTTCAGCCCGAAGGACGTGAACACCCGCTTCATGTAGTCCTTGTCCTGGCCGACGGCCGAGGACAAGACACCGGAGCCGACGTACGGCACTCCGGAGAGTTCCAGCAGCCCCTGGAGGGTGCCGTCCTCTCCGTAGGGACCGTGCAGCATCGGGAAGACGACGTCGACCTCGCCGAGCGCCTTGCGCACGGAGCCGGGCTCGCTGTAGACGACCTCGCGGTCGCCCGGGTCGAGCGGCAGTACGACGCCACCCTCCATGGAGTCGACGATCTCGGCGACGCTCGGCATCCTGCGGTCGGTGATGGCCATCCGCTCGGGCTCGTCCGCGGTCAGCACCCAACGGCCGTCCTTGGTGATGCCGATGGGCAGGACGTCGTACTTGGTGCGGTCGATGGCGCTCAGGATGGCGCCGGCCGTCACCACGGAGATGCCGTGCTCCGAGCTGCGGCCGCCGAACACGACGGCCACGCACAGCTTGCGGAGCGGCTTCTCGGAGCGCGCCTCGGGGCTCGCATCAGGGCTCAGGGGGAGGTTCTCGCTGCTCATATCGCGTTGAGCGTACCCGCTGACCGAAAAACAGTCAGCGACGCTCGGGCTTCGCGCTGCGCGACATGAGCTCCTTGAGGGCCACCACCGGGGGTGTGCCGTCGTGGACGATGCCTACGACGGTTTCCGTGATGGGCATGTCGACGCCGTGCCTGCGGGCCAGGTCCAGCACCGACTCACAGGACTTGACGCCCTCGGCGGTCTGCTTGGTGACCGCGATGGTCTCCTCCAGGGTCATCCCCCTGCCGAGGTTGGTGCCGAAGGTGTGGTTCCGCGAGAGCGGCGAGGAGCAGGTGGCCACCAGGTCGCCGAGGCCCGCGAGTCCCGAGAACGTCAGCGGGTCGGCGCCCATGGCGAGCCCGAGGCGGGTGGTCTCGGCGAGGCCGCGCGTGATGAGCGAGCCCTTGGCGTTGTCGCCGAGGCCCATGCCGTCCGCGATGCCGACGGCGAGCCCGATGACGTTCTTGACGGCGCCGCCCAGCTCGCAGCCGACCACGTCCGTGTTGGTGTACGGACGGAAGTACGGCGTGTGGCAGGCCCTCTGGAGACGCTGGGCGACCGCTTCGTCCCGGCAGGCGACCACGGCGGCCGCGGGCTGCCGGGCGGCGATCTCACGGGCGAGGTTGGGGCCGGTGACGACGGCGACCCGGTCGGCCGGGACCTTCGTGACGTCCCCGATGACCTCGCTCATGCGCATCGCGGAGCCCAGCTCGACACCCTTCATGAGGGAGACGAGGACGGTCTCGGGGGCCAGCAGCGGCGCCCACGCGGCGAGGTTGCCGCGCAACGTCTGCGAGGGCACGGCGAGGACGGTGAAGTCGGCGCCCGCGGCGGCCTCGGCCGGGTCGGTGGTCGCCCTGAGGTTCTCGGGGAGTTCGACGCCGGGGAGGTAGTCCGGGTTGGTCCGCGTGGAGTTGACCGCGTCGGCGAGTTCGGCGCGACGGCCCCACAGGGTGACGTCGCACCCCGCGTCGGCGAGCACCATGCCGAACGCCGTACCCCAGGAGCCCGTTCCGAAGACGGCGGCCTTCACGGAACCTGCCGAGTTCACGGGGTTCGTCACTTGCTGTCCTCCGAGGTGCTCTGAGTGGGGTTCTGTGCGGGGCTCTGTGCGGTGCTTTTCGTGGTGCTTTCCGCGGTGCTCTGTGTCGTGCTCCCCGTGCCGTTCCGCGCGGCGTTGCGGCCCGCCGCCTTGCGTCGTTGCTCCAGCCGTGCCCGGCGCGGATCGTACGGCCGGTCGGGGGCCTTCTCGCCCCGGATCTCCTCAAGGAGTTCGGTGATCGCGGCCATGATGGCCTCGGTCGCCTCGCGGAGCACCTCGGGCGTCGGCTCCTTGTCGTAGAAGCGCGACAGGTCGACGGGGGCCCCGGCCTTCACCTGAAGGGTCTTGCGCGGGAAGAACGCGGGCTTCTTGCTGTACGGCGGCAGCGCGAGGTTGGCGCCCCACTGCGCGACGGGGATCACCGGGCACCTGGTCTCCAGAGCGACCCGCGCGGCACCGGACTTGGCCGTCATCGGCCACATGTCGGGGTCCCTGGTGAGCGTGCCCTCGGGATAGAACGCGACGCACTCGCCACGCTTGATGGCGGCGACCGCGGCGCGGAAGGCGTCGAGCGCGTTCGTGGTCTCGCGGTAGACGGGGATCTGGCCCGTGCCCTTCATGACCCGCCCGACAAAGCCCGCCTTGAAAAGGCCGTCCTTTGCCAGGAAACGCGGCACCCTGCCGGTGTTGTACTGGAAGTGTGCGTACGACAACGGGTCGATATGCGAGTTGTGATTCACCGCCGTGATGAAACCCTCGTCGGCCGGAATGTGTTCCATTCCACGCCAGTCCCGCTTGAACAGAACCACCAGCGGCGGTTTTGCGATGACCGCCGCCAGGCGGTACCAGAAGCCGATTCTGCGGCGGGACACGCGGACACCTTCCTCCATGAACCTGTCGGCCGCACAAGTGTCGCCCAGGCTGCCGGTCTGTCGAGAACACCGTACGCCCACCCGTCTCCCACCACCGCCCCTGCGAGCGGGCCACAATAGGCCGACGACAAGGACGGAGCGCCCGTGCAGTGGACCCTGGTCATACCCCTTAAACCGCTGGCGCGCGCCAAGAGCAGGCTCACCCCCACCGCCGGCGACGGCCTGCGTCCGGGCCTCGCCCTGGCGTTCGCGCAGGACACCGTGGCCGCCGCGGTGGCGTGCCCGGCGGTGCGGGATGTGGCGGTCGTCACGGACGACGCCCTCGCGCGCCGCGAGCTGGCGGCGCTGGGCGCCCGGATCGTCCCGGACGAACCGGGAGAAGGCCTGAACGCCGCCCTGCAGCACGGGGCGGCGGCCGTACGCGCCGAACGGACCGAAGCGTCCGTCGCCGCCCTGAACGCCGATCTGCCCGCGCTGCGCCCCATGGAATTGGCCCGCGTCCTGGACGGGGCCGCTCCATTTCCCCGCGCATTTCTGCCGGACGCCGCCGGAATCGGGACGACACTGCTGACCGCGGTGAGCGGAATGGAATTGCGCCCCGCATTCGGCACGGCGTCCCGCGCCCGACACACGGCGTCCGGCGCCGTGGAACTGACGCTCGCCGGCGTCGATTCCGTACGCCAGGACGTGGATACCGGAGAGGACCTGCGCGCCGCCCTCGCACTGGGCGTGGGTCCGCGCACCGCGACGGCCGCCGCCAGGCTGCTCATCGCCGACTGAGTACGCTGCTTCCATGCAGGCGACCGCGTATACGTACGACTCCGAGACCCGCAGCGGCAGTGTGCTGCTCGACGACGGCACTCCGGTGCCCTTCGAGGCCCCCGCGTTCGACGCGGGCGGGCTGCGGCTGCTGCGGCCGGGCCAGCGGGTGCGGATCGAGGTCGACGGTGAGGGCGCGGCGCGCCGCATCACCTTGGTGACGCTCCAGACGTTCTGAGACCGGGCCGAAGACCTTCCGGGGCCGGGCCCAAGGACGTCACGGGACGCCCTGTGGGCACACGACGCGGGCCGGGCTCCCCCGTGGGAGTCCGGCCCGGCGCGTGAGTGCCCCTGTGCCCTTACTTCTTGCGGGCGGTGGCCTTCTTGGCGGTCGTCTTGCGCGCCGTGGACTTCTTGGCGGGCGCCTTCTTGGCCGTGGCCTTCTTCGCCGGCGCCGTGGTCTTCTTCGCCGGCGTGGCCTTCTTGGCGGCGGGTGCGGCCTTCTTCGCGGTGGTCTTCTTGGCCGCGGCCTTCGTCGCCGTCGGCGTCGCGGTGGCCTTCTTGGCGGTGGTCTTCTTCGCCGTCGCCGTGGCCTTCTTCGCCGTCGCCGTCGTCTTCTTCGCCGGCGTGGCCTTCTTGGCGGCGGGCGTGGCCTTCTTCGCGGCCGCCTTCTTGGCGGTGGTGGCCTTCTTGGCCGCGGCCTTCTTGACCGTCGCCGAAGCACCGCCGGTCAGGCTGCCCTTGGGCGCCTTCTTGACCGCGACATCGTTCTTCGGCAGCTTCTTCGAGCCGCTCACCAGGTCCTTGAAACCCTGGCCGGCGCGGAAGCGCGGAACCGAGGTCTTCTTGACCCGCACGCGCTCCCCGGTCTGCGGGTTGCGGGCGTAGCGGGCCGGGCGGTCGACCTTCTCGAACGAGCCGAAGCCGGTGACCGAAACACGGTCCCCGCTGACCACGGCGCGGACGACGGCGTCCAGTACCGCGTCGACGGCGTCGGCGGCCTGCTGGCGGCCTCCCACCTTGTCGGCAATCGCTTCTACGAGCTGCGCCTTGTTCACGTCTTCCCCTTCGGAGACATTGCCGGGAGCGAAATACTCCGGCTTTTTCGCACGTTAGGCAGATATATACCGCAAATCAAACACGAAACGGGCTAATCACCCTTGTGCCGCAACGAACTGGCCCATCTCGGAGTTCCTCGAAGGCCCGTTGAGGCTTGAGGCTCAGGTGTCTTCGGGGAATCGGCCCTCGTCGGCTTCGTCGAGGGACGCCATCAATCGCTCCAGACGCCTTGCCGCATCGGCGAGATCGTGTTTGGCCGCGGCCGTAATGACCAGCAGCTTCCGGGTCAGCGCCATCCGTACGCCCTCCGGGACTTGCAGTGCACGCACTCGTGAGTGCGCTTCCTTCAGTTGGTCGGCGACGAGCCTGTAGAGCTCGAGTTGGCTGTCGCGTCCCATGCACCGATTGTGCCATCTGGGGCGAGTTGTCGCCTCCGCAGGGGGTAACTACCGCCATCCACCGCCCTCATGAGGGTACCCGGTCCGGCCGAGTGCAAGGGGATTTCCGGCCTCTTCTTCCGTCCGAATCAAGGGAGTTGAGACCACCCGTTCAGGCCATCGGGCACCTCTCCGGACCCCCACGCAGAAGTACCCCCAACCGTCCACGATTGGGGGTACAACAGGGCGTTGCGGTTGTTGCGCGGTGTCAGACCCGCACGGTTCGCGGCTTGTAGGCGGGGCGCTCGGTCTCATAGGCGGCGATGTCGGGCTCGTTCCGCAGTGTGATGCTGATGTCGTCCAGGCCGTTCAGGAGCCGCCA
>NZ_JBSFTT010000023.1:0-157975 GCF_053591415.1 Streptomyces sp. NPDC003032 | reverse complement strand
GGCCGCGGGGCCGGCTCCAGCGCCAGCAGCGGCCCCAGGCGCTGGATGACCCGGCAGACGGTGGCCGAGGAGATCCCAAAAAGCGGTGCGAGCTGCCGCATCGTGAGGTTCGTGCGGTAGTACACCGCCACCAGCAGCACCCGCTCGGCCAGCGGCAGACACCAGGGACGGCCACCACCGGGCCCGTTCCCACCCCGCTCCCGCACCACCCTCACCAGCCTCGCGAACCGGTCGATCCGCAAGCCTGTGAACGTCTCCACCCACACCGGCTCAGCCCGCAACACCCCGCCCATACACGGGAAATGCCCAACACCGAGCCTTCTGCAACACCCTTTAACCGACGCTGCACCCGGCTGGGTTGGGGGCTTCGTTACTACGGCAACACTTGTGGATCACGAAAGTAGTAGACGACCGTCACACCCAGTCCGGGCGTGTGCTGGTAGACGACCGTGATGGCCTCGGCCGAGTCACGGGCCAAGGGCGTGGTGTACGTGTACTCCACGCTCGGCGATCTCCAGCCGGGGATCTCGCGACCGGCAGCCGGAGTCCGCTTGATCACCGCAAGTGCGGCCAGCGCGACCTCCTGCTCTCCCTCGGTCGGTTCAGCGAACGCCTGCTTCGCGAAGTCAGCCTCTTCCAGAGGCGTCTCCGGAACCTCGCTCATGTATCACTCGCCCCTGGCCGCACAGCTTCGACCGCCGTCATGACGTCGGGCGAATTGCGGATCAGGACGCGGTGGCGATAAGCCCGCACGACAGCGGCCACGGCTCCCAGATCGTTCGTGGGAGAGGAGCTTATGGCCTCGGCCAGCTCAGCCTCGAAACTCTCGCGGTCGCCCGGAAATCCGTACCGGCTCAGCGCCGATCTCAGGTCTTCCACGGTCCGGATCTCGGGCAGAGGCATCGCACCGTGAGAGTGCCGAGACTGCGCGCTCATGACCATTCCCCTATGCACCGGCCGGGTACTCCGTCTCTGCCCAGTATCGCCGAAGCCACCCGCCGCCGCCCTCACGCGGGCCCACCGAGGTCACCTTGAAGGAGCAGGTGGGCCCAGACCGTCTTGCCCTCGTCGCGGGGCCGCACGCCCCACGACTGCGTGACGGCGTCGACGATCAGCAGTCCGCGCCCCGAGGTGCCGTCCAGCTCCGGCTCCGCCCTCTCGGGCATCTGCCACCGGCAGGAATCCGAGACCTCGACCACGAGCACGCCGACCCGGCAGTGCAGGGTCAGCTCGAAGAACTCACCGATGCCCTTGGCGTGAACGACGGCGTTGGCGGCCAACTCACCGACGACGAGCCCGGCCACCTCCGTGACCGTCCCTAACTTCCAGTCGTCGAACTTCATTTCGGCGGCCCGACGCGCGGCAGGGACGGAGTCCCTACGGAGGCGGAATCTCTGGGTGTGCGTACGTCCGGACATGCGTCCTCCAAGGGACGGGCAGACGGAGTCGTCGTCACCAGGAGTCCACTTGCGGGCACTCTAAGTGACGGGCTTCACGCTAGACTCATCCTGGCCTTGATGCAAGTTTGCAGTCGATACGGACTTGCATCTTCAGCCAGGCCTCAACCGGCTAGCAGGCACGCTCCGTTGACGTGCAGACTGTTGTAGGCAGAAGAGAGGGGCCCTCATGCCCGCAGGTGGGAAAGCCACGGTGCGTAGTCGACGCCTTGGCGCCACGCTGAAGCGGCTTCGGCTGGCCGCACGTTTGGATCAGGAACACGCCGCAGAGGCAGTCGACTGCTCAACTGCCAAGATCAGCCGTATCGAGTCGGGCGTCGTGAGCGCACGGGTCGGAGATGTGCGCATGCTTCTGGACCTGTACGGCGTGCACGACGACGAGGAGCGGTACCGACTGGAGAAGTTGGCGCGGGAGAGCAACAAGCACGGTTGGTGGCTCGACTACCAGACGCCCACGCTGACGCAGTTGGGCGACTACATCGCGCTGGAGACGGATGCGACGTACATCCGCACTTGGCAGCCGGTATTCATTCCCGGCCTTCTCCAGACACCGGAATACACCCGTGCGTTGGTCGAAGCCAACACGGAAGTGACTACCCCCGAAGCGATGGACGAGATCGTCAAAGTGCGGCAAGAACGCCGTCGGAACTTCGAAGAGTCCGGCACCCGATTCGCGGCCGTGATCTGGGAACCGGCCATCACCAACCTGATGCCTTCCGGCAAGGCCCACACAGAGCAGTTGGCTCATCTCGCCAAGATGGCTCGGCAAAAGAACGTGACTCTTCAGGTGCTCCCGCTGAGCGAATGGGCCGCCGCCAGAATGTCACCACCCTTCGTCACACTCTCCTTCGCGCGGGAAGCAGCCCCGGAGGCCGTGGTGCTGGAAACCCTGGCCAACAGCGTGATCCTGGAAAACCATGAGGACATGGCGAACTACGCGCACGCCTTCGAGGCGCTCAGATCAGCTGCCCTCACCCCCGACCGAAGCATCTCCTTCATCCGCAGGACAGCCCAACAAATCCCCAGGGAACCCGAGGAAAAGTGAACCGTCAGAACATAGCCACGGCCTTCGTCAAGTCGTCCTACTCGGGCGGCGGTTCAGGAAGCGAGTGTGTCGAGGTTGCCCACACCGCGACCGGCGGCCGCGCCGTCCGGGACAGTAAGGACCCTGGCGTCGGCATCCAGTACTACACGCCCACCGGCTGGTCCGCGTTCATCGCGGGTGTGAAGGCTGGAGACCTCAGGAGCTGACGCGTACCAGTCCGGCGCCACGAGCCCCACGTCCGGACCGCCCCGGTGGTCGGCGCCGGTCGGCCGGTGACGGCAAGCGGAGCTTGAGGCGGCGCCAGCACGGCTCCGGGGAGGCAAGGGTCTTGCGGGGCATCACATACGGACAGCGCGATCCCTCTCGGCGTCCCGCAGCCGGTGACGGCAGGACACGCCGGGAGGGGCGGGCGCCGAGACGGGCGAAGGCACACGGCGCGCGCAGGACGCTCCGGTGCGGAGGGGCGGGTGGGCGGGAAGGGGAGGCGTCGGAGACGGAGACGGTGACGGGGCACGGCGCGCAGGCCCCCGGTGGGGAGGGGGCGGGTGGGTGGGAAAGGGCGGCGCCAGAGACGGTGACGGGGCACGGCACACACAGGCCGCCCCAGGGTCAGTGGGTGGGAAAGGGCGGCGACTGGCATAGTAAGGGGGGCAGAGTTGCTGAGTCGGTGGGGAGCGCCAGGCGTCCCCGCCAGAAGTCTTATCCGGGCCAGACGATCGACTGGAGTTCGCTGTACGCGTGCAGCGCGTACGAGCCGACGTCCCTGCCCACGCCGCTCCTCTTGAAGCCGCCGAACGGTGCCTCCATGTTGCGGCCGATCGTGTTGACGCCGACGCCGCCCGCCCGCAGGCGGCCGGCGACGCGGAAGGCGCGGGCGACGTCGTTCGACCAGACGTAGTCGATGAGGCCGTAGTCGCTGTCGTTGGCGAGGGCGATCGCCGTCTCCTCGGCGGCCTCGGGAGTCTCTGCGTCGAAGGGCACCACGACCACCACCGGGCCGAAGATCTCCTCCCGGACGACCCGCATGTCGTGGGTGCAGTCCGCGAGGAGGGTCGGGGCTACGTAGAAGCCCTTGCCGAGGCTGGAACCCGCGGGGCGCTCGCCGCCCGCCACCACCCGCGCGCCCTCCTTGCGGCCGAGTTCCACATACGACTCGACGCGGTCGCGGTGCGCCGCCGAGATGACGGGGCCGACGACCGTGCCCGGCTCGCGCGGGTCGCCGACCGTCAGGTGGCTGATGTAGCCGGTGAGATCGTCCAGTAGCCGGTCGTACACGCCCCGTTGGGCGATCACACGCGTCGGAGCGGTGCAGATCTGGCCGCTGTAGAAGGAGAAGGTGGTGCCGATGCCGGCGACGGCCGCGGCGAAGCGCTCGTCGTCCACGTCGTCGAAGACGATCGCCGCGCCCTTGCCGCCCAGCTCCATCAGCTGCCGTTTCATATGGCGCCCGCAGACCTCGCCGATGCGCTGCCCGACGGCCGTCGACCCGGTGAAACTCACCATGTCCACGCGCGGGGAGTCGACGGCGGCCTCGCCCACGGCGGTGTCCGTGCCGGAGACGACGTTGACGACGCCGGGCGGTGCTCCCGCCTCCTCCAGCGCGGCCGCCATGCCGTAGACGGAGAGCGGGTCCTGCGGGGCCGGTTTGACCACGACGGTGTTGCCCATGGCGAGCGCGGGCGCGACCTTGCCCGCGGCGTTCGCCCAGGGGTTGTTGTACGAGGTGACGCAGGTGACGACGCCGACGGGCCGGCGCACGGCGAGCGCCCCCATCACCCCCGCCTTCCCCATGGGCCCCGCCTCGTTGATCTGCGGCGGAAGCGCGGACTCCACCGGTTCGAGCGCGCCCTTCGCGTACCGCTCGAAGCGGGACACCGCCACGGCGACCTGCATGCCGCGCGCCGTGCCGGTCGTCGCGCCGGACTCGGCCCGGGCCAGCTCGGCGTACGGGGCCAGATCGCGCCGCATGATCGAGGCCGCGCGGGACAGGACGGCGGCCCGCTCCTCGGGGGTCGTGCGGGACCAGCTCGCGAAGGCGTCGCCGGCCGCCGAGGCCGCCGCGTGGACCTGCGCGCGGCTCGCCTCGGGCGCGAGGCCGACGACCTCCTCGGTCGCCGGGTCGATCACTTCGTAGTGCCCGCCGTCGGGCTCGACCCACTCGCCCCCGATGAACAGCCGCCGCCGTATGACCGTCACTTGGTGCTCACCGTCCTGGTGTCGCGCCCGGACCGCAGGACCTTGCCGGGCACGGCACCGGTGACGACGTCCTCACGGATCGCCTCGACGCCGTTGACCCACACCGCGTTGACGCCGATCGCCTTGGAGTCCAGTCGCGGGCTGTCGCCGGGCAGGTCGTGGACGAGCGTGGCCTTCCCGGCGTCGATCCGCTCCGGGTCGAAGAGGACCAGGTCGGCGTGGTAACCCTCGGCGATCCGGCCTCGCTCGCGCAGCCCGAAGAGCCGGGCGGGGTCGTCGGTGAGCATCTTCACGGCCTGTTCGAGCCCGACCAGCTCGCGCCCGCGCAGACAGTCCCCGAGGAAGCGGGTCGTGTACGGGGCCCCGCACATGCGGTCCAGATGCGCGCCGGCGTCGGAACCGCCCAGCAGCACGTCCTCGTGCCGCCAGGTCTCGGCGCGCAGGGCCCAGGAGTCGGGGTCGTTGTCGGTGGGCATCGGCCACAGGACGGTGCGCAGACCGTCGCCGGCGCAGATCTCGACGATGCACTCGAAGGGTTCCTGGCCGCGTTCGGCGGCGATGTCGGCCACGACCCGGCCGGTGAGACCTTCGTTCGCCTCGGAGTACGTGTCTCCGATGACGTACCGGTCGAAGCGGGCCAGGCGCCGGAAGACGCCCGCCTCCTTGCTGTCCGCGCGCCGCAGCATCGACGCGCGCACCTCGGGATCGCGCAGCTTCGCGATGCGCTCCGGCACGGGCAGGCCGAGCACGTCGCCCCAGCCGGGGATGAGGTTGAGGGCGCAGAAGGTGCCGAGCGACATGTTCATGGGGGTGAGGATCGGCATGGTGAGGGCGACGACGCGGCCGCCCGCCTCGCGGGCGCGCTCGCTCGGCACGAGCTGGCGCGGTACGCGTTCGGGGACGGCGGCGTCGATGGTGAGCACGTTCCAGTTGAGCGGCCGTCCGGCGGCGACGCTCATCTCCACGAACAGGTCGATCTCGTCGTCGCCGAACTGGTCGAGACACCCCGCGACGATCGCTTCGAGCTGCGTGCCCTCGTGCTCGGCGACCGCGCGGGACAGGGCGAGCAGCTCCTCGGGCTTCGCGTGGCGCGACGCCACCGGCTGCCCGTCGCCGTCGGAGTGGGTCGAGGACTGTGTGGTGGACAGGCCCCAGGCGCCCGCGTCCATCGCGTCGTGGAAGAGCCGGATCATCTCGTCCAGCTGGCCGGGCGTCGGCTGTCCCCCGACCGCGTCCGCCCCCATGACGTACCGCCGCAGGGCGCAGTGCCCCACCATGAACCCGGCGTTGACGGCGATCCGCCCTTCCAGGGCGTCCAGGTACTCCCCGAACGAACTCCACGTCCAGGGCGCGCCCTCCTCCAGCGCCACCAGCGACATGCCCTCGACCTTCGACATCATCCGCCGCGTGTAGTCGGCGTCCTCGGGCCGGTCCGGGTGCAGCGGCGCCAGCGTGAACCCGCAGTTTCCGCCGGCGACGGTCGTCACGCCGTGGTTGAGGGACGGCGTCGCGTACGGGTCCCAGAACAGCTGGGCGTCGTAGTGCGTATGCGGATCGACGAACCCGGGCGCGAGTACGCGCCCCTGGGCGTCTTCGCCGGTCCGCGCCTCCTCGGTGACGGCGCCGGGTGCGGCGACGACGGCGATGCGGCCGTCCCGTATGCCGACGTCGGCGGTGAAGGCGGGGGCGCCGGTCCCGTCGACGACGGTCGCGCCCTTGATGAGGTGGTCGAGCATGACGGGAACGTCCCCTTTCGGAAAACTGATCACAGGGCGGGAAATGTCAGCCCGTCCGGCGTTTGAGGACGAGCCCGAAGGGCGATGAAGCGGGGTCCGGGGGCGCAGCTCCCGCGACGGCACCCAAAGACACCGCCCGAGCCCCGCAGGGCCCCGGCTTCCGTCCGGGAGGGGAAGCCGGGGCTGCTCAGGGAGTCACGCCCCGGCGGCCCGCCGGAAGCGCGTCGTCCGGTGAACGGGATCCGTGTCGATCTTCGGGATCACATGCTCACCGATCAGCTTGATCGTGTTCTTCGTGTTCTCGGGCGAGATCCCGATGGGCATCCCGAAGCTGAGCTGGTCGGCCCCGGCCTGCTCCCACCGCTTGCACTGCTGGAAGACCTCGTCCGGGTCGCCGCAGATCATCAGCTCCTCGGCGATGAGCAGCTCGATGATCTCCTCGGTGTAGGCGGGGAGCAGCTCGGGCCACTCGGGGATGCCCTCGGGCCGGGGGAAGGTGTCGTGGTAGCGGAAGAGGAGCGACTGGAGGTAGTTGAGCCCGCTGCCGATGGCGATCTCCACCGCCTTCTCGTGCGTCTCGGCGCAGATGGCCGTGGAGGTCACCATGACGTTGTCGTTGACGAAGTCGCCGATCGCCTCGGCCTCCTTCACGGCCGTCTTGTACGAGTCGACGACCCACTCCATGTCGGAGACCTTCTGCACGCTGAAACCGAGGACGCCGAGGCCCTTCTTGCCGGCCATCGCGTACGAGGACGGGGACCCGGCGGCGTACCACATGGCCGGGTGCGACTTCCCGTACGGCTTGGGCAGGACCTTGCGCGGCGGCAGGGACCAGTGTTTGCCCTGGAAACCGACGTACTCGTCCTGGAGCCACATCTTGGGGAACTCGGCGATGGTCTCTTCCCATATCTCCTTGGTGTGGTTCATGTCGGTGATGCCCGGCATGAAGCCGAGGATCTCGTGCGAACCGGCACCGCGCCCCGTCCCGAACTCGAAGCGGCCTTCGGAGAGATGGTCGAGCATGGCGACCTTCTCGGCGACCTTCACCGGGTGGTTGACGGGCGCGAGCGGGTTGAAGATGCCGGATCCCAGGTGGATGCGGTCGGTCGCGTGGGCGAGGTATCCGAGGTAGACGTCGTTGGCGGACAGGTGTGAGTAATGCTCCAGGAAGTGGTGCTCGGAGGCCCATGCGTACTTGAAGCCCGCCTTGTCCGCGTGAATGACGTACTCGGTCTCCTCGATGAGCGCCTTGTGCTCCGCTTCGGGGTCGACCTTGGCCCGCTCGGCGGGCACGTATCCCTGTACAAAGAGACCGAATTCCAAGGAGGTTCACCGTCCTCGTGATGTCTGACGGGTAGCGGCGCGCAGTCTCCTGACGCTCCGTCAGATTGCGATGCGTCGACTGTTCCACCGGGCCCACGAGGCGTCAATACCTGACGCATCGTCAGACTGTCGTGCGCGGGAGCGGAACCGGCCCTTCTCAGATGACGCTGACGCCCGCCAGCCAGCCCCCGTCGATGACGAAGGGCTGGCCCGTGATATACGCCGAGTCGTCCCCGGTGAGGAAGAGCGCGAGGGCCGCGATCTCCTGGGGCGTCCCGATCCGCCCCATCGGCACCAGCTTCTTGTACAGCTCGGCGACCGCACCCTTCGCCTCCTCGGGGTCGGCGGACGGGTCGAGCTGGGCGGGGTTCGTCATGGGGGTGTCGACGGCCCCCGGGCACACGGCGTTGACGCGGATGTTCTTCCCGGACAGCTCCAGCGCGGCGACCCGGGTGAGGCCGAGGATGGCGTGCTTCGTGGCGGCGTACGCGCCGACGTACGCCATGCCCGTGAGCGCCGCGTAGGACGCGGTGTTCACGATCGTGCCGCCGCCCGCGGCCTCGATCTCCGGGGCGACGGTGCGGATGCCGAGGAAACAGCCGATCTGGTTGACCTGGATGACCTGCTGGAACTCTTCGAGGGGGGTGTTGACCAGCTCGTTGAAGCGGAGGATGCCCGCGTTGTTGACGAGGCCGTCTATCTTCCCGAAGGCGTCCTTGGCGGTGGCCACGGCGGCCCGCCAGTCCGCCTCCCGGCCCACGTCCAGATGGACGTACGTCGCCGCGTCCGCTCCCAGCTCCTCGCCGATCTCCTTGGCGAGGGCCTCGCCCTGGTCATCGAGCACATCCGCGACAACGACCTTTGCGCCCTCCGCGGCGAACAGCCGCGCCTCCTGCTCGCCCTGCCCGCGTGCCGCGCCGGTGACGATGACGACGCGGTCGTCCAGCTTGCCCATGGGGATCTCCTTGGTGGTTGAGACGAAGGTCGGTGCGGTGGGGGACGGTGGTGCGGCGCATCGGTCAGTCGTTGAGGTGCGGCGCCACGTCGGTGGCGAACGCCGTCATCTGGTCCGTGAGTTCGGCGCGGCTACGGCTGCGGAAGCGGACCTGGATCTGATCGACGCCCATCGCCGCGTACGCGCGCAGCGACTCCGCCAGCGCCTCCGGCTTGCCGTGCAGCGTGCGGTGGCCGACGGACCAGCCAGGTACGCCGACGTACAGGGACTCGGTGATCGCGCCGACGGTGATCGGCTCCGTCACCCCGGCGCCCGCCCGCAGCCGCTTGAGCCTCGCGATCTGCGCGGGCAGCTTGTCGCGCGGGTCGCCCTGCGGCAGCCAGCCCTCGGCGCGGGTCGCGGCGCGGCGGACGGCGGCGGGCGAGGAGCCGCCGACCCAGACGGGTACGTGCCGTTGCGCGGGGCGCGGCCGCTGACCCAGGCCGCTGAAGTCGAAGCGCTCGCCGTGGTGCTCGGGGTACTCGTCCGGGCCGAGCGCCGCCCTCAGCGCGTCGATCGTCTCGTCGAGCAGCGGGCCGCGCCGCCCGAAGTCGACGCCGAGCGCCTCGAACTCCTCCGGTACGTGTCCCGCGCCGACCCCGAGGATCAGCCGGCCGCCGCTGAGGTGGTCCAGGGTCGCGTACTGCTTGGCGGTGACGAGGGGATGGCGCAGGCCCACGATGGCGACGTGGCTCATCAGGCGGACGTTCTCGGTGACGGCGGCGAGGAAGGCGAGGGTCGCGACGGGGTCGTACCAGACGGTGCTCATGGCTTCCGCGAGGCGGCGGGGGATGGCCACGTGGTCGCAGGTGGCGAGGTAGGCGAAGCCGGTGCGGTCCGCGGTGCGGGCTATCTCGGCGAGATCCTGGGGGGTGGCGTCGGCTTCCCAGGGTTCGGCGTAGAGGGAGCTTTGGGACTGTACGGGGAGTTGCATCCCGTAGGTGAGATGTCCTCGGGGGGAGCGGTGCGTCGGGTCGACGGCCACGGGGGACCACCCTCTGGGTCGGCTTTACCTGACGGGGCGTCAAGCATGGTGTCCTCTGACGGAGCGTCAGGCAAGGGGGCGTGGGGGGTCTGCCGTTTCCCTGGGGGCGGGGGGGGCAAGCCCGCCGCGAAGCGGCGGGACAGGGCCGCCCCCGACGGCGAGAGCGACGCCCCACCTCCCCCGCCCCCACGCCAGAGCCCCCCTCATGCCCCCGGCCAGAGCCCCGTCTCCGTAAGACCGAGAAGGCCCACCGCGTTGCCCCGCACGATCCGCTCCACCACCTCCGCGGCCAAATGTCCCATCTGTGCCTCCCCGACCTCCCGCGACCTGGGCCAAGTGGAGTCGGAGTGCGGGTAGTCGGTTTCGTAGAGGACGTTCCCGACGCCGATCGACTCCAGGTTCTTCAGCCCGAACGCGTCATCGAAGAAGCACCCGTACACGTGCTCGGCGAAGAGCTCGGACGGCGGCCGGTGCACCTTGTCGGCGACCCCGCCCCATCCCCGGTTCTCCTCCCATACGACGTCCGCCCGCTCCAGGATGTACGGGATCCAGCCGATCTGCCCTTCCGCGTACATCACCTTCAGGTTCGGGAAGCGTTCGAACTTGCCGCTCATCAGCCAGTCCACCATCGAGAAGCAGCAGTTGGCGAAGGTGATGGTGGAGCCGACCGCCGGCGGCGCGTCCGCCGACGTCGACGGCATCCTGCTGGACGAGCCGATGTGCATGGCCACGACCGTCCCCGTCTCGTCGCACGCCGCGAGGAAGGGGTCCCACGCGTCGGTATGGATCGACGGCAGCCCCAGGTGCGGTGGGATCTCGGAGAAGGCGACCGCCCGCACCCCGCGCGCGGCGTTGCGCCGGACCTCGGCGGCGGCCAGTTCGGCGTCCCACAGGGGGATGAGGGTGAGCGGTATCAGGCGGCCGTGGGCGTCGGGTCCGCACCACTCCTCCACCATCCAGTCGTTGTACGCGCGTACGCCGAGGAGGCCGAGTTCGCGGTCCTTGGCCTCGGTGAACGTCTGCCCGCAGAAGCGCGGGAAGGTGGGGAAGCAGAGCGCGGACCGGACGTGGTTGACGTCCATGTCCGCGAGGCGTTCGGGCACGCTGAAGGACCCCGGGCGCATCTGCTCGTAGGTGATGACCTCCAGTTTGATCTCGTCCCGGTCGTATCCGACGGCCGTGTCGAGGCGGGTCAGCGGCCGGTGCAGATCCTCGTACACCCACCAGTCCCCGATGGGCCCCTCGTCGCCTTTCCGCCCCATGACCGGGGCGAACTTGCCGCCCAGGAAGGTCATTTCCTTCAGCGGGGCGCGGACGATCCGGGGGCCGGTGTCCCGGTACTTCGACGGGAGCCGGTCCCGCCAGACGTGCGGGGGTTCGACGGTGTGGTCGTCCACCGAGATGATTTCCGGGAAGGTCTCCGTGCTCGCCGCGCTCTCCATGGTCTCCATACGGCCACGGTAGCGTCGAACTGACGGCCCGTCAGCAAGCTGCGCCGCGCCTCCTGCTGCCCACCCGAGCGCGGCGTCATGCGGAACGGTGTGCGAGGACCCTGTGAGAGCCGTCTCCCACGGCTGACGCATCCGCCATGAACAAGGCAAACTGGCGGGGTGCACGAACCGAGGCACGGCCGGGGCCCGCCCGAAGCGGGGTCGCGGCACGGCTGCGGCGGCGCGACCGACGTACGACCGATATGCGGCACGACGCGGGCAGGGCAGGCCCGCGACCGGCAGGACTTGGGAACGGCAGGGCGGCAGGGGGAGCGATGGTCGATGTACCGCGAGTACCGGAGCAGTGGCATCCGGCCTCGGGGAACACCCCCGGGGGGCGGACCGAGGGGCACCCCGAGGTCCAGGCGTCACGCTTCAGCGTGCTCGGACCGGTGCGCGCATGGCTCGGCACGGAGCAGCTCACGACCGGCTCACCGCAGCAGCGGGCACTGCTCGCGGCCCTCCTGCTGCGGGACGGCCGCACCGCCACGGCCTCGGAGCTGATCGACGCCCTCTGGGGCGACGAGCCGCCTTCGCAGGCACTGGCGGCGGTACGTACGTACGCGTCCCGGCTGCGCAAAGTGCTGCCCCCCGGAGTTCTCGTCAGCGAATCCGGCGGCTACGCGGTCCAGGTCGCCGACGGCGCCCTCGACCTGGCCGTGGCCGAAGATCTCTGGGCGGCCGCCGAGAAGGCCCGCGGCGTCGGTGACCTGCGCCAGGCGCGCGCACTGGTGAACAAGTCCCTCGGCCTGTGGGACGGCGAGCCCCTGGCCGGCGTCCCCGGTCCGTACGCCGACACGCAGCGCACCCGCCTCGACGAGTGGCGACTGCAACTGATCGAGTCGCGTCTCGACATGGACCTGGAGGTCGGCTGTCACGCGGAGGCCGTCTCCGAGCTGACGGCACTGACGGCGGCCCACCCCCTGCGCGAGCGCCTGCGCGAGCTGTTGATGCTGGCCCTCTACCGCAGCGGCCGCCAGGCGGAGGCCCTCGCGGTCTACGCGGACACGCGCCGCCTGCTCGCGGACGAGCTGGGCGTCGACCCGCGCCCGGGACTCAAGGAACTCCAGCAGCGCATCCTCCAGGCGGACCCGGCCCTGGCAGAGCCCCCGGCCGCGGACCCGGCACCGGCGGCCACGGCGGTCCGTCCGGCGCAACTTCCCGCGACCGTCCCCGACTTCACGGGGAGAGCCGCCTTCGTGGACGAGCTGAGCGAGATCCTCTCCACGGCCGAGGGCCGGGTGATGGCGGTCTCCGCGCTGGCGGGCATCGGAGGCGTCGGCAAGACGACCCTCGCCGTCCACGTCGCGCATGTGGCCCGTGCCCACTTCCCGGACGGCCAGCTCTACGTCGACCTCCAGGGCGCGGGCGCGCGGGCGGCGCAACCGGAGACGGTCCTCGGCGCGTTCCTGCGCGCGCTCGGCACGGCCGACTCCTCGATCCCCGACTCCCTGGAGGAGCGGGCGGCCCTCTACCGTTCGGTCCTGGACGGCCGCCGCGTCCTCGTGGTCCTGGACAACGCGCGCGACGCGGCCCAGGTGCGCCCCCTGCTCCCCGGCATGGAGGGCTGCGCGGCGCTGGTCACGAGCCGGGTCCGGATGGTGGATCTGGCGGGCGCGCACCTGGTCGACCTGGACGTGATGTCCCCCGAGGAGGCCCTGCTCCTCTTCACCCGCATCGTCGGCGAGGAACGGGTCACCTCGGAACGGGAAGCGGCCCTCGACGTCGTCGCGGCCTGCGGCTTCCTGCCCCTCGCCATCCGCATCGCGGCCTCCCGCCTCGCGGCCCGCCGCACCTGGACGGTCTCCACGCTCGCGGCGAAGCTCGCGGACGAGCGCCGCCGCCTGGACGAACTCCAGGCGGGCGACCTGGCCGTCAAGGCCACCTTCGAACTCGGCTACGGACAGCTGGAGCCCCCTCAGGCCCGCGCCTTCCGCCTCCTCGGCCTCGCGGACGGCCCCGACCTCTCCCTGGCCGCGGCCGCCGCGGTCCTGGACCTCCCCCTGGAGGAGACGGAAGACCTCCTGGAATCCCTGGTGGACACCTCCCTGGTCGAGTCCGCGGCGCCGGGCCGCTACCGCTACCACGACCTCGTACGCCTCTACGCGCGTGCATGCGCCGAACGCGACGAACAGCCCCCCAGCGAGCGCGACGCCGCGATGTCGCGCCTGCTGGACTTCTATCTGGCGTCGGCGGCACGGGTCTACGCCCTGGAGCGGCCCGGGGACCGGACGGTGGACCACCTTGAGGTGACCGAGCGGGCGGGCCTCGACTTCACCGACAACACCAAGGCCTTCGACTGGCTGCACGGGGAGGCTTCCTGCATCCTGGCGTGCGTGCAGCAGTCCCTGGGCCCCGCCGCACTGCGCCGGGCCGTCGACCTTCTCCTCGCGGCGAAGGACCTGGCGGAGTCAGGAGCCATATCGCACGGGTACGAGACGGCGACGCGCGCAGCCTGCGAGGCCGCCGCCACGGCGGGGGACGCGCTCGCCGAGGGCCGGGCACGGGTGAGTCTTGCCCAGGTGCTCAACAAGGTCGGTCGTTTCGACGACGCGGCCGTCGAGCTGGACCTCGCCACCGCGCTCGCCGCGAAGTCCGCGGACCCGTGGACCACCGGCAACGCTCTCAACGAGCAGGGGATCATCAACAACTGCATCGACCGGCCGGCGGTCAGCGAGACGCACCTGCGCAGAGCCATCGACGTCTTTCGCGCCGACGGCAACCGCCACAGCGAGGCCAGTGCCTTGTGCAACCTGTCCCGTGCACTGCTCGCGATGGGCCGCACCGCCAAGTCGATCGAGCTCGCACGGCAGGGCATCGCCATCTACAGCGATCACGGAGTCACCTTCCGCCTGGCCAACGCCAAGTACGCTCTCGGCCTGGCACTCAGCGACGCCAACCGTCGTGCGGACGCTCTCGACCAGCTCAACGACGCCTTGCAGATCTTCGCCGAGAACCGCCAGCGCCTGTGGGAGGGTACGACGCACTACCGCATCGCCCAGGTGGACCTCGCGGACGGCCGTCCCGCACGGGCGGCCCAGCATGCCGAACAGGCGCTCGCCATCGGATGTGTCGGCGGCGAGTGGATGCGGGCCAACGTACTGACCCTGCTGGGAAGCTCCCTCGCCGAACTGGGCCAGCTGGACCGGGCGAAGGCATGCTGGCGCGAGGCCCTGGCCATCCACGAGGAATCGAGCGCCCCGGAGGCCGCTCGGGTCAGGAATCTCCTCAATCCGGCAGCCGTCACCTGACGGCTCCCGGGTCGCGTTCATCGAACGTTTATGAGCGGCTGCCACTCTCATGGAGTCGATCCGTCGCGTCGGGGGGCAGACGGGTCGCACGGGCCCTGCGGATAAGGTGAGCGGCCCAGAACGCCCGTTCGGCGGTCCTCGGGGGAGTCGCCGAACGGGCGTATTCGATACCTGAACCCCGCTCTGACCCAAGGAGTTGTCGCACATGAGCGAGATCGACAAGAAGTCCGTCATCACCACCATGGGTGAGGGCCACACGCCCGCCCCGCCGAAGGACGGCGCCATCACCACGCAGGGTGAGGGCCACACGCCCGCCCCGCCGAGGGACGGCACCATCACCACGCAGGGCGAGGGCCACACGCCCACCCCGCCCAAGGACTGAGCCAGCGTCATATCCCGACGGGGGATCGATCGGCCGCGGCGGCGCGGAGGGGGAGCCGTCGCGGCCGACGCATGTCCGGGCGCCGGGACACGGGGAAGATGCCACGCCCGGCGATCAACGGAATCGAACGTTCAGTCGCCGCATCAGTAGGGTCACTCGACGTCGGAAGTCCGCCACACCACAGGAGTTGGAATGACCCGCACCAAGAAGTTACTCGTCACCTGCGTCATCGCTGCCGCCACCGCAGGCGCGGCAGCGACCCCGGCGCTCGCCGACAGCCACGCGCCGACTCCGCCTCGGGACGGCCACATACCGATCACCGCCCAGCAGGACGGCCACTCACCGACGGCGCCCCTGGGCGACGGTCACGCACCGACATCCCCGCAGGGCTGACACCCGGCCAGGCAACGGGGCCGAGCTCACCCCTCGGCCCCTCGCCTGGCGTCACCCCACCTGTCGGCGCCCCGCCGACAAGGAGCCCTTCACCGCCGTCACGAACGCGTCCCGCGTCGCATCGTCCAGGAGGTCCAGGGACAGGTACGGGTTCAGGTCCTCCAGTTCGACCAGGAGGAGGTCGCCGGACGGGGTGCGGCAGGCGTCGACTCGCTGGATTCCGTGGTCGATCGTGTTCCAGTCGATGAAGCGCTGGGCGAAGGCCAGGTCGTCGGGGGTGGGGGCGTAGCGCTCCAGGCGCCAGCGGTGGTCGGGGGCGGGGGCGTGGAGCGCGTACTGGAAGGTGCGGTCGACGAAGTAGAACGAGACCTCGTAGGTGAAGTCGACGCGCGGCTGGATGAGGATGCCGGAGGCGGGGCCGGCCTCGGTCGTCAAGGCCGGCAGGGACTCCCTCGGCACGAAACGCAGGCCTATCGAGTCCGCGCCCAGCTTCGGCTTCACCACGTACGTCTCCGTGGCCGGGAGACGGTCGACGTCCCGGGGGTCGTCGACCGTCGGGATCACGGGGTAGCCCGCGGCCGTGAGGTCCAGCAGGTACTGCTTGCCCGCCATGTCCGCCCTGCCGGTGAGCTGGTTGTGCACACGCGCCCCGCACCGCGCCGCCCGGTCCGTGAAGTCGTCCCACTGGTCCTGGTAGTCGAGGACCGGGCCGGTGTTGCGGACCATGACCACGTCGAAGGCGGACGTCTCCATCAGGGGCGCCGCGTCCAGCGGGTGGCACAGGGCCACGTCGAAGTCCTCGCGGAGGCGGGCGGTGAGGTAGATGTCCTCGTCGCAGTAGCGGCGGCCCTTGGCCTGGTAGGCGAGGTCGGTGACGAAGAGGACGCGGGGGCGTGTGGTGCGCATCGCGCAATCGTCGCAGATGCGGCCATCCGAGCGGTGCCGGGCCGCATGCCGCCCGTGGCAGAGTCATGGTCATGCGCATGGCCATCCCGATGACGTACCGAAGACGCCTCGGCGTCGCCGCCCTCCTCGTCGCCACCGTCGCGCCCCTCGCCGCCTGCGGGAGCGAGACGGCCCGGCCGGGGGCCGACTCCCCCAGGTCGTCCGGCCCCGGCGCCTCCCCCTACGTAGAGCCCGGAGTCGTCGACGGCGCTCCCCACCATGGGGACAACAACGCCTACCGCCGCCCGCGTGACATGACCGCCGCCGGCCAGGAGGCGGCGCGGGCCGAAGCCGCCCGTATGGAGCCCGTCCTGAAGCGGCTCTGGCGGCAGAAGAAGTGGGATCCGCAGAGCGTGCGCGCCGCGCTCACCGGCAGGCTCGGGTACGAGGGCGCGATGATCGGCCTCTACGTAGGGGACGACGCCTGCGTGACCGCTTTCGTCCAGGAGTCCGACTACGGCGTCACGACGAACGGGCGCTTCATGGAGACCGGCTGCATCGCACCGCCCATCGGGCACTGAGCAGCAGCCGAGCCACCTCGCTGCTGCGCCTTCAGGCCCCCGTATATCGATGGACAGGCCCACCCCCCACCCCCAATAGTGCCGCCCATGACTTCTCTCGTGCGCCACCTCACATTCGACTGCCACGACGCCTACCGCCAGGGCTCCTTCTGGGCCGAGGTCCTCGGTGGAGCGATCTCCGACGACGACTTTCCCGGGGACCCCGAAGCCCTCGTCACCACGGCGGGCGTGACTCTCCTCTTCGTGACCGTGCCCGACACCAAGACCGTCAAGAACCGTCTGCACCTGGACCTCCAGCCGCAGGACCGCACCCGGGACGAGGAGGTCGAGCGCGTCCTCGCGCTCGGCGCCGAGCAGGTCGCCGACCATCGGCGGCCCAACGGCCGTGGCTGGGTCCTCCTCGCCGATCCGGAGGGCAACGAGTTCTGCGTGGAGTGCAGCGAGGCCGAGCGGACGGCCATCCTCGCGGCCGAGGGCGCCTGACCGCCCGCCCCTGGCGGGTACCGCCCAGTCGGCTACCGCGCCGCTCTGCGCAGCTCCCCCTTGACCACCTTCCCGCTCGCGTTCCTCGGCAGTTCCGCCACGAACTCGACGCCCCTCGGGACCTTGTAGTTCGCCATCTCGCGCCGCGACCACGCGATCAGGTCGTCCGCCGTCACCACCGAGCCGGGGCGCCGCACCACGTACGCCCTGCCGACCTCGCCGAGCCTCGGATCGGGCACGCCGATCACCGCGACGTCCGCCACGTCGGGGTGGACGCCGAGCAGTTGCTCTATCTCGGCGGGGTAGGCGTTGAAGCCGCCGACGATGAACATGTCCTTGATGCGGTCCGTGATGCGGAGGTTGCCCTCCTTGTCGAGGACGCCGACGTCCCCGGTGCGCAGCCAGCCGTCAGAGGTCAGGGCGCGGGCCGTCTCCGCCGGGTCCTCGAAGTAGCCCCGCATGACGTGGTGGCCGCGTACGAGGATCTCGCCGGGATGGCCGGGCGACAGCGTCTGCCCGGCGGGGGACACCACCCGTACCTCCGTGTCCGGTATGGCCCGGCCCGAGGTCGACGCGATGACCTCGGCCGGGTCACCGCGGCGGCACATCGAGACGATGCCGCTCGCCTCGGAGAGTCCGTACGCGGTGAGGACCGTGCCCACCCGCAGCTCGCTCCGCAGCCGCTCGACCAGTTGGAGCGGTACGACCGCCGCGCCCGTCACCACGAGCCGCAGCGCCGACAGGTCGTGCTGGTCGCGGGAGGGATGGTCGAGGATCGACTGGTGCAGGGTGGGCGGGCCGGGCAGGACGGAGACGCGTTCGGCGGCGACGTTGGCGAGGACCGTGTCGACGTTGAAGACGGGCTGCGGGATCATCGTCGCGCCCCGCATCAGGCAGGCGATGATCCCGGCCTTGTAGCCGAAGGTGTGGAAGAAGGGGTTCACGATCAGATAGCGGTCGCCCTCGCGCAGGCCCGCCAGCTCGCTCCACACGTCGTAGCAGCGCAGCGTCTGGGCGTGGGAGATCACGGCACCCTTGGGGCGGCCGGTCGTGCCGGACGTGTAGACGATGTCCGAGGGCGCCGAGCCGTCCACCGCCTCCGCTCGCGCGCGGACGGCGGCCGCGTCGACGGCGTCGCCGCTCGCAAGGAAGTCCTTCCAGGTACGGAAGTCCTCCGGGGCGTCGTCCGCGAGCACGACCACCTGCTCCAGGTGCGGAAGGCCGGGCAGCGGGCCGCGCCCCGTGCCACCGTCACCCGCCGCGCGGCGCAGTGAGGCGACATACGACGTACCGAGAAAGGTGCCGGTGATGAAGAGGAGCCTCGCGCGGCTGCGGGCCAGGACGTAGGCGGCCTCCGCGCCCTTGAAGCGGGTGTTCAGGGGGACGAGGACGGCCCCCGCCGAGACCGCGCCGAGCGCGGAGACGATCCAGTCGAGGGTGTTCGGCGCCCACACGGCGATACGGTCGCCCGGCTCGACGCCGCTCGTCACGCAGGCGGCCGCCGCACGCTCCACGCGCCGGCCGAGCTCCTCGTACGGGATACGGGTGCGGCCCTCGACGACCGCCTCCCGGTCGCCGTACCGCTCGGCGGCCGCCCGGACCAGCCCCGGGATGCTGCCCCACCGCAGGTCACCACGCATCTCAAGCCCCAGGTCGCCGCGCATCGCAAGCCCCTCCCACCGCAGTAGCACACTGGTAGCTGACTGACCGTCAGATTAGCTGTAGCCTGACGCACTGTCAGCAGTCGGGACGCTGACCGAATCCCTCGTCTCGCGGAGGTGCCGCCGCCCATGCCCTCACTCAAGGACGCTACAGCGATAGTCGGGATCGGCCAGACCCCCTTCGCCAAACAACTCGCGGAGAGCGAGCGGACGTTGGCGTGTCGCGCCATCCTCGCCGCCCTCGCCGACGCGGGCATCGCGCCGTCCGAGGTGGACGCCTTCGCCTCGTACACGATGGAGGAGACCGACGAGGTCGAGGTCGCCAAGGCCATCGGCGCGGGCGACGTCACCTTCTTCAGCAAGGTCGGCTACGGCGGCGGCGGCTCCTGTGCCACGGTGGCGCATCTCGCCGCGGCCATCGCCACCGGGCAGGCGAGCGTCGGCATCGCCTGGCGCTCCCGCAAGCGCGGAAGCGGCCCGCGCCCCTGGAAGAACACCGCCGTCCAGCTCCCCACGCCCGCGCAGTGGACGCGCCCCTTCGGGCTGCTCCGCCCGGCCGACGAGATCGCGATGCTCGCGCGCCGCCACATGCACGAGTACGGCACCACGCGCGACCACCTCTTCAACGTCGCCCTCGCCTGCCGCAACCGCGCCAACCAGAACCCGGCCGCGATGATGTACGAGCGTCCGCTGACCCGCGACATGTATATGACCTCGCGCTGGATCAGCGAACCGCTCTGCCTCTTCGACAACTGCCTGGAGACGGACGGGGCGCTGGCGTGCGTGGTCGTGTCGGCCGAGCGGGCCCGCGACTGCCGTACCAGGCCCGTGTACGTCCACTCCACCGCGCAGGGCCTGCCCGCGCAGCACCACGGCATGGTCAACTACTGGAACGACGACCCGCTCTCCGGCCCCGCCTGGACGGCGGCCCGCCACCTGTGGAAGCAGGCCGACTTCGGCCCCGAGGACGTGGACGTCGCGCAGATCTACGACGCGTTCACCCCGCTCATCCCGCTCTCCCTGGAGGGCTACGGCTTCTGCGGGCGCGGCGAGGGCGGCGCGTTCACAGAGGGCGGCGCCCTGGAGAGCGGCGGCCGGCTCCCCATCAACACGGGCGGCGGCGGCCTCAGCGAGGCCTACGTCCACGGCTTCAACCTCATCAACGAGGGCGTGAAGCAGCTGCGGGGCACGAGCACGGCACAGGTCCCGGACGCGTCGACGTGCCTGGTGACGGCGGGGGAAGGGGTCCCCACCTCGGCGCTGCTCCTGAGGGCCCCATAGGCGCCTTCCGCCCCTGGGGCCCCGCCAGGGGCCTTCCAGGGGCGCGGGGAACCGCGCGACCAGCCACAACGAACCCGCACCCCGGCAAAGGACAGTCACATGGCAGACGCGACGACGAAACCCGAACCCCTCCTCACACCCACCATGGACGACGACGGCACCCCCTTCTGGGCCTACGCCGCCCGAGGCGAACTCCGCATACAGACCTGCACCGCCTGCGGCGAGCCCAGATTCCCGCCCAGGCCCTGCTGCCCCCACTGCCAGTCCTTCGGCAGCGAATGGCGCAGGATGAGCGGCCGCGGCCGGGTCTGGTCCTACGTGGTCCCGCACCCGCCCCTCCTGCCCGCCTACGCCGCGCAGGCCCCGTACAACGCGATCGTCGTCGAACTGGCCGACGCCCCGCGCATCCGCCTCGTCGGCAACCTCGTCGCGGAACCGGACGCCCCGCTGAACTCCGTCGCCCCGCGGCGGCTGCGGATCGGCGCGAAGGTGCAGGTGGTCTTCGCTGACGTGGGCGGCGTCACGGTCCCGCGCTGGGTCCTGGAGCGGCCGTGACGCGGGGGACGAGCGCGCTGCGTACGACCGCCGACAAGGAGACGGGTGTGGCGGTCCTCACCCTCGACCGCCCCGAGCGGCACAACGCCATCGACCTGGAGACGGCCGCCGAACTGAGCGATGCCTGGCGGCGGTTCCGCCACGACGACTCGGTGCGGGCGATCGTGGTGACCGGCGCGGGCGACAAGGCGTTCTGCACGGGCATCGACCGCGCCGTGGAGGTGCCGCAGCCGGGCTCCCCGTACACGATCGACGATCCGCTCATCGCGATCGGCCCGAAGGCGAACGACCTCTGGAAGCCGGTGATCGCCGCGGTCAACGGCATGGCGTGCGGGGGCGCCTTCTACCTCCTCGGCGAGGCGGAGTTCCTCGTCGCGGACGAACACGCCACGTTCTTCGACCCGCACACCACATACGGCATGGTCAGCGCGTACGAGACGATCCACATGGCGCAGCGCATGCCGTTCGGCGAGGTCGCCAGGATGTCCCTGATGGGCACGGCCGAGCGGATCTCGGCGCGCAGGGCTTACGAGACGGGCCTGGTCTCCGAGCTGACCCCACCGGGCGGCTCGGCGGCGGCGGCCGTCCGCGCCGCCGAGACCATCGCCTCGTTCCCCACGGAGGCCGTGCAGGGCACGGTCAGGTCCCTGTGGTCGGCGAAGGAGGCGTCCCGCGCCCAGGCGCTGGCGCACGCGCCCCACCTGATCGCGCTGGGGAACCTGCCGCGGGAGCGGCAGGAGGAGCTGTTCGCGAGGCGGCGGGGTGGCGGTGGCGGGTTTCGGGTCAGGTGATCGCCCCGCCGCATCCCGGGCCCCACCGGCCCTAAGAGCGAGGAGACGTCCCCGTGCCCCGCTCCGCGTCCAACGCGTACACACACCGGTCCTTGCTGCACGCGTACACCACCCCGTCCCGCACCACAGGCGCCCCCGTGATCTCCCCGCCGGTGGCCAGCTTCCAGCGGAGTCGGCCGTCGTCGGCCTTCAGGGTGTACAGCAGATGGTCCGTGGAGCCGAAGTGGATGCGCCGCTCGGCGACGACGGGGGCGCCGACGACCTCGCCGCCCGCCTGGAAGCGCCACTTCGGGGTGCCCGTCACCGCGTCGAGGGTGTAGAGGCCCTTGCCGCTGCCCACGTGGACGTGGCCGTCCGCGACGAGGACCGGCTCGATGGAGGAGCGGGACTCCGTGGCGATGCGCCAGCGGTCACGGCCGTCCGTGGCGTCGAGCGCGTACACCGTCCCGAGGTAGTCGGCGAGGTACACGCCGCCGCCCGTGACGGCGGGTCCGGGCGCGAAGGCGGGCGGGCAGAGGAAGGCGGCGGGCGCCTCGAAGTGCCAGCGGACGTGCCCGGCGGCGACGTCGACGGCGAGCACACGGGTGCCCGCCGCGACGTACACGTAGCCGTCCTGGGCCTGGGTGATCCGGACGGGCACGCCTCCGCAGGAGGCCGCGTCGCCCACGGGGTAGGACCAGCGTTCCTCGCCCGTACGGGCCTCCAGGGCCCGCAGCCTCGCGTCCTTCCAGACGTACACCGTGCCGTCGAAGACGGCGGGCCCGGCCTCCGGTGTCTCGAAGTCGGTCTGGGCGCCGGTGATCTCCCAGAGCTTCTCGCCGTTGGCGGCCTCCCAGGCCTGGACGCCGCCGCCGCGCGTGCCGGTGACGACCGTGCCGCGGGCGGCCTGGAGGGAGTACACCCAGGCGTCGGTCGGCAGCCGCCAGAGGTCGGAGCCGTCGGCGCCGTCGAGGGCGTAGAGCGTCGGGCCGTCGGAGGCGTGGATACGTCCGTCCGCGACCGCCATGGACCAGGCGACGTCCCGCGTCTTGAAGCTGCGGCGGCCGGTGCCGACGTCGAGCGCGTGGACCTCGAAGGAGGTGACGTAGACGAGGTCGCCGGCGACGGCGGGCGTGCCCCACACGTCGTTGGACATCCGGAACCGCCACGGCCGCCACGTCTTGGCCCCGGCGTCCGGCGCCACGGCGGGCGCGGGCACGGCGGGCGCCGCCGGGGCGACGCCGTTGGCCCCGCCCTTGGGGGACGCGGAGCGCGTCCAGGACGCGGCGAGCCCGAGGTCGCCGGGTACGGCGGCCGCGCGGGAGTCGGCGAGGCGCGGCCCGGGGCCGATCGGCACCTTGGCCCCGGCGAGGTGCACGGGCCCGGCGTCGGGCAGGCTCCCGAACGGCGCGCGGGACGGCGCGGGCGGCGGCTGCTGCGGGGGCGGGGGCGCGGTGACGGGCGGGGCGGTGACGGGCGCGGCCGGGGCGGCACCACGGGCGCCGCCTCCGCTGCGCCCGGCGGTGACGGGGACCCGGGCGGGCGGGCGGCCGCCCCTGCGGGCCTCGATGAGCGCGACGGCCCGCTCGGGGAGCCAGGCGGACGCCGTGCCGCTGTCGTCGTTGTCGGCGCTCTCGGAGGCGAAGAGGTGCGGGGCGAGCCGGGCCTGGAGGTCGGCGGGGCTGGGCCGCAGCGCCGCCTCCATCTGCATGCACGACTCGATGAGCGGGCGCAGGTCGTCCGGCAGCCCTTCGAGGTCCGGTCCTTCGCGCAGCAGCATGAAGACGGTCTCGACGGGGTTGGCGCCGTGGAAGGGCGCGTGCCCGGTGGCGGCGAAGACGAGCGTGGAGCCGAGCGAGAAGACGTCGCTCGCGCCGGTCACGCTGCGCGAGTCCTTGGCCTGTTCGGGCGACATGTAGGCGGGCGTGCCGACGGCGACGTTCGTCATGGTCAGGCGCGTGTTGGAGACGCCGGACGCGATACCGAAGTCGATGACGCGCGGGCCGTCCTCGACGACGAGGACGTTGGACGGCTTGAGGTCACGGTGGACGAGGCCCGCGCCGTGGATGGACTCCAGGGCCTCGGCCACGCCCGCCGCCAGCCACCGCACCGCCTGGGTGGGCAGCGGCCCGTGTTCATTCACTATTTCTTCGAGGGAGGGCGCGGGGACGTACGCCGTGGCGAGCCAGGGCACGGCGGCGCGCGGGTCGGCGTCCACCACGGCGGCCGTGTAGAAGCCGGACACGGCGCGTGCGGCCTCGACCTCGCGTGTGAAGCGGACGCGGAACAGCTGGTCCTCGGCGAGCTCGGTCCGCACCGTCTTGATCGCCACGCGCCGCCCCGACGCGGAGCGCGCGAGATAGACCAGGCCCATGCCGCCCGCGCCCAGCCGGCCCAGGACCTCGAACGGGCCGATCCGCCTCGGATCGTGCTGCGTCAGCTGATCCACCACTTGCCCTGCCACCTCCCCGTACGCGGCCGCCGAAGAAGACAGCCCCGTGCAGCGTCTCACCACCGAGCCGCTACGGCGGCACGCACCCTGATTCTTCCTGTCCGAGGCGGCCGTGGCGAACCCGGGGCGGGATCGGGGTGTCTCCGGTTTCCCGCGGTTTCTCGCGGTTTCTCAGTGTTTTACAGGACAAACACTCAGTGTTTTACAGGACAACACCGGAGGGCGGAGCCCCGCGCACGGCGGTCTCGGTCCTGCCTCAGTCCTGGAGGACCGCGAAGGTCGCCCCTTGGTTGTCCCTGAGGACCGCGATCCGCCCGTACGGGATGTCGTGGGGCGGCAGCTGTACGCGCCCGCCGAGCCGGGTCACCGCGGCGGCCGTCGCGTCCGCGTCGTCGACATTGAAGTAGACGAGGAAGTGCGGAGGCGTCTCGGGCCTGCTGTACCCGTCGGTGGCCGGGGACATCACGCTGCGCCCGCCGATCGCCGTGCCGGGCCCGGCCGCGGCCCCGGCGGGCGACCAGGTGCGGAAGTCGGTGCCGTCGAAGTCGAGGTCGAAGCCGCCGTATCCGAAGACGTTCTCGTAGAAGGGGTCGACGAGGGCCTTGTCCCGCGAGTACACCTCGCTCCAGCAGTACGAACCGGGCCGCTGCCGCTTGCCGAAGCCCTGGTGCGTACCGGCCTGCCAGAGCCCGAAGACGGCGCCCTCGGGGTCGGCGGCGAGACCCATCGTCCCGAAGGGCCCGACGGGCATGACCTCCGTGATCATGGACCCGCCCGCCCGCTTGATCCGCTCGGCGAGCGCGGCGGCATCGGGGGTGGCGACGTACACCGTCCATACGGTGGGCATGCGACCGTCGGCCTTGGGCGCGAGCGCGGCGACGGGCAGGCCTTCGCTGTACGCCTGGGCGTAGCGCCCGTACTCCGCGCCCGCGCCTCCGCCTCCCCCTTCCTCGAAGGTCCACCCGAAGAGGTCACCGTAGAACCGCTTGCCGCCCTCGACGTCGGGGAGCATCGCGTCGACCCAGCAGGGCACGCCCTCCTTGTTTCCGCCCCCTGTGTCCCGCTCTGCGTAGTCCATGTCAGTCAAGCTAGCGGCCCTCCACGGCACCCGCAGCGCACACATTCGAACACTTGGCCAATTATTACGAGGTGAGCCCTCCGCCGCTCCCATGCGCCCCAACCCCATTTGCACTCGGCCGAATCGCGCTCCGATCACCCCTCGGTAAGCTGACGGCATGACAGGACAGGTACGTACCGTCGACGGCCGCGTGGCCGGTCGGCGCGGTCAGGCGACGCGTCAGAAGCTGCTCGACTGCCTCAGCGAGATGCTCAGCTCCTCGCCCTACCGGGACGTCAAAGTCATCGACGTCGCCCGGAAGGCGGGGACTTCACCCGCGACCTTCTACCAGTACTTTCCGGACGTCGAGGGCGCCGTCCTGGAGATCGCCGAGCAAATGGCGGCGGAGGGCGCGGAGTTGACGCAGGTGCTCGACGGCCGCTCGTGGGTCGGCAAGGCGGGCTGGCAGACCTCCCAGGACCTGGTCGACGGCTTCCTCGACTTCTGGCGCAAGAACGACGCGATCCTCCGGGTCGTCGATCTCGGCGCCGCCGAGGGCGACAAACGCTTCTACAAGATCCGCATGAAGATCCTCAACTCGGTCAACAACTCCCTTACGGACACCGTCAAGGAGCTCCAGGCCAAGGGCAAGGTCGACAAGGACGTCAACCCCGCCGCCATGGCGGGCTCCCTGGTCGCGATGCTCGCCGCGGTCGCCTCGCATCAGCGCGGCTTCCAGGCGTGGGGCGTCAAACAGACCGAACTGAAGCCGAACCTGGCGATGTTGGTACATTTGGGCGTCACGGGAAAAAAGCCGACGAAGTAGCTCGAACAAAGCAGCCCGGATGGGCGCGCTCCCCAAGTCCTGTCACCGCGACGGCGGATCACCGAGGTGATCCGCCGTCGCAGTACCTGTACCAACCCCCACCTATCCCCCTATCCCGCCTGTCTCCGCTCCAGGCGGAAGAGCCTTATCTCCCGGTCCACCCGGGATTGATACGTGGCATAAGGCGGCCAGAACTTCAGCGCCGCCTCCCAGACGGCCGCCCGCTCCTCCCCCGTCACCAGCCGCGCCCGCACCGGTACGTCGGCGCCGCGCCAGTTGATCTCCGCGTCCGGGTGGGCGAGCAGGTTCGCGGTCCAGGCGGGGTGCCCGGGCCGCCCGAAGTTGGACCCGACCAGCACCCAGCCGCCCGTCTTCTCGTCGGGCATGCACGCCAAGGGCGTACGCCGTCGAAGTCCGCTCTTCGCACCGCGCGCCGTCAGGATGACGCCGGGCAGCATCATCGCGCTGAGCAGCACCTTGCCGCGGGTCAGACGGTGGACGGCGCGGTCCATCGCGGGAACGCAGTGCGGGGCGATCCTCGCGAAGGTCCGGGTGGACGACACCTTCTGCATCAGGCGCAGCCCGGACGGCGACATCAGCCGGCCTTCCCGGACCCGGCGGCGGCGCCCGGGGCCTTCGCGCCGCCGGACGCGGCGGTGGCGGGCGGGGGCTCGGCGCCGCCGGACGCAGTGGCGGTGGCCAGGGACTCGGCACCCCCAGACCCAGCGGCGGAGGCCGGGGCCTCGATGCCCCAGGACCCAGCGGTGGCGGCCGGGAGTTCGGCACCCCCGGACCCAGCAGCGGCGGCCAGGGGCTCGGCGCCGCCGGACGCAGCGGTGGCCAGGGGCTCGGCGCCGCGCTCGCCGGTGAACAATCCGGCCCGTTCGGCCGCCCGCGCGCGGAGCCGGTGTACGGGGCCGAAGAGCAGTTCGTCTCCGGACGCCCGCTTGAAGTAGAGGTGCGCCTCGTGCTCCCAGGTGAAGCCGATGCCGCCGTGCAGCTGTACGGCCTCGGACGCGGCGGTCCGCAGCGCGTCGAGGCCCTGCGCGAGCGCGAGACCGCCGGCGCGTTCGGCGCCCTGCCCGCCGAACCCGGCGGCCTCGGCGCCCGCGGCCCACGCCGCGTAGTAGGCGGCCGAGCGGGCGGCCTGCACCTGCACGTACACCTCGGCCAGGCGGTGCTTCACGGCCTGGAAGGAACCGATCGCCCGCCCGAACTGCTCCCGCTGACGTACGTGATCAAGGGTCCTTTCGAGCGCCCGGTCGGCGGCGCCCACGGCCTCGGCGGCCAGGACGGTGGCGGCGACGTCCCCGACGGCGGCAAGCGCGCCGGACACATCGGCGGCGCCACTGCCGAGCAACTCAGCCGCCACGTCCCGCAATTCGACGCGGGCCTGGGTGCGCGTCTCGTCGAGCGAGGTCTGCCGGGCCCGCGCCATGCCGGGTGCCCCCTCGCGCACGAGGAAGAGGAGCGTACGGGAGCGGGCGAAGCCCCCCGCGTGCGCGGCGACGACCAGCAGCCCCGCGCTGTGCCCGTCGAGCACCTGCTCGGCCTGCCCGTACAGCCGCCAGGCCCCGTCGCGGATCCTGGCCTGTACGCCGCCCGCGCGGCCGCCGCCCGCCCAGTCCCCGGAGTTGTCGCCGACCAGACCGAGCGCGGTGGCGAGCCCGGTGCCGGGTACGGCGAGCGCGGCGGTCAGCTCACCGGCGGCGATCCGGGGCAGGTGCGCGGCGCGCTGCTCGTCGGTACCGAGGGCCAGGATCAATGGGGCGGCGAGGACAGCGGTGGCGAAGAGCGGGGAGGGGGTGAGGGCTCGCCCCAACTCCTCGCAGCCAAACGCCAATTCCGCGACCGTGCAGCCCACGCCTCCGTACGCCTCGGGAAGGGCGAGACCGGGCAGCCCGAGCTGTTCGGCGAGTGCGGTCCACAGGGCGGCGTCGTGGCCGGAGGGGGTGCGCGCCGCGGCCTTGACGTCGTCGGGGCCGCAGCGTTTGGTGATGAGTTCGCGGAGGGTGCGGCGGATCTCGTCCTGCTCCGCACTGAAGGCGGCGTCCATCGGCGGGCTCCTCCCCCGGGCCCGGCGGCCGGGCCTGGATCTGACGGGTCGTCATGTTAGGGCGGGCGCGACGAGATGCACAGAGCGGGGACGGGACGTAAGCGGACGACGCCTCTTCCCGAGGCGCGCTTTTCCGCGGCCGGTGCCTAGCCCTTGCGCCGCGCCTAGCCCTTGCGGGGCGCTCCTCCTTGCGGTGCGCTCCTCCTTGCGGTGCGCTCCTCCTTGCGCCGCGCCTACCCCTTGCGTCGCGCTCCTCCTTGCGCCGCGCCTACCCCTTGCGTCGCGCCCCTCCTTGCGCCGCGCCTACCCCTTGCGCCGCGCCTCTCCTGGCCCCCGCGTCTCTCGTGATGCCGTGCCTCTCCGCGCCACCAGGCCTTTCCGCGCGCCGCACCCTTCCGCGCGTCACGTCGCTCCTGGCGCCGCGCCTTTCCGCGTACTGCCTCTCCCCGCGCCCGAACCTCCCCTCGCACCGCACCCACCTCCCCACACCACAACCCCTCTCGGGCCGCTGCGACCTGATGTACCGTCAGTTCCATGCCCCCTACCCCCTGCTCCACCCCCCGCAAGGTCGCCGTCGTCGGTGTCGCCCTCTCGGATTGTGGTCGGGTCGACGAGGCCACTCCCTATGCCCTGCATGCCCAGGCCGCCCGCCGTGCGCTCACCGACTGCGGGCTCGGCCGGGACGTCATCGACGGCATCGCGTCGGCGGGGCTCGGCACGCTGGCGCCCGTCGAGGTCGCCGAGTACCTCGGCCTCACGCCCCGCTGGGTGGACTCCACCTCGGTCGGCGGCGCCACCTGGGAGGTCATGGCGGCGCACGCGGCGGACGCGATAGCGGCGGGCAGGGCCAACGTCGTACTCCTCGTATACGGTTCGACCGCCCGCGCGGACATCAAGGCGAGGCGGCGCACGTCCAACCTCTCCTTCGGCGCGCGGGGCCCCCTGCAGTTCGAGGTCCCCTACGGGCACTCCCTGATCGCCAAGTACGCGATGGCCGCGCGCCGCCACATGCACGAGTACGGCACGACACTGGAACAGCTCGCCTCCGTCGCCGTACAGGCCCGAGCCAACGCGGCGACCAACCCGGACGCGATGTTCCGCGAGCCGATCACGGTGGACGAGGTCCTGGACGGCCCGATGATCGCGGACCCCTTCACCAAGCTGCACTGCTGCATACGTTCCGACGGCGGCTGCGCCGTGCTGCTCGCCGCGGAGGAGTACGTGGCGGACTGCGCGTCCGCGCCGGTGTGGGTCCTCGGCGCCGGCGAACACGTCTCGCACACGACGATGTCGGAGTGGGACGACTTCACGGTCTCCCCGGCGGCGGTGAGCGGCCGCCTCGCCTTCGACCGGGCGGGGGTGCGGCCACAGGACGTGGACGTGGCCGAGATCTACGACGCCTTCACCTATATGACGCTGGTGACGCTGGAGGACCTCGGTTTCTGCGGGAAGGGCGAGGGCGGCGCGTTCGTGGAGAAGGGCCGCCTGCTGCGCACGGGCGACCTCCCGACCAACACGGACGGCGGCGGCCTGTCCGCCCAGCACCCCGGTATGCGGGGTCTGTTCCTGCTGGTGGAGGCGGTGCGGCAGCTGCGCGGCGAGGCGGGCGACGGCCAGGTCGGACGCCCGGGCGGCGGCCTGCCGGAGGTGGCGGTGGCGTCGGGGACGGGCGGGTGGTTCTGCTCGTCGGGGACGGTGGTGCTGGGACGGGGGTGAGAGCGGCCTCGCGCTCCCGCTCGGCCCGGGGTGTCCCCGCCCTTCCGCTCGGCCCGGGGTGAGCGCCTCCCGACCCAGGGTGTGGGCGTCCCCGCCCTTCCACTCGACCCAGGCTGAGCGCGTCCCGACCCAGGGCGTGGGCGTCCCCCGCTCTTCCGCTCGGGCCAAGACGAAGGCGTCCCCGCTCTCCCCCTCGGTCACAATCGGCGCATGACGACTCCCGGCTCACCGCGCCCCACCGCACAACCCTCCACACAACCCTCCGCACAGTCCCCCACAGAGCCCTCTGTGCCGCCCAACGCCCCCTCCGCCCCCTCCGCACCCCCCGGGCGCCCCGCGCCCCCCACGTCCGAGTTCCAGAAGCTGCTGAGGGCGCAACGCGTCTGGGACGTCGAGTTGCCCGCCTTCGACCCGGCCGCGGCTCCCGCCACTCCCCTACCCCTCTTCCACGCGTGGTTCGCGGAGGCGGTGGCCGCGGGACAGACCGAGCCGCACACCATGGGCCTGGCGACGGTCGCCGAGGACGGCGGCCCCGACGTACGGACCGTGATGCTGCACGACGCCGACGGCCACGGCTGGCACTTCGCCTCGCACGCGAGCAGCAGAAAGGGCCGTCAACTGGCCGCACGCCCGAAGGCCGCCCTGCACTTCTACTGGGCGTCGCAGGGCAGGCAGATCCGTCTCCGGGGCCGCGTCACCACGGCCCCGCACCCCGAGAGCCTCGCCGACCTGCACGCACGGTCGACAGGTGCGCTGGCCGCCGCGCTGGTGGGACGGCAGAGCGAAGTCCTGGACGCGTACGAGGAGTTGGAGCGGGCGTCGGCCGCCGCCTGGGACCGTGCCCAGGCCGAGCCCGACGCGGACGCGCCGACGTGGACGCTGTACGTGCTGGACCCCCTGGAGGCGGAGTTCTTCCAGGGAGACGCGCGGCGGCGGCACGTACGGCTGCGGTACCGGAAGGGACAGGAGGACGAGACCTGGACCCGGGAACTGCTCTGGCCGTGAACCCTCAGCCCCCTACGCCTCCGCGGCTGAAGTCGTACTGGGCGAAGTCCCGGACCGGCCGATAACCGATCCGCTGATACAGGCCATTGCTGGTCGGATTGGCGAGGTCCGTGAAGAGCAGGACCTCGTCGGCGCCCGCGTCGAGCGCGGCGCGGGTCACGGCAACGGTGGCGGCACCACCGTAGCCGCGGCCGCGCAGGCCGGCCGGGGTGTACACGGGCGCGACGCGGACCTGCCCGGCGACGCGGCGGGTGGCGCCGGCCATCGCGGCGGGCGTGCCGTCGGGCGTCTCCCAGAGGGTGACGCCTCCATAGGCGAGGCGGGCGGACACCCAGTCGCCGGAGTCCATGGCGGGCGGCTCCCCGACGGCCTCCCCGAACTCCCGGTGCCAGCGCGCCAGCAGCGCACGGTCACCACCGTCGGCGACGCGGGCGCGGCCGGGCGGGGCGGGCTCGGGCGGGGTGAGGGCGCCGAGCCGGTAGAGCCGCTGCCGGTAGCCGCGCGTGGCGGTGGCCCCGGCGTGCTTCTCCCAGGCCTGCCCGAAGGCCTCCGCCGTATCCCGGTCGGCGGCGACGCCGGGCAGATCCGGCGTGACGTCGGCGAGCTGCCGGGCGAGGGCGTCGGCGGCTTCGGGGGTGACGGGGCTGAGGGCCAGGCGGTGCGGTGGCGTACGTACGAAGGCACCCTGGACGCGGCCCGCCTCATCGGCGTACGTACCAAAGAGGGGCGCCCCTTCCCCGTACGCATGGAGCCCTGTGACGCGCAGGGTGTCGGTGACGGTGAGGAGGGCGGTGTGCAGGGCGGGCGCGGAGTGCAGGAACTCCTCGGCACGAACGAGAAAACCGTCGAGGTCGCCGGTCAGCTGCCAGTGGGGGTACGGGTCGGTGGACATGGCCCATGATCGCGTGTGCCGCGGACGGCCCACAAAGAATTTTCACCACACCCAGCGCTACGCACCCACCCGTACCCTGAACACGGGGACCGCGAACCCCCCGCTCCCCCGGTACTCCCCGTGCTCCCCGTGTCCCTCGTCCCGCCCCGCCTCCACCTCCGTCTCCACCCCCACCTCCCGGAACGTCACCTCCAGCGCCATCCCGATCCGCAGCCCGTCGGCCTCCTGGTCGACGACCTCCGTCATCATCCGCGGGCCCTCGGCCAGGTCGACGACCGCGGCGACGTACGGGACGCGCGCGCCGAACGGCGGCAGGTCGTTCCTGTGCACCACCGACCAGGTGTAGAGCGTGGCGCGCCCGCTCGCCCGCTCCCAGGTGACGTCCTCGCTCCAGCAGCGCGGACAGAACTCGCGCGGATAGTGGTGCGCCGCGCCGCACGCCCCGCAGCGGCGGATCAGCAGCCGGCCCGCGGCCGCCGCGTCCCAGTAGGGGCGGGTGAAGGCGTCGGGCTCCGGAAGGTCAAAACGCACATCGGCGCCCACACCCGCGCCCGCACCGCTACCCACGCCCGCGCCCACACCGCTACCCACGCCCGCGCCCACACCCCTGCCGCCCATCAGAAGAGTCCGAGCGCATCGTCGAGGGACCAGGTCTGCCAGGACATGGCGAAGAGGGCGACCAGCGAGATGAGCGCCATCATCGCGTTCTGCCCCTGCTCGGCCCAGTCATGGATCATGAGGACGAGGTACAGCACATTGAGGAGCAGCCCGCCGATCAGAGCGATCGGCGTCAGGAAGCCGACTGTCAGGCCGAGTCCGAGGGCGAGTTCGGCGTAGACGACGACGTACGCGATCGTCCTGGGGCGCGGCGCGACGACCGTGGTGAAGCCGCTGCGGACCGCGTTCCACTTGTGTTTGGCGGCCACGTCGGACGCCCACGCGATCCCCGTCCCCCGCTGGAACCAGCCTTTCTTGTCCTTGTGGCGCCAGCTCTCCAGCCACCACAGGCCAAGGCCTACGCGGAGCACGGCGAGCCATTCGGCCCCGGTGAGCCAGATCGAGTCCATGCCGTGGCCTCTCCCACTTCGGCGAGCGGATACGCAATTCTGACGGTACGTCAGTTCAGCGCACCGGCGACGGGAGCGCAAGAGGCGGCGTACGCCGCGCGCACCCGCCCGCGTCACGAGACCCCGTGATCGATTCGCAACCGATTCCGGTCTTGACTGTCACCCGTCAAGTAATCGCACGGTTACTCTCCAGTCATGGCCGACTCGACAGCCGTCCCGACAGCCCTGCCTACGCTCCAACAGGAGAGCCCCGTATACGTGATCGGCGGCGGGCCCGGCGGTCTCGCCACCGCGGCGGCCCTGCGCGCACGCGGCGTCCGCACGGTCGTCCTGGAGAAGTCCGAAAACGTCGGCGCCTCCTGGCGCGGCCACTACGACCGCCTGCACCTGCATACGACGCGCCGCCTCTCCGCCCTGCCGGGGCTGGCGATCCCACGGGCGTTCGGCCGGTGGGTGTCACGTGACGACGTGGTCCGCTACCTGGAGAAGTACGCGGAACACCACCGCCTCGACGTCGTCACCGGCGTCGAGGTGAACGGCCTGGAGCGCACCGCCGACGGCGCCGGCTGGCTGCTGCGCGCCACCGGCGGGCGGGAGCTGACCGGCAGCGCGGTGGTGATCGCCACCGGCTACAACCACACGCCCCGTCTCCCGGACTGGCCCGGCCGCGACACATACTCCGGCGAACTCCTGCACGCCGCCGACTACCGCCGGCCGAGCCCCTTCACCGGCAAGGACGTCCTGGTCGTCGGCGTCGGCAACACCGGCGCGGAGATCGCCGTCGACCTGGCCGAGGGCGGCGCCGCCCGGGTCCGCATCGCCGTGCGCACCGCCCCGCACATCGTGCGCCGCACCACTGCCGGGTGGCCCGCGCAGCTCACCGGCATCCTGTGCCGCAGGCTGCCGGTCGCCCTGGTCGACCGGATCGCGGTACCGGTCGCCAGGGTCGCCGTGCCCGACCTGTCGGCGAAGGGGCTGCCTCGGCCCGACACCGGGCTCTACTCGCGGGTCAGAGAGGGGGCGATCCCGGTGCAGGACGTGGGTCTGATCGACGCCGTGCGCAAGGGGCGGGTCGAGCCCGTCGCCGCCGTGGAGTCCTTCGAGGACGGCAAGGTCGTCCTGGCGGACGGCAGCCGGATCGGCCCGGACGCGATCATCGCGGCGACCGGTTACCACCACGCCCTGGAAGGCCTGCTCGGCGGCCTCGGCGTCCTGGACGAACACGGCCGCCCCACGGCCCACGGCCGCCGCAGCCCGAAGCAGGCCCCGGGCCTGTACTTCACCGGCTTCACCAACCCCATCAGCGGCATGCTCCGCGAACTGGCCCTGGACGCCGACAAGATCGCGAAGGCCATCGCCAGAACGCGGCAAGGCACACCCCGATAGGGGCGCGGGACCCGGGGAACCGCGCGACCAGCCCCCATCGACCCGCGGGCAGAGAACAACCCCACCCCACCCCGGCCGATTCACGACCTTGGCACCACCCCGATTCTGCGCTTCCGTGGAAGGGGCGTGCACGCGCGCCCCTTCCGCCCCACGCACAGCACAGCGCAGCGCCCCCGCACAGCGCAGCGCCAGGCTTTGCCTGCAGGCCCATTCCTGACATCACGTCAGTTCAGTAATCTGACTATGCGTCAGTTAAGTGCTGTCACACAGGAGCGGGCGGACCGATGCTTGGATCGACTCACGGCACCTTCACCACCGACCCCCGCCGCGCGCATGTTGTGGCCTGCGGCGAACTCCCTCCCACAGCCGTCCACGGCAGGGCCGTCACGGCGCACGACCTGGACGTCAGCGGCCGGCCGCTGCACGCCGACGTACCCGATCTCGACCGCTTCTTCCGTCCCGAGTCCGTCGCCGTCATCGGCGCGTCGGACGCCGAGGGACGGCCCAACACCGGCATCACCCGCCAGCTCATCGCCTGGGCCGAGCGGGTCGGCGCGCGGCTGCACCCCGTGCACCCCACCCGTCAGTCGGTCTTCGGCATCCCCTGCTCCCCTTCCGTCGCCGACCTGCCCGAACAGGTCGATCTGGCCGTGCTCCTCGTCGCCGACCCGCTGCCCGTGATCGAGCAGCTCGCCGAGGAGAAGGTGCGGTTCGCCGTCGCCTTCGCCTCCGGGTTCGCCGAGACCGGCGAGGAGGGCGCGGCCGCCCAGGCCCGCCTCGCCGCCGCCGTACGCCGCTCCGGCCTCAGGCTGCTCGGGCCGAACACCAACCTCAACGCCTTCGAGGAGTTCCGCGAGGATCTCGAAGGCCCCGCCATCGCGCTGATCACCCAGTCCGGCCACCAGGGCCGCCCCGTCTTCGCCCTCCAGCAGCTCGGCATACGCCTCTCCCACTGGGCGCCCACCGGCAACGAGGCCGACCTGGAGACCTCCGACTTCATCTCCTACTTCGCCGAACGCCCCGAGGTCGGCGCCATCGCCTGTTATGTCGAGGGCCTCAAGGACGGCCGCGCCTTCCTGCTCGCCGCCGACCGGGCGGCCCGGCGCGGCGTACCCGTCGTCGCCGTCAAGGTCGGCCGCACCGAGACCGGCGCCCGCATGGCCGCCTCACACACCGGCAAACTGACCGGCGCCGACGCGGTGGTGGACGCGGCGATGCGGCAGTTCGGCGTGATCCGCGTCGACGGGCTCGACGAGCTCCAGGACACCTCCGCCCTGTTGGCGCGGGCCCGTCCCCCACGGGCCGACGGCGTCGCCGTGTATTCGATCTCGGGCGGCACGGGCGCGCACTTCTCGGACCTGGCGACCGAGGCGGGGCTCCGGCTGCCCACGCTCTCCGACGCCAAGCAGGCGGAGCTGCACCAGTGGATACCGCGGTATCTGAACGTCGCCAACCCCGTCGACAACGGCGGGCACCCCGTGGGCGACTGGCGCGGCCGGAAAATCATCGACGCGATCCTCGACGACCCTCAGGTGGGGGTGTTCATCTGCCCCATCACCGGTCCCTTCCCGCCGATGAGCGACAAGCTCGCGCAGGACCTGGTGGACGCGGCGGAGCGGACGGACAAGCTGGTGTGCGTGGTGTGGGGTTCGCCCGTCGGCACCGAGGACGCCTACCGCGAGACACTCCTCGGCTCCTCGCGCGTCGCCACCTTCCGCACCTTCGCCAACTGCATCACGGCGGTGCGCGCCTATCTGGACCACCACCGCTTCACCGCCGGCTACCGCTCGCCCTTCGACGAGGCGCCGCGCACCCCCTCGCCCTCCTTCCGCAAGGCACAGGCCCTGATGCGGCCCGGCCAGCAGCTCAGCGAGCACGCGGCGAAACAGCTGCTGCGCGCGTACGGGATTCGCGTACCGCGCGAGCAGTTGGTGACCAGCGCGGCGGCGGCCGTCCGAGCCGCCGGGCTCGTCGGCTACCCCGTCGTCATGAAGGCCTCCGGCGCGCAGCTCGCGCACAAGACCGAACTGGGGCTGGTGAAGATCGGGCTGACCTCCGCCAGTCAAGTACGGGACGCCTACCGCGAGCTGACCGACATCGCCCGCTACGAAGGTGTGACGCTGGACGGTGTCCTGGTCTGCCAGATGGTCGAGCGGGGCGTCGAGATGGTCGTCGGCGTCACGCACGACCCCCTCTTCGGGCCGACCGTGACGGTCGGGCTCGGCGGCGTACTCGTCGAGGTCCTCCAGGACGTGGCCGTGCGGGTGCCGCCCTTCGGGGAGGACCAGGCGAAGGCGATGCTGGCCGAGCTGCGGGGGCGTGCCCTGCTGGACGGGGTCCGGGGGGCGGCGGCCGCCGATGTCGACGGGCTCGTCGAGGTCGTGCTCCGCGTGCAGCGGGTGGCGCTTGAGCTGGGGGCGGAGCTTGCGGAGCTGGACATCAATCCGTTGATGGTGTTGCCACGGGGGCAGGGGGCCGTCGCGCTTGACGCGTTCGCCGTCTGCCGTTGAAGGGTGTCCGGGACGCCGCTTCGCGGCGAGCCTCCCCGCCGGCATCACCACGCGCCGTCCCACGAAACGGAGCCACTCCCCCATGACTACCTCCCCCGATCCCGTCCCCTCATTGATACTTCACGCCACTGACAACGGCGTCTCGTGGATCACGTTCAATCGGCCCGAGGCCATGAACGCCCTCACCTGGGACCAGCGCGAACGCGTCATCGCGCTGCTCGATGAGGCCTCGGAGGACCCGGCCGTGCGGGCCGTCGTGATCACCGCGGCCGGCAAGGGGTTCTGCGCGGGCGCCGATCTGCGGGGCGCGCCCGTCGCGGGTGAGCGGGTGGCCGGTGATGTGGCCCGGACCATCAGGCGGGGCGCACAGCGGCTGGTCTCCGCGGTCCTGGACTGCGAGAAACCGGTGATCGCCGCGGTGAACGGCACCGCGGCCGGCATCGGCGCCCACCTCGCGTTCGCCTGCGATCTGGTGATCGCCGCCGAATCCGCCAAGTTCATCGAGGTGTTCGTGCGCCGCGGCCTCGTGCCGGACGGCGGCGGCGCGTATCTGCTGCCGCGTCTGGTGGGGCCGCAGCGGGCCAAGGAGCTGATGTTCTTCGGGGACTCCGTGACCGCCGCCGACGCCGAACGGCTCGGCCTCGTCAATCGCGTCGTAGCTGCCGACGAGTTGGAGAAGACGGCGCGGGAATGGGCCGAGCGCCTCGCCGCCGGGCCGACCCGCGCCCTCGCCCTGACCAAGCGGCTGGTCAACGCCTCCCTGGAGTCGGACCGCGCCACGGCCTTCGCGGCGGAGGCCGACGCCCAGGAGATCAACATGACCACGGCTGACGCGAACGAGGGCGTCACCTCCTTCGTGGAGCGCCGCTCACCCTCGTACCGAGGCCGCTGACCCTCGTACCGAGGCCGCCGAGCAGATACCTCAGGCTTCAGTCCCGCGCCAGCGTCTCGATGTCCGGCGAGTCCGGGTCACCGAACAGCACGAACGGGGGACGCTTCCCCCTCATGAGGCCGAAGATACGTGCGAGGTGGGACGGGTCCCCCCGCACCCTTCCCAACTGACGCTCCGTCACCTTCAATGGGCGGTGTGATGGGACACGCAGGAATGGCGGCCACCGCCGTTCGATACCTCAGGTCGGTCGGGGCGCCCACCACGGGCCCCGTCGAAGCACTGCCGCGCCCGCAGCTGCGGGCGGTCGGCGACGACGAGCGGGCGCCGCTGGATCCGGCCGAGTTCCGGCGTGTACTGGGGAACTTCGCGACCGGCGTCACCGTGATCACGGCGCCGGCCACCGACGAGGACGGAGGGGGCCCCGCCGGATTCGCCTGCCAGTCCTTCTCGTCGCTCTCCCTCGACCCGCCCCTCGTCTCCTTCATGGTGGCGCGTACGTCGACGACGTGGCCCCGCATCGCCCGTGCGGGCGTCTTCTGCGTGAACGTCCTGGGCGCCGACCAGGGCGAGCTCTGCCGGGGCTTCGCGGTGAGCGGGGGCGACAAGTTCGCCGGGGTCGTCCACGACGCGGCGCCCGTGTCCGGGTCGCCGCGGCTGGCCGGTGCCCCCGCCTGGATCGACTGCACGGTCCACGCCGTGCACACCGGCGGCGACCACCTCATCGTGGTGGGCCGGGTGGACGCGCTCGGCACCGCGGACGGTGACACGGAGCCGCTGCTCTTCCACCGGGGCACGTTCGGCCGCTTCACCCCCTGACGCCCATCAGCCGGACCTCCGCCGGATCACCAGCGCCATCAGCGCCGCCGCCGCGCACAGCGCCCCGGAGGCGTACCAGATCACGTCGTACGACCCGAAGGTGTCCCGTACGACACCACCGGCGAACGCGACGACGGCGGCACCCATCTGGTGCGAGGCCAGGACCCAGCCGAAGACGATCGCGCTGTCGTCGCCGTACTGCTCGCGGCAGAGGGCGAGGGTCGGCGGGACGGTCGCGACCCAGTCCAGGCCGTAGAAGACGATGAAGAAGATCATCGGCGGGTGGACGTTCGGGGCGAGCAGGATCGGGAGGAAGAGCAGCGAGACGCCGCGCAGCGCGTAGTACACGGCGAGCAGGCGGCGCGCGTCGAAGCGGTCCGTGAACCAGCCGGAGGCGATCGTTCCCACGACGTCGAAGACGCCGATGACGGCGAGCAGGGAGGCGGCGGCCGTGATGGGCATGCCGTGGTCGTGCGCGGCGGGCACGAAGTGCGTCTGGACCAGGCCGTTCGTCGAGGCCCCGCAGATCGCGAAGGACCCCGCGAGCAGCCAGAACGGGCCGGTGCGGGCGGCCTTGAAGAGGACGTTCAGCGTGCGCCGGGCGGCCCCGGTGACGGGCGCGGGCTTCTCCACGTACTCCTTGGCCCCGTACGGCTTCAGGCCGACGTCCGCCGGGTGGTCGCGCAGCAGCAGCCATACGAAGGGGACGACCGCCAGGGCCGCGAGCGCGACCGTCACGGCGGCCGGGCGCCACTCGTAGTTGTCGACGATCCAGGAGAGCAGCGGCAGGAAGATCAGCTGGCCGGAGGCGGAGGCGGCCGTGAGGATGCCGGTGACGAGGCCGCGCCGCTCGGTGAACCACCGGTTGGTGACGGTGGCGGCGAAGGCGAGCGCCATCGAACCGGAGCCGAGCCCGACGAGCAGCCCCCAGCAGAGGAGCAGTTGCCAGGCGGAGTCCATCCACACGGTCACACCGGAGCCGACCGCGATCACGACGAGGGCGACCGCGACGACCCTGCGGATGCCGAAGCGGTCCATGAGCGCGGCGGCGAACGGCGCGGTGAGCCCGTACAGGGCGAGGTTGAGGGAGACCGCGAGGCCGATGGTCCCGCGCGACCAGTGGAACTCCTGGTGCAGCGGGTCGATGAGCAGGCTCGGGAGCGAGCGGAAGGCGGCGGCGCCGATGATCGTCACGAAGGTGACGGCGGCGACGAACCATGCGCGGTGAATACGGGGGGCGCGGCGGCTCGGCCCGTCCGGCCCCTCCACGCCGCTCGCCGCGCTCGCCGCATCGTGCGCACTCGGGTCACTCGGGTCACTCTGATCGCTCTGATCGCTCGGGTCACTCGGCCCGGCGGTCCCCGCGGGCGGCTCGGTTGTCTGGGTCACGTCATACAGGATCGGTGTCCGGGTCGGCCGGAACGAGTGGCCCGAGGGACATGGTTCGCTAGGATCGGGCCATGGCCGATTCTGCGGGATCCCACACCCGGGCAGTGCCCCGGCACCGCGTCGTCGTGCTCGCTCTGGACGGCGTCATACCCTTCGAACTCGGCATCCCGCAGCGGATCTTCGGTCTCGCCCGCGGCGCCGACAGGCGTCGGCTGTACGAGGTCGTGACCTGCTCGGTCCGGCCGCCGGGGCCGGTCCGCTCGGACGCCGACTTCGCGATCCTGGTCGAACACGGCCCCGAGGCGCTGGCGACCGCGGACACGGTCGTGGTCCCGGCGTCGTACGAACTGGGCCCGGTGTACGAGGAGGGGCGCCTCACCGACGAGCTGGCCGCCGCGCTCCGCCACATCAGGCCGGGCACCCGCCTGGTCTCCATCTGCACGGGCGGGTACGTCCTTGCCGCCGCCGGCCTCCTCGACGGCCGCCCGGCGACCACGCACTGGGCCTCCGCGGCCCACTTCCAGGAACTCTTCCCCCGGATCGAGGTCGACGCGGACGTGCTCTTCATCGACGACGGCGACGTGCTGACGTCGGCGGGCGTGGCCGCCGGCGTCGACCTCTGTCTGCATCTCGTACGCCGCGACCAGGGCGCCGCGGTCGCCAACGACGTGGCCCGCCGCACCGTCGTACCGCCCCACCGCGACGGCGGTCAGGCGCAGTACATCCACCGCCCTGTGCCGGAGCCGCAGTTGGCGACCACGCGGACGGCCAGGGCCTGGGCGCTCGCCCGCCTCGACCAGCCGCTGCAGCTGCGCGACATGGCCGCGCAGGAGTCCATGTCGGTACGTACGTTCACGCGTCGCTTCCGCGAGGAGGTCGGCATCAGCCCGGGGCAGTGGCTGACGCAGCAACGCGTGGAGCGGGCGCGGCACCTGCTGGAGTCCAGCGGCCTCTCCGTCGACCAGGTGGCGCGGGAGGCCGGCTTCGGCACGGCCCAGTCGATGCGGCAGCACCTACAGGCCGCGCTCGGGGTCACCCCCACCGCGTATCGCCGTACGTTCCGCGATGTCACCACCGGCTGAGGGCACGTCTTCAGCGCCCTCGGCGTCCTTGTCGTTCTCGGACACCGGCGGCTTCACCTCCCCGAGCACGCCGATCACCGTCAGCAGCACCCCGAGCCCGACGCCCGCCAGAATGGCCGTCGACGGCGATACGACACTCAGCAGACCGCCCGCCAACGACCCGCTCGCCGCGTAACCGGCGCCCACAGCCGCGTACATCACCGAGTAGCCCGCCGCCAGGGCGCTCGGCGGCAGCACCTCGCGGAGCGACAGGTTCCGGGTGAGCATGGCCCCGGCCTGCAGTACGCCCGCCACCCCGAGGACGGCGAGCAGCCAGCCCACACCGGGCAGCACGGCGACGGTCGCCAGGCACCCCGCGACAGCGAACATCATCACCATGCTCTGCGTACGCAGCCGCCCCGGCCAGGTCCGCAGTCCGTAGACGAACGACCCGACCGCGGAGCCGATCGCGAGCCCGGCCAGCAGGGGGCCCGCCCAGCCCACCTCGATGCCGCGCTGCTCCAGGAGCGCGGGCAGGACCAGTTCGGCGAGGGCGAGCATCGACAGGCTGGCCGCGCCCGTCACGAAGATCGGCCAGGCCCGCGCCAGGATCCGCACCATGGATTCCCCGCCGCGGTCGTCCGCGTCCGACCGCCAGCCCACGGGCAGCATCCACAGCCCGGCGACGGAGGCGCCCATCAGCGCGCCCGCCAACAGCGGCGGCAGCACCGGCGAGGCTCCGAGCGCGAGCCCCGTCACGGCGGCGGGCGCGACCGCCCAGATGGCGAAGGTCAGCATGGCCTCGACGGACAGGGCCTGCGCGACGGCCTTCTCCGGTACGACACTGGTCAGCAGCGCGCGCAGGGCGCCGGGGGCGGCGGCTGGGGCGGCTCCGGCGGTGAACGCCAGCGCTCCCAGCGCGGCGGGGTGCGCGTGCGGCAGGGCGCCCAGCGCGAGGAACGCCAGCGCTCCCACCGCCAGGCCCGCGGCCAGCTGCGGTCTGGCCCGCTCGGCGCGCACCCGCATGCCCAGGAGCGGGGCTCCTACGATCTCCCCGATCACATACACCGCGGCGAGTACCGCGCCCAGGGTGTATCCCCCTGGCCGCTCCCGGACCAGGAAGACCAGGGCGAGGGGCGCGGCGGCCACGGGCATCCGGGCCGCCACCGCCACGGTTCCCCACCGGATGACGCCCCCGGATATGACCTCGCGATAACTCATCCCCAGAACCTAACGGGCCCTCCCTGAGCTGTGCGCACCGCAAGGACCTTTCCCACCCACCCATCCGCCCGTTGCCCCGGAGCCTCAAAACGTAAGAACCGCCCTCGCCACCCTCCCCGCCCCCGCATCCCCCGCCGCCTTGTCGAAGTCCTCGACCGCATACGTGGCCGTCACCAGCTCGTCCAGCAGCAAGCGGCCGCCCCGGTACATCTCCGCATACAGCGCGAAGTCCCTCTGCGGCTGCGAACTCCCGTACCTGCAGCCCAGTACCGCCTTGTCCAGGAACAGCGAGGCCACCACGAATGACGCCTCCGCCGTCGCCCCCGGCATCCCGAGCAGCACCGCCTGCCCGTGCCGGTCCAGCAGATCCACCGCCTCCCGTACCAGCGACACCCGCCCCACACACTCAAACGCGTGGTCGACGCCCTGCGGCAGCACCTCCCTGACCCCTTGGGTGGACGGGAAGAAGTGCGTGGCGCCGAACTGCCGGGCCACCGCCTCCTTCGCGGGGTTCGCGTCGACGGCGACGATCGTCGCGGCGCCCGCGATCCTCGCGCCCTGCAGCACATTGAGCCCGATGCCCCCGGTCCCGATGACGGCCACGGAGTCCCCCGGCCCGACCTCGGCCCGGTTCAGGACCGCCCCCACTCCCGTCACCACCGCACAGCCGATCAACGCGGCCGACGTCAGCGGGACGTCGTCCGGGATCTTCACGGCCTGCACGGCGGCCACGAGTGTGCGCTCGGCGAACGCGGAGTTGGCCGCGAACTGGTACACCGGCTCACCGCCCCGCGAGAACGGCTGGGCCGGCATCCCGATGGCCTTGCGGCACATGGTCGGCCGCCCCCGCCCGCACTCCGCGCAGAGGCCGCAGTTCGCGATGGTGGACAGCGCCACATGGTCCCCGGGAGCCACATGCGTGACGCCGGCCCCCACCGCTTCCACGACGCCCGCGCCTTCGTGCCCGAGCACCACGGGCAGCGGGAACGGAATGGTTCCGTCGATCACCGACAGGTCGCTGTGGCACAGCCCGGCGGCGGCCACCGCGACCAGCACCTCGCCCGGTCCCGGGTCACGGATCTCCAGGTCCGCCACGACCTCGACGCGCTTCCCGTCAAAAACGACACCCCTCATGACACACCCCTCACTACGCACCCACTCCACACGACGCACCCCTCACCGAGGCCCCCTCGCCTCTCTCGGCAGACCGAGCACCCGCTCGGCGATGATGTTGCGCTGAACCTCGTCCGAGCCGCCGTAGACCGTGTCGGCGCGGGTGAAGAGCGAGAGCCGCTGCGCCGCGTCCAGTTCGTACGGCGCGTCCGGTCGCCAGTCCGAGGGGCCGACCGCGCCCGCCGCCCCCCGCACCTCCATGGCCAGCTCCCCGAGCCGCTGATGCCACCGGCCCCACAACAGCTTGGCCACACTGGGAGCGCCCGGCAGAGCATCCGCCCCCGCGCCCCCGAGCGTCCGCAACGCGTTCCACCGCATGACCCGCAGCTCCGCCCACTGCCGGACCAGCCGCTCCCGTACCACGGCGTCCCGGACCGCCCCGGAGGCGACCGCGTCCCGCACCACGCCCGCCAACTCCTCCGCGAAGCCGATCTGTTGCGTGAGCGTGGAGACGCCGCGCTCGAAGCCGAGCAGTCCCATGGCGACCCGCCAGCCGTCACCGACGCCGCCCACCACATGCGCGGCACGCGCGCGTGCGCCGTCGAAGAAGACCTCGTTGAACTCACTCGTGCCGGTCAGCTGCCGAATGGGCCGCACGTCGACGCGTCCGGGCTGGTCCATGGGCAGCAGCACCAGCGAAAGCCCCCGATGTCCCCGGGACGCCTCCTCCGTCCGTGCCAGCACGAAGCACCAGTCGGCCTCCCGCGCGAGAGACGTCCAGATCTTCTGGCCGGTGACGACATAGCCCGCCCCGTCCCGAACGGCCCGCGTCCGCACCGCCGCCAGATCGGAACCGGCGCCCGGCTCGCTGTACCCCTGGCACCACAGCGCCTCGCCCCGCGCGATCGGCGGCAGGAACTCGTCCCGCTGCTCCTGAGTGCCGTAGGCCAGGAGCGTCGGCGCGAGGAGGTTCTCGCCGATGTGCCCCCAGCGGCCGGGCGCCCGCGCGCGGGCGTACTCCTCGGCCCAGACGACCTGCTGGGTGAGTGTGGCCCGCCGGTTGCCGTACGCGTCGGTGTCCCAGCCGATGCCGATCCAGCCGCCGCGACCCAACTCGCGCTCCCAGGCGCGCCGTTCCGGGCCGCCCTCGTGCTCGCTGCCGGGGCCGCCGCGTCCGCGCACCCCCGCGTGACCGCCGGTGAGGTGCTCCGCGAGCCAGCCGCGCGCCTCCTCCCGGAACGCCTCGTCCTCGGGCCCGAAGCCGAAATCCACAGTCGCCCCTCCCCCTTCGCCGCTCGCCCTCCTCCGCCGCCTACGCGTTCGGGCGCGCCTTGTCGGCCGCCGCCTTGGCCATGGCCTCCAGTTGCGCCAGCATCGGCATGGGGTCGGTGCCGACCGTCCCGGGCAGGAAGTCGGCGATCTTCTCCGGGGTCCAGGCTCCGTCCGCGTACCCGGCGCGCAGCTCGCGCGGCTGCGCCCATACGGCGATCTTGGGGCCGGCGATCGTATAGACCTGTCCGGTGATGCGCTCCTGTCGGGCCCGGTCGCTCAGCAGATAGACGACCAGGGCGGCGACGTCCTCCGGCTCCCCGATCTCCTTCAGCTCCATCGGGACGTTCGCCGACATCCGCGTGCGGGCGACGGGCGCCACGGCGTTGGCCGTCACCCCGTACTTGTGCAGGCCGAGTGCGGCACTGCGTACCAGCGAGATGATTCCGCCTTTGGCCGCGCTGTAGTTGGCCTGTGCGACGGAGCCCTGGTGGTTGCCGCTGGTGAACCCGATGAGGGTGCCAGAGCCCTGCTTCCGCATCACCGCCGAGGCGGCGCGGAAGACGGTGAAGGTGCCCTTCAGATGAGTGGCGACGACCGGGTCCCACTCGTCCTCCGACATGTTGAACAGCATCCGCTCGCGCAGGATCCCCGCGACGCACACCACCCCGTCGACGCGCCCGTACTCGGCGAGCGCGGTGTCGACGATCCGCTGTCCGCCGGCCATGGCCGAGATGTCGTCCGCGACGGCGACGGCCTCGCCGCCCGCGGCCCGGATCTCCTTGACCACGGCGTCGGCTATCTCGCTGGTCGGCTCGGCGCCCTCCACGGAGACGCCGTAGTCGTTGACGACGACCTTCGCGCCCTCGGCCGCCGCGGCGAGCGCGACAGCCCTGCCGATGCCGCGCCCGGCACCGGTGACAGCCACCACCTTGCCTGCCAAGAAGTTCCCCACGCCGGCCCCTTCCCGCGGTTTCTGACGGACCGTTAGATTCTATGGCCCGGCCGACGCCGAAAGACAAGCCCCGCGGAGGATTCATGTCACTGCCGCCCGAGTTCCACGACATCGCCAAACGCGTGAACAACTGGGGGCGTTGGGGCGCCGCCGACGAGACCGGCACGCTCAACCTCATCACCGACGACGTCGTACGGGCGGCCGCCGCCGGGGTCCGCTCCGGGCGCCGCGTCCCGCTCGCGCTGCCCCTCAAGGAGGACGGCGTCCAGACGGGACTGATCCCGGGCCGCGTGAACCCCCTGCACACCATGGTCCAGATCAACCAGGAACTGTTCGGCGCCGGCGCGGTCGCCACCAGCGACGACGCGGTGACGATGGGGTTGCAGACCGCCACCCACTGGGACGCGCTCACCCACGCGTCACACTCCGGGATGATCTACAACGGCCGCCCCGCGGACAGCATCACCGCCCACACGGGCGCACGGTTCAGCGGCATCGACAAAGTCCCGTACATCGTCTCGCGCGGCGTCCTGCTCGACATCGCACGCGCCAAGGGCCTCGACCGGCTGCCCGGCGACCACGCCGTCACACCCGAAGACCTGGAAGAGGCCGAGGAGTTCGCGGGCGTCACGGTCCGCGCCGGCGACATCGTCCTCGTACGCACGGGACAGGTCCAGGTCTATCTGGCGGGCGACAAACACGCGTACGGCCATCCGTCACCCGGCCTCTCGCTGCGCACCCCCGAGTGGTTCCACGCGCGGGACGTGGCCGCGGTCGCCAATGACACCCTGACCTTCGAGATCTTCCCGCCCGAGATCGAGAACCTGTGGCTGCCCGTCCACGCGCTCGACCTGGTCGAGATGGGGATGCCGCAGGGCCAGAACTGGAACCTGGAGAAGTTGTCCACAGCCTGTGCAGAAGTTTCCCGCTACGCCTTCCTGCTCTCCGCGATGCCGGAGCCGTTCGTCGGCGGCACGGGGACACCCGTGGCTCCGGTCGCGGTGCTGTGAGCGCGGTGCCGTGAGCCCGCTTCTCGGACGGCGGCGCGGCGGCTTCCGCCCCGAGCGCGATGCCGCGCGCCGCCATCCGGCTCGGCGCTCGACACTGCCCCTCGCGCCCCGAGGGGACCGACGCCGAAGTCGCGATCCACGTCTCGTCAAGGACCACGGTTCAAGGATTTCCGTCACCGAGCACCCTCGACGTCCCCTCGCGGCGAATCGCTGCACACAAGCGTGATCAATCGGACACGCTACGTCAACACCCTGCTGGGGATTAAAGAATTATGCCCGTTTTGTCGTGCCGCGCATGGGTGCGCGCATCGTGGCACGCGACGGCGCACAAGGGCTCAGGGTCAGACGGATTCGTACGCCACGTCGGCATCGGCATCGGCGTCGACGGCGGCACTGATGTCGACAGCGAGGTCGGCGGCGAGGCCGACATCGGCATCGACAGCGACGTCGGTGTCCCCATGGGACACCCCGTCGAAGGTCGCGGCGGGGACGCCCGGTTCGCACCGGTCCACCTCGCACCAGATGCTCTTGCCGCCGCCCTCGGGCTGCCAGCCCCAGCGGTCCGCGAGGCCGTCCACCAGCTCGAGGCCGCGGCCGTTGGTGTCGTCACCCTCCGCGTGCCGCTGCTTGGGCGGGAGGGCGCTGCGGTCGGCCACCTCCACCCGGACCGTCCCCGGCACGTCGTCGGGGACGCCGGACACGAGCATGCGCAGCACGGCCGGACAGCCCGTGTGCACAACGGCGTTGGTGACGAGCTCCGAGATCAGCAGGATCAGCGTCTCGGCCACCGGCTCGTCGATCTCTATACCCGACCCCGCCAGACGCGAACGGGCCCATCGCCTGGCCCGCCCCACCTCCGCGGGGTCGGCCCCGACCTCCAGCTGAACTTGAAGCACCTGCACCGCTCACACCATCCGAACCGGCGGACACATCGCCTCGCGACTCCACGGGGTCACGGAACGTGATCCCCTTAGGAGACAGCATGATTGACGTTCAGTTACCCCAACAAGCGCTTCGGGCATATTCCAGCGCGAAGGAGTACGCGTGCTGCATACTGTGCGACGCGTACCGCGGGGGGTCGAACAGGCGGGCATGAGACCCCGGCCCGCGCCGCGAGCGGCGCGCATCGCCGGGTCCGGCGCCGCCACAGGGGCGCCACCGGGATGGCTCAGCCTCAGAACCACTCGCATCTCACACAAGGTACCCGAGCCGGGCGCCGACTCCGTGCCGTGACGAGTCACGCGTAGGACACAACCCGATATCAACGCTCCGTAATGTAACGGAGCGCTGTCACAGCGCATCGGCAAGCGCTTCCTCGGCCTCGGTGGATCCCTGGCCCAGCTCCGAGCGCACCCAGGCCCGCTTGAGGTGCAGATGCACCTCGGCCTCCCAGGTGAACCCCATGCCGCCGTGCACCTGGAGGCAGTCGCGCGCGTTGCGCACGGCGGCGTCGTCGGCAAGCAGCTTGGCGCCGGAGATCTCCAGCGGGTCCCCGGTGACGGCGGCGGCGTACACGGCGGCGCGGGCGACCTCCGCGCGTACGAGCATCCGCGCGCAGAGGTGCTTCACGGCCTGGAACGCGCCGATGGGCCGCCCGAACTGTTCGCGCTCCCGGGCATGTCGGACGGCCATCTCACAGGTCCGTGCGGCGCTGCCGAGCTGCTCGGCGGCGTGCAGGAGCGTCCCCCGGCCGGGGGCGGAGGGGCCCGGCACGCGGTGGAGCGGCGTCAACGGATCGACGGACCGCAGCGCGACGGCCCCCGTCGCGTCCCCCTGGACGACGTCCGCCTCCTCCAGCCACGGCACCAGCGTCCCGTCGACGGCCGTCACGACGACATCCCCCGTGGCGGCGCCCTCCACCTCGCCCGCCGCCAGGAACGACGCCACCGCCGGCCCGGGCAGCAGCACCCGCCCCGCCTCCTCGAAGGCCAGCACGGCCTCCGGCGGCCCGAGCCCGGCGCCGCCCCGCTCCTCGGACAGCGCCAGGGAGAAGAAACCCGCCTCGCCCAGCTGCCGCCAGAGCCCCCGGTCGATCCGGTCCCCGGCGGCGTCCCGCGCGCAGGCCTCCGACGAGAACCGCCGATAGAACCGCCCCTCCAGGACTTCCCGCACCCCGGACCGCAAGGCCCGCTGGTCATCCGTCAGTTGGAAATCCATACGGGCTCTCACCGTCCCTTGGGCAGGCCGAGGATCCGCTCGGCCACGATGTTCTGCTGGATCTGCGAGGTCCCCGCGGCGATCGTGTACGACAGCGAGGACAGCCGGTCGAGGGTCCACTCGTGCCGGAGGTCGAGCGCGCCCGCCCCGAGCACCTCGGCGGCGGCGTCGTACAGCTCCTGCCGCGCGTGCGAGTACCGCAGCTTGAAGACCGAGCCGCCCACCCCCGGCACCCCGCCGGAGCGCTGGGACTCGCTCACGTTCCACTGCGTGAGCCGCCACAGCGCCGAGAACTCGGCGGAGAGCCGCCCGAGCCTGCGGCGCAGCGCAGCGTCGTCCCAGCGGCCGTTCCCTCGGGCCTCGCGGGCGATCTCGCCGAGGATCCGGCGGCAGGCCACCACCTCCCCCACGAAGGCGGTGCCCCGCTCGTAGGAGAGGGTCACCATGGTCACGCGCCAGCCGTCGTTCTCGTCGCCGACGCGGTGGGCCACGGGCACCCGCACCTCGTCGAGGAACATCTCGGCGAACTCGGTCGACCCGGCGAGGGTCCGCAGCGGGCGCACGGTGATCCCCGGGGCGTCCATCGGCATCGCGAGCCAGGAGATGCCCCGGTGCTTGGGCACGGCCTCGCTCACCGGTGTCGTACGGACGAGCAGTTCACACCAGTCGGCGACCTCCGCGTGCGAGGTCCAGATCTTGGACCCGCTCACTACGTAGTGGTCGCCGTCCCGCCACGCGCGCGTGCGCAGCGACGCGAGGTCGGAGCCCGCGTCCGGTTCACTGAAGCCCTGGCACCACACCTCGTCGCCGCGCAGCACGGGCGGCAGCCAGCGCGCGCGCTGTTCCGGGGTGCCTTCGGAGGCGATGGTGGGTCCCGCGTGCAGCAGTCCCACGAAGTTGGCGCCCACATAGGGGGCGCCCGCTCTCTCCGTCTCCTCCAGGAAGATCAGCCGCTGCGTGGGGGAGGCGTCCCAGTGCACGTGGCCGTAGCCCGCGTCGTACAGCATGCGCTGCCACGTCGTGTCGTACGCGCGCCGTCCCGGCCAGTCCCGCGGGGAGGGCTTGGCGGGAAGCTCGGGGAGCACCGTCGCGAGCCATGCGCGCAGGCCGGCCCGGAAGGCTTCCTCCTCCTCGGTGTAGGTGAGGTCCACGCGCGCGGCCTACTTGTCCAGGTCCAGGCCGAGCATGCGGATGGCGTTGCCGCGCATCAGCTTGTGGACCGTCTCGTCGTCGAGTCCCTTGACGTGGTCGAGCGCGACCTCCTTGGTGTGCGGGAAGGTCGAGTCGACGTGCGGGTAGTCGGTCTCGAAGGTGGCGTTGTCCCGGCCGACGACGTCCAGGGAGGCGATCCCGTGCTTGTCGCGGAAGAAGCAGCAGAACATCTGCCGGTAGTAGTAGGTGGAGGGCGGCTCGGGGATCAGGTCCTTCACGCCGCCCCACGCGCGGTGCTCCTCCCATACGTCGTCGGCGCGCTCCAGGGCGTACGGAATCCAGCCCATCTGCCCTTCGGAGTAGGCGAGTCTCAGCGTCGGGAACTTCACGAGGACGCCGCTGAAGAGGAAGTCCATCATCGACGCCATGGCGTTGTTGAAGGAGAGCGAGGCCTGCACGGCGGGCGGGGCGTCGGGGGACGCGGCGGGCATCTGGGAGGACGACCCGATGTGCATGTTCACGACGGTGCCGGTCTCCTGGCAGACGGTGAAGAAGGGGTCCCAGTAGCCGGAGTGGATCGACGGCAGCCCCAGGTAGGTCGGGATCTCGGAGAAGGTGACGGCCCGCACGCCCCGCGCGGCGTTCCGCCGGATCTCGGCGACCGCCAGGTCGATGTCCCACAGCGGGATGAGGCAGAGCGGGATGAGGCGGCCAGCGCTGTCGCCGCACCACTCCTCGACCATCCAGTCGTTGTACGCGCGTACGCAGGCGAGGGCGACCTCCTTGTCGGCGGCCTCCGCGAAGGTCTGGCCGCAGAAGCGCGGAAAGGTCGGGAAGCACAGGGACGCCTCGACGTGGTTGAGGTCCATGTCCTTGAGGCGGGCGACGGGGTCCCAGCAGCCGCGCCGCATCTCCGCGCGGGTGATGCCCTCCAGGGTCATGTCGTCGCGGTCGAAGCCGACGGCGGCGATGTTGCGCTTGTACGGGAACTTGAGGTCTTCGTAGATCCACCAGTCGGTGGGCGGCCCGTCCGGGTCCATGGTGATCTGGTATCTGCCGCCCACGTAGGCGAGCTGCCCGATGCCGGCCGTGAGGGGCTTGGGGCCTCGGTCGCGGTACTTGGCGGGCAGCCAGGTCTCGAAGAGATGCGCGGGTTCGATCACATGGTCGTCGACGCTGACGATCCGAGGAAGCTCGGTCATGGTGTCTCCTCCGGTCATCTCTCCGGTCCCTCCGGGCTATCTGATGACCCGTCAGATAGCAGGCTAGCCCCGCGCCTATGGACCGACAAGGCGCCGAGCTCTACGCTCTCGGCACCGTCTGACTGCCCATCAGCTCGCGCCCGTATCCGAGGGGATCGCATGAGGACCTCGCAGAACGAGACCCCGTACGACGGCGACGGGACCCCGTACGGGCGCGACGACACCGCGTACGGACTGGGCGCCTCCCGCACGCTCTGGGAGCTGGTCGAGCGCCGCGCCGCCCTCACCCCCGACGCGCCCGTCCTCATCCAGGCCGCCGCCGACCCCGCCGACGACCGCACCCTCACCTTCGGCGCGCTGCGTGAGCGCGCCGAACGCGTCGCCGCCGGGCTGTACGGCATGGGCGTGCGCCCCGGCACCGTCGTCGCCTGGCAGCTGCCCACCCGCGTCGAGACGGCCCTGCTCTCCTTCGCGCTCGCCCGCGTCGGCGCCGTCCAGTCCCCGGTCATCCCCTTCCACCGCGACCGCGAGGTCGGCTTCGCGCTGCGCGAGTCCCGGGCGCAGTTCTTCGCGGTGCCCGGCGTGTGGCGCGGCTTCGACCACGCGGAGATGGCGCGGCGGCTCGGCGCCCAAGGCGTCTTCGAGGCGTACGACGAGCTGCCCGACGGCGACCCGTCCGTACTGCCCCCGCCGCCCTCCGACGGCACGTCGGTGCGCTGGATCTACTGGACGTCGGGCACCACGTCCGACCCCAAGGGCGTCCTGCACACCGACCGTTCACTGATCGCGGGTGGCTCCTGCCTGGCCCACGCGCTGCGTCTGAAGGCGTCGGACGTCGGCTCGATGGCGTTCCCCTACGCGCACATAGCGGGCCCCGACTACACGGTGATGCTGCTCCTGTACGGCTTCCCCGCGGTCATGTTCGAGCACTTCGCGCTGCCGGACGCGCTCGACGGCTACCGGCGGCACGGCGTGACCGTGGCGGGCGGGTCCACGGCCTTCTACTCGATGTTCCTCGCCGAGCAGCGCAAGCTGCCGCCGGGCCGGAAGGCCATCCCGACGCTGCGGCTCCTGGCGGGCGGCGGGGCGCCCAAACCGCCGGAGATCTACCACGCCGTCGTACGCGAGATGGGCTGCCAGCTCACGCACGGCTACGGCATGACCGAGGTCCCGATGATCACCATGGGCGATCCGGACGACACGGCCGAGAACCTGGCGACCACGGAAGGCAGGCCCCCGCCCGGCATGGAGATCCGCATCACCGGCGCCGACGGCGAGGAGCTGCCCCCGGAGACGGACGGCGAGATCCGGCTGCGCGGGGAGGCCGTCTGCCGGGGCTACGTCGACCCGGAGCAGAGCGCGGCCGTCTTCGACGCCGACGGGTTCCTGATCACCGGGGACCTCGGCCACCTCACGAAGACGGGCCACCTGGTCCTCACCGGGCGGGCGAAGGACATCATCATCCGCAAGGGCGAGAACATCTCCGCCAAGGAGATCGAGGACCTCCTCCACCGGCATCCGGCCGTCGGCGACGCGGCGGTCATCGGGCTGCCCGACCCCGAACGCGGGGAACGGGTCTGCGCGGTGGTCGAACAGCGCGAAGGCGCCGCGCCATTGACCCTGGACGCGGTCACCTCGTATCTGCGCGGGGAAGGCCTCTCCACCTACAAGCTGCCGGAACAGCTGGAGGTCGTCGAGACGCTTCCCCGCAACGAGACGCTGCGCAAGGTGCTCAAGTACAAGCTGCGGGAGCGCTTCTCACGGGCCCCGTAATGCTTCGGCAATGCTTCGGCCCGACTCGAAAGCACTCACTCGGGAACCGTGAAGTACTCCGCGAACGCCGTCACGATCTCCTGCTCGGCGACCTTGCCGTCGCCGTCCGCGTCGAGCCCGGTGGCCGTCGCCGCGGCGATGCCGTCGGGCACACCGAGCGCCTTGAGCGCGCGCTCGACCTCGCCGGGGGCGACCGCTCCGTCGCCGTCGGCGTCGGCGATGCCGATCGCGGCGTGCAGGAAGGGCCGGGCGATCTCGGCGAACCGCCCGGAGTTGTCCCGCAGCCGCTTCACCGCGCCGCCCACGAACTCGTCCCGGGTGATTCGCTGGTCCCCGTCCCGGTCCGCGATCCCGGCCATGCCCTGCCAGAACGCCTCGGCTCCGATGTAGAGGGCCTGCCCCTTGTCGGACCGCGCCGTCGCGCCGAACTCCTTGCACAGGGCTGCCGCCGCCGTGCTGAAGTCCTCACGGGAGATGTACTCGTTGCCGTCCTGGTCGAAGATGGCGAACCGGGCCGCGATCTTACGCTCGTACTCGGCACTGTCCATGGTCTTCGGGCCGCCTCACTTCCGCGGTTGGGTGCACTTCAGGGGGTGGGTACCCCGGCAGCGAGCGTACGTCGTCGAAGGGGTGATGTGCCGCGATGTGCTCCACTGTTCCGTGTGGAAGCGGTCGCGGCGAGTGTCATAGCGGTGCTGGGAACCCTCCTGGGCGCGGGGGTCACCCACGCGTTCCAGCGCAGGGCGATCGAGCGGACGGAGGAATTCACCCGCCGCGAGAAGCTGCGCCAGGAGCGGATAGACGCGTACTGCGCGTACGCGGGCGCGCTGGTCAACTACCGGCGGGTCCTGGTGGACCGCTGGTTCAGCAGGCACGGGGACCGCGTCGAGGAGGGCGAGGAGTCGCGCTTCCGGTCGTACGAGATGCGGTCCGAGGCGCAGGAGGCGCTGTTCCGGGTGCAGTTGCTCACCAGCGAGGACGCACTGGTCCAGCTGGCCTGGGAGACCCTCGACAAGGTCGCCGACGTGCACCGGACGGACGACCGCGACGGCCTGGCGGAGCGGCGCCGGATCTCCCGGGAGGCCATCAACTCCTTCGTGGCGGCGGCCAAGCGGCACGTCTGAGGGCTACGCGGAGAGCGGTGTCGCCGCCTCGTCGAGGGCCGCGCCGACGTCCGGGAAGACCTCGAAGAGCCTGCGGACGCCGAGGGCCGCGAGGACGCGGTTGACGTGCGAGCCGTCGACGGCGCCCTGCGCGGGCAGGATCAGCCGCAGCCGGCCCTGGCAGGAGCGGATCAGACGGCGCGTGGCGATCAGTACGCCGACGCCGCTGGAGTCGCAGAACAGCACGTCGGAGAGGTCGAGGACGACACTGCGGCGGCCGTCCGCCACCGCGTCGTGCACCCGCTGGCGCAGCACGGGCGAGGTCAGCACGTCCATCTCGCCGGACACGCGCAGCACGGCCCAGCCGGACTCCTCGCCCACCGCCACCTTGAGCGTCACGCGCCACGCCTCTCGCCAGCCCTGCCCCGTCCGCGGCCCGGAGTATCCGGAAGCGGTCCTTACGCTTCGTTCTGCTTCGGCTGCCCCACCGCCCTCCCATGAAACACCAGGGGCCCACCGTCAATATCATCCGGTGTCCGCCAGGGTTCGCGCTTTGCCGTAAACAGGAGTGCACTGTCAGTGCCGCCGACTACATTCGAGGGACAGTCGGAAACGGGACGGGCAGGCACAGCAAGGCGAGCGTACGAGGGGGCCGCATGCCGAAGGACGCGCCGCGGCGCTGGGACCACCGGATGCAACAGCGGCTGGCGCACGGGGAAGCCGCCGCCCTGGGCGAGCTGTACGACCGCTTCGCCTCGCTCGTGCACAGCCTCGCCCACCGCGTCCTCGGCGACGAGCGCGCCGCCGACCGCATCACCCGCGAGGTCTTCGCCCACATCTGGGAGAACCCCGACGCGTACGACCCCAAGCAGGGCCCCCTGCGCTCCTGGATAGCCGGGCTCACCCACGAGCGGGCGGTCCGCAGGCTCCGCCAGACAGAGTCCGCCGCCCTGGCCCGGGGCGGCGAGGGCACCCGGGAGGACCTGGAGCGCAAGGTGCGCCGCGCCTCGGTCGCGGCCCGCGCGGACTACATCGTGACGGCCATGCCCACCCCACTGCGGGCCGCACTGGAGCTGGCGTACTTCCAGCGGCGCGACTACCGCCAGACGGCGGCCGACCTCGGCGTGACGGAGGACGAGGCCCGGCGCAGGCTCCGCCTCGGCCTCCAGCTCCTGTCGACGGCCAACGACACCGCCGACCCCTCCGCGAGCCCCGCCGCCGGCGCCTCGCCCGGGTACGGGACAGCACTGTGACCGGCTCCGACCGCCCCGAGCCGTACGAGGAGCCGGACGGCACCGGCGCCGCCGCCCCGCGCATACCGCAGCCGCGCTCCTCCATAGAGGACACCGGACAGCCCGTGCCCGACCCGCCGCCGCCCAAGCCGCCGCCCGAGCCGCTCGTCCTGGAGCACCCCGTCCTGAAGTCCCTGCTCGGCGCCTGGGCGCTCTCCGCGTGCTCGGCGGCGGAGGCCCTCGCCGTCGAGGAGCACCTCGGCGACTGCGGGCCCTGCGCGGAGGAGGCGCTGCGGCTGCGCGACGCCGTCGGCCTGCTGCACCCCGAGGAGAGCCTCGACCTCGACCCCGGTCTGCGCACGCGCGTCCTGGAAAGCTGCCTCGTCCGCCGCCCGCCGCGCATCCCGGTGCCCGAGTGGGCCGTGCCCTACGACGCGGAGACCGCCCGCCTCGACGCCCTGCTGCGGGACATCGGCGACTCGGAGTGGCACGCTCCGGTGCGCCTTCGCTGGTTCGAGCGGGACGCCCCGGTGAACAGGAGGACCACCGTGGCCGGCGTCATCGCGCATCTCCTCGCCGTCGACGGCCTGGTCGCGGTCGCCCTCGGCCTCGACGACCCGCTGGGTCCCGGGACCGCGGGCCCACGGCTCCCGACCCACCGCACCGAGGCGTACTGGCGCGCCGCGCGCTTCCCGCCGACGCGCGCGGTGCGGGGACCCTGGCGGGACCAGACCCACGAGGTCATCCGCACGGTGTCCTTCGCGGGCGACGGCTCCGGGCGGCTCCCCGTGCCGTACGGGACGGTGCCACCGGCCGAACACGGCGGCGACGCCGTCGGCCCTGGACCGGGGACGGACACGAGGACTGGGACGAGGACTGGGACGGGGACAGGGACTGGGACGGGGACAGGGACGGTGATCGCGCTGCCGCTGCGGGACGCGATGGTGGACCGCGCCTTCGAATGCTGGATCCACGCGGGCGACATCGCCGACGCGGTCGACTACCCCTACGAGCCGCCCGCGCCCCGGCACCTCCACCGCATGATCGACCTCGCCGCGCGGCTGCTCCCCGGCACACTGGCCGACCGCCGCCGCTCCGGGCTCGCCACGCCGTCCCGCGGCCTGATCGCGGCGGGCGCGCCGGGCCGCAGCCTGCGCCTGGAGATCGAGGGGCTGGGCGGCGGCGAGTGGTTCATCCCGCTCGACTCACCGGGCGCGACGGCGTCGGCCGAGCGCGAGGTGGCCCATGTGGCCCTGGACGGCGTCGAGTTCTGCCGTCTTGCCGCGGGCCACATCTCCCCGGTGGAAGCGGCCGCGGGCCAGAACGGCGACCGCGAGGCGATCAGAGACGTCCTGTTCGCGGCGGCTTCACTGAGCAGGCTGTAGCCCCGGGGTCCCCGAGCCACCCGGGGCCCCGGAGGCACCCGGGATCAGGCGAAGACGACCGTCCGCCGCCCGTTGAGCAGAATCCGGCGCTCCGCATGCCACTTCACGGCCCGCGCCAGCGCCTGGCACTCCACGTCACGGCCGATCGCGACCAGCTGGTCGGGCGTCACGTCGTGGCCGACCCGCTCGACCTCCTGCTCGATGATCGGCCCCTCGTCGAGGTCGGCCGTCACATAGTGCGCGGTGGCACCGATCAGCTTCACGCCGCGCGCGTGCGCCTGGTGGTAGGGCTTGGCGCCCTTGAAGCTCGGCAGGAACGAGTGGTGGATGTTGATGATCCGCCCGCTCAGCTCCTTGCACAGGTCGTCCGAGAGCACCTGCATATAGCGCGCGAGGACGACCAGCTCCACGTCCGCCGAGCGCACGACCTCAAGGAGCTGCGCCTCGGCCTGCGGCTTGTTGTCCCGGGTCACCGGAATGTGGTGGAAGGGAATGTCGTACGAGGCGACGAGCTCCGCGAAGTCCGTGTGGTTGGAGACGACCGCGGCGATCTCCACCGGCAGCGCGCCGATCCGCGAGCGGAACAGCAGGTCGTTCAGGCAGTGCCCGAACTTCGACACCAGCAGGACGACCCGCATCTTCTCCTCGGCGCGGTGGATCTGCCACTCCATGTGGAAGGAGTCGCCGATCGCGGCGAAGCTGGCCCGCAGCTTGTCGACGGTCACCGGGGCCTCGGCGGAGAAGTGGACGCGCATGAAGAACAGCCCGGTGTCGTGGTCACCGAACTGCTGGCTGTCCTCGATGTTGCATCCGGTCATGAAGAGATAGCTCGACACGGCGTGCACGATGCCCTGCTTGTCGGGGCAGGACAGGGTGAGGACGTACTGCTCAGCGGGCGCGGCGGGGGCGACAGACTGCTCGTTCATGCGGCCAAGGTTCCCATACGCGCCGCCCGCCGCGGGCAGGCGTCCACCCCGGCTCACCGCACGCTCAGGCCGAGCGGGTCAGGATCCGGAGCACCTCAAGCGTCCGCGGCGCCTCGTCGGGATCCTCCCCGTCCCCCGCCGCGAGGCGTACGTGCGCCTCGCGCGCCGCCCGTACGGCGTCCGGCCAGCCCGGGTGCCGGAGGTAGACGGAGACCATCGCGTCGGGCCCGACCTCGTGCATGATCCGCAGGACCCTCAGCACGGCCGTGTCGACGAGGGCCGCCTCCTGCGGGTCCCGGAAGATCGTCCCTACGTACTTCTCCGCGGACCAGTTGTCCAGCCACGTGTCCTCGACGAGCCGGTACACGGCGTCGGTCACGTCCCCGTACTCCTCGCGCCCCGCGAGCCAGCACGCGCGCTGGAAGTCGGGGTCGGAGAGCATGTGCAGCGCCGAGCGCACATTGCTGCGCCAGCGCCACCACGGCATGTCGTTGGTCGGCATGCCCCCCATGGTGCTGGAGCGACGGCCGCGACGGGAAGTGTTCTCCGAACCTTGCACGGTCATCGATCGTACGTTCCCACTTCATGCACTCGAATCGGCCCCCGCCCGTTCACCGTGATGTCACTGTCCGTTGAGAACGAGTCACTCCACGGTTGGCCCTCCACCGGCATCGTGCGGGGACATGACCGGCCGGCGACGCACCTTCCTCCCCCGCCCCTCCCGAACCGCGGCCCTCTCCGCGGCCGCCGCGGCGGCGTGCACGTCACTGATCGCCGGATGCGGGGTCATCCCTGGTACCTCGGGGGGTTCCAGGGACGACCCCATCACCGTCATGACCTGGGCCCCCGAGAAGACCAAGGCCACCAACAAGCCGGGCGTCCCCGCCATGGCGCAGGCCTACGCCCGCTGGGTCAACGCGCACGGCGGCATCGACGGCCACGAGCTGAAGGTCATCACCTGCAACGACCACAACGACGCGGCGGGCGCCGCCGACTGCGCACGTGAGGCGGTCGACCAGGACGTGGCGGCGGTCGTCGGCGCGTACAGCCAGCACGGGAGCTCCTTCCTCGCCCCGCTGGAAGTCGCGGGCATCCCCTACATCGGCGGCTACGGCATCACCGACGACGAGTTCAGCAGCCCCCTGTCCTACCCCGTCAACGGCGGCGAACCGGCCCTCCTCGCGGGCAACGGCCGCCAGCTCGCCGCCCGCTGCGACCGCGTCTCCCTCGTACGCCCCGACACCCTCGCCGGCGACGAGCTGCCCAAGCTGCTCAACTCCGGGCTCCGCGACGGCCACCACAAGCCCGTCGCCGACATCCGGGCCCCCGAGGACGGCACCGACCTCACCCCGCAGGCCGAGCAGGCGCTGGAGCACGCGGGCGCCAAGGACGGCTGCGTGACGGCCGCGCTCGGGGCGCGCACCGACACCTTCTACGACTCGTTCCGGCGCACCCGGGACGACTATCCGCCGGTACGGATCTCCTCCGTGCTCGGCAGCGTCGACCAGTCCCTCGTCGACCGCACCGGCGGCGCGAGCGGCCCGTACGAAGGGGCGTACGTCACCGGCTGGTACCCGGCGTCGGGCGACCCCCGCTGGTCCCAGATGCGCAAGGTCATCCGCGAGCAGGCGTTCGGCGACAACCGGGTCGACCCGGCCGACGCGGGCGTCCAGACGACGTGGATCGCGTACACCGTCCTGAAGCAGGCCGTCGAGTCGCTGGACGGCGGCGAGGTCTCCGCCCGCACCCTGCGCCGCGCCCTCGACGGCGGTCTGCGGGTCGGGACGGGCGGCCTCACCCCGCTGCTGAGCTGGCGCTTCGAGGACCTGCTCGCGGCCAGCGACTTCCCGCGCCTGATCAACTCGGGCGTCACGTTCCAGGTGGTACGGGACGGACGGCTCGTCCCGGCGCGCGAGGGTTTCGTGAACGTGGAGCAGACGCTGGAGCAGTCGACGTAACCGACGCGACCGGCGTAACCCCTACAGCCGGGACTCCTCTACAGCTGGGACTTCTCGCGCGTGGTCAGCCCGTACTTGCGGGCGATCGCGTTCCAGTGGTTGGCCGCCTGTTCCTTGGCGGTGGTCGCCTCGCCGCTCGCGCGGTTGCCCGCGCCCTGCTGCGGGGTGCTGCGGGCGTGGCCCTTCTTGCACCCCTTCTTCCCTGCCACCTGGTCCGCCCACGCGGCGTAGTGGTTGTCGGCGGACGCGGACGCCTTCCAGGCCCTGTTGAGGGAGGACGTCAGGAGGTCGTTGGCCGGGAGCTTGTCGACCTTCAGCCCGGCGAGGCGCGTGACCAGGCCGTTGCGCTGCTTGGCGGCGGCGCGCAGGTCGGTCGCCGACTGGCTGAGGTCCTTGCACTTCCCGACGTTGCGTACGGCGGCGATGACCATGTCACGGCTGTTGTTGCTGTCGGCCAGCAGCTTGTCCAGGGCGACCGCCTGCGCCTTGGCCGGGTCGGCGGAGGGAGAGGGGCGCTCGTCGGCCGGGGCGGACGCGGAGACGGGCTTGCCGTCGTCCGCCTTGTCGTCATCGCCCCCGGAGCTGAGGAGCGCGCCCGCGCCGACGCCGAGCACGGCGATGCCGACGCCGACCGCGGCGATGAGCGGCACCTTCGAGCCGGTGCGGGTGCGCCGGCCGCCTCCGTGGCCGCTCCCGGCGGGGGCCGGCGCGGGCGCCGGGGCCGACCCCGGGGCCTCGAAGCGGGGCATCTGCTGGGTGGAGGCGGGCCCCTCGGCCTCCTGCTCCGTACGGAAGAGACTGTCGAACTCGGCGGGCGGCTGCCGGTCGCCGGGGGCGCCGGGCCGGATGCCGTAGGGCGCGGCGGCCGGCTCGGGCGGCGCGCCGTGACCGGCGGGGCCGGTGCTGCCGGGGACGGGCGCGATGTACTGCGTGGGCTCACTGTCGGACGCGGGGCCGGGCGCGGGGGCCTGGGCGCGGCCGAGGTACCGCGTGGCGTCGCCACCCGTCGCCTCGGGCGGCAGAGCCCCGGGTCTCACCGGGGGTATGTACTGCGTGACCCCCTCATCACCGCCCCCGGCGGCGGGAACGGGCGCGATGAACTGCGTGGCATCACCGTCGCCACCGCCCCCGCCGGGCACGGGCTCGATGTACTGCGTCGCGTCCCCGTCGCCCCCGCCGAAACCCGGCGAGACAACGGGAGGCAACGGACCAGCACCTTGCCCAAGCGGTGGAAGCGGCATGCGGTGAGCGCCGTGCGGTGGCTGCTGGACGCTGTGGCCGGGCTGGGTTCCCGGCGCGGGCTGAGCACCGTAGCCGGGCTGGGGGTCGTACGCAGGCTGGGCCCCGTGCGCGGGCTGAGCACCGTGGCCCGGCTGAGCAGGCTGGGCGCCGTGCGCGGGCTGAGGGTCGTATCCAGGCTGGGCGCCGTGGACGCCATGGCCGGGCTGCCGTCCATGCGCGGGCTGGGCGCCATATCCCTGCTGACCGCTGTACGGAGCGTCGCCCTGGGCGGGCTGCGCGGCGGGAGCACCTTGTCCGGGCTGGGCGGCGTATCCCTGCGCGCCCTGCTCGGGCTGAGCCGCGTAGCCCTGCTGGGCGCCGTACGAGGTGTCCGCGTCCTCCGGGGGCAGGGGCATCGCCTGGGGCTGTCGGCCGTCCCAGGGCTGGGGTCGGCCGTCCTCGGGGCCCCAGGGCCGGCCCCACGGCGTGCCGCCCGCCGGGGTGGTCTGCCGGCCCGCGGTGCCGGGAAGCAGGGGCTCGCTGCCGTCCGCGGGCAGCACGACGCCCTCGTGGGCGGGCCGGTCCGCGGGCTGCCGCGGATCGGAGGAAGCAGCGCCCTGACCGCTCTGCTGCGTCACCGGGACTCCTACACATGGGGGGACCTACGGAACCGTCGGCTCACGCTACCGGGTCCCCGCAGCCCTCTGCCACGCAGCCAGGGACGGCGTCTCCCGCCCAGTGGTGGGAGTAACAAAACCTTCCGCCCGTACGCTGAACAAGGCGCGCCCGCGCGCCTCACGCCGCCTGCACGTCGACCCGCGCCCCGAACTCCCGTACCACCGGCTCCTCCTGGTAGGGCTCCAGGCGCTGCTGGAAGTCCTCCAGGTACTCCGCGCCGCGGTTCGACCGCAGCGTGCCGAGGAGTTCCACGGCCTTCATGCCCGTGTGGCACGCCTGTTCCACCTCGCGCCGCTGCACCTGCGCCGTGGCGAGCAGGACCAGGCCGATCGCGCGGCGCCGGGCCCGCGTCTCCGGATGCCCGTCCAAAGACTCCTGCGCGCTGCGCGCCGCCGCCTCCGCCTGCCCGAGGTCCCGGTGACAATGCGCCATTTCATCGGCCAGATACGCATGGTCGAAGTGCTCGATCCACACCGGGTCGTCACCGGAGTCCGCCTCGCCGGTCGCCCGGTCCATCGCCTCCGTCGCGCGTCCCGCCACCGCCTGCGTGGCCCGCGCGTCCCCGAGCAGCGCGTGCCCGCGCGCCTCGGCGGCGCAGAACATCGCCTCCACGCGGGGCGTGACCCTCCCGCGCGTCCCCTCCTGCGCGGCCCGCGCCAGCTGCGCGATCTCGCGCGGGTTCCCGAGCTGGGCGGCGAGATGGCTCATCGACGCCGCCAGCACGTACCCGCCGTATCCCCGGTCCCCGGCCGCCTGGGCGAGCCGCAGCGCCTGGATGTAGTACCGCTGGGCGAGACCCGGCTGGCCCGTGTCCACGGCCATGTAGCCAGCCAGCTCCGTCAACCGGGCGACCGCCGCGAACAGTTCCCGCCCGACCGCTTCCCGGTAGGAGCCCGCGAGCAGCCCGGAGACCACGGAGTTGAGGTAGTGCACGACGACGGGCCGCACATGACCGCTCCCGTACTGGTGGTCGAGGCGCGTCAGTGCCTCCGTCATCGCCTTGACCGCCGCCACGTCCGCCATCCCGACGCGCGGCCCGGCGGTCCGTCCGACCTGCGGGTCCGGCGAGGAGATCAGCCAGTCGCGGCTGGGCTCGACGAGCGCGGACGCGGCCACGGACGAGCCGGAGAGGAAGTCCCGCCGGCCCACGTCGCTGCGCCACAGCTCGCAGACCTGCTCGATGGCGCCGAGGACGGTCGGCGAGAACTGCAGTCCCACACCGGAGGCGAGGTTCTTGCCGTTCGCCATGCCGATCTCGTCGATGGTGACGGTGCGGCCCAGCTTGCGGCCGAGCGCCTCCGCGATGATGCCGGGTGCCCGGCCGCGCGGCTGCTGCCCGCGCAGCCAGCGCGCCACCGACGTCTTGTCGTAGCGCAGATCGAGACCGTGCTCCGCGCCGCACATGTTGACCCTGCGGGCGAGGCCGGCGTTGGAGCAGCCGGCTTCCTGGATGAGCGCTTGCAGCCGTTCGTTGGGCTGCCGCGCGACGAGAGGCCTGGCGGCCATGGCGTACCCCCTGTGTGCACCGTGGACCATCGGATACGGGGCGGCCGCCGGGGCCGCCTCACGACGATCAATGCCCTTGGGGCAAGGCGAAGATGCGCCACGAAAGAGGCATAAGAAGCCATGAAGAACCACAAGTAAGAAGATGTATGGATCTGCTCGGAGTTCCTCAGAGGCTTCCTCGGAGGCTCCCTCCGAGGCGTCTTCCGGTTGCCCTTGACCTGGCTACCCGCACATGGATGCCATTTCCCCCGCGCGCCCCCACCCGTGCACCCGTGCGCCCGTTCGCAGGATCGATGCCCCTCCCCCGCCCTCGCGTGCGCCCGTAACCCGGGGTGTCGGCGGGAGTTGAGAACTCCGTGGAAGAGACCATCGGAGTCACGTCAGCCGCGCAGATCCCGAAGCAGCGCGGAGCAGCCTTGCTGGACACGGCCGTGCGATACGCGGAGGAGCGTCACTGGGACATCTTCCCCGGTACATGGCTGGAGTACGCCGAGGGCGCCGAGCGGTGCTCGTGCGGCAGCGCCGTGTGCGCCTCCCCCGGCGCACATCCGGCGCGCGAGGACTGGCCGACCCAGGCCACCGGCAGCGCGACCGTGGCCCGGCGGCTGTGGCAGAAGCAGCCCAAGGCGTCGATCCTGCTGCCCACGGGGCGTACGTTCGACGCGATCGACGTGCCTGAGACCGCCGGGTTCCTCGCGCTCGCCCGCATGGAGCGCATGGAGCTCACGCTCGGCCCCGTGACGTGCACACCGGACCGGCGCATGCAGTTCTTCGTACTCCCCGGGGCCACCGCCAAGGTCCCCGACCTCGTACGCAAACTGGGCTGGCCACCGGCTGCCATCGATCTGGTCACGCTCGGCGAGGGGGCCTACGTGGCCGCTCCCCCGACCCGCTTCGGTGCCTCGGGCGCCGTCCAGTGGGCCTGCCGCCCGACCGCCGCCAACCGCTGGCTGCCGGACGCGGAGGAGATCATCTCCCCGCTGGCGTACGCGTGCGGCAGGGAAGCCCGCCGCTGAGCCGTCGGCCGCACCCGCGGGCCGCCCCCGACGTATCGTGCGGACACGACGAAGGCGGCGAAGGCGGCGAAGGGCGGCACGGTGACCGAGGCGGCGGCGGTACGGGTCCAGGGGCTCTGGAAGCGGTTCGGCGAGCAGATCGCGGTGGCCGGGATCGATCTGGAGCTGCCCGCGGGCAAGTTCATCGGTCTGGTCGGGCCCAACGGCGCCGGGAAGACCACCACCCTCTCCATGGTCACCGGACTGCTCAGACCGGACGAGGGCACCGTCGAGGTCGTCGGCCACGACGTGTGGCGCGACCCCGTCGAGGTCAAGGCCCGCATCGGCGTACTCCCCGAGGGCCTGCGGCTCTTCGAGCGGCTCTCGGGGCGCGAACTCCTCGCGTACACCGGGCGGCTGCGCGGACTGCCCGGCGCGGAGGTCGACAAGCGCGCCACCCAGCTCCTCGACGTACTCGATCTCGCCGGCGCCCAGCACAAGCTGGTCGTCGACTACTCCACCGGCATGCGCAAGAAGCTCGGCCTGGCCGCGGCGCTGCTCCACAACCCCGAAGTGCTCTTCCTCGACGAGCCGTTCGAGGGCGTCGACCCCGTCTCGGCCCAGACGATCCGCGGCGTCCTGGAGCGCTACACCGCCTCCGGCGCCACCGTCGTCTTCTCCTCCCACGTCATGGAGCTGGTCGAGTCGCTGTGCGACTGGGTCGCCGTGATGGCCGCCGGCCGCATCCGCGCGCGGGGCACCCTCGCCGAGGTGCGCGGCTCGGCGCCCTCCCTCCAGCGGGCGTTCCTCGAACTCGTCGGCGCGAACGGCCGCGACACGGCCTCCGACCTCGACTGGCTGGGCGGCGGTGCCCGATGACGGCCTCCGCGAGCACAGCGGCGATCACCCCCGTCCTCGTACGGCTCAAGCTGTCGCTCCTGCGCAACGGCCTGCGGCAGTCGGCCGGACGCCGGGCCGCCTACATCGCGTCGGTCGCCCTCGCCCTCCTCGTCGCCGCGCTCCAGCTCCTCGGCCTGATCGTGCTGCGCGGCAACACGCACGCCGCCACTCTCTGCGTACTCCTCGTCGGCGTCCTCGCCCTCGGCTGGGCGGTCATGCCGCTGTTCTTCCCCAGCGGTGACGAGACCCTCGACCCGACCCGCCTGGTGATGCTGCCGCTGCGCCCCCGCCCGCTGGTGCGGGCGCTGCTCGTGGCGTCGCTGGTCGGCATCGGCCCGCTGTTCACGCTCTGCCTGGCCGTCGGCGCGACGATCGCGCTGGCGCGCGGCGCGGCGGCCGCCGTCACGGGCGTCCTGGCGAGCGCCCTCACCCTCCTCATCTGCGTGGCCCTGGCCCGCGCGGTCGCCGCCGCCAACATCCGCCTCCTCACCAGCCGCAAGGGCCGCGACCTCGCTGTCCTCAGCGGCCTGGTCATCGCGGTCGGCGCGCAGGCCGTCAACTTCGGTGCGCAGAGGCTGGGTTCGTCCGGGCTCTCCACCCTCGACCCGGCGGCGGCCGTCGTGCGCTGGATCCCGCCGGGCGCGGCGCTCGGCGCGGTGGACTCGGTGAGCGAGGGCTCGTACGCGACAGGGGCCGCCCAACTCGCCCTGTCAGCGGCCGCCCTGCTGGCGCTGCTCACCCTCTGGCAGCGCAGCCTGACCCGTCTGATGACGACGCCGGACGGCTCCACCCTGGCGGCGGCGGAACCGGAGAAGGGCACCTCACGCGCCTTTGGGCTCCTCGGCGGCCTGCTCCCCGCGGGCCGCACCGGCACCGTCATGGACCGCGGCCTGCGCTACGTCTGGCGCGACCCGAAGACGAAGGCGGCCTGGGTGACCTCCCTGGCCATCGGGCTGATCGTGCCGGTCTTCAACGCCCTCCAGGGCACCGGCTCGGTGTACTTCGCGTGCTTCGCGGCGGGGATGCTCGGCGTCCTGACGTACAACCAGTTCGGCCAGGACACCTCGGCGTTCTGGATGGTGGCGATGACGATCTCCTCGACGCGCGACGCGTACGTGGAGCTGCGGGGCCGCACCCTGGCCCTCCTGGTCATCACCCTCCCCTACGCCGCCCTGGTCACCGTCATCACCACGGCGATGCTCGGCGACTGGCCCGCCCTGCCGGAGGTCATCGGCCTCTCCTTCGCGCTGCTCGGCGCGATGCTGGCCACGGGCGCCTGGTCCTCGACCCGCTTCCCGTACTCGATCCCGCAGGAGGGCTACAAGAACGTGGCCCCCGGCCAGGCGGGCCTCGCCTGGATCTCCATCTTCGGCGGCATGGTCGCGGCGGCCCTGCTGTGCGCCCCCGTCCTGGCCCTCACGATCTGGCTGCACGCCTCGGACGCGGCCTCCTCGACCTGGCTCCTGCTGCCCCTGGGCGCGGCCTACGGCTGGGCGATCACCGAGGCGGGCCTGCGTCTCGCGGCTCCTCGGCTGGCGCGCCGCCTCCCGGAGATCCTCACGGCCGTCAGCAAGGGATAGCCGTCGACCGATGACTTTTCCGACGGACAACGGTCTGATGTGGTGAGCAGTTGATGAACGAGATACCTGGAGATCCAAGATGCGCACCCTGATCAGCACCGCCTTCGTCTCGCTCGACGGCGTCGTGGAGGCCCCCGGCGGCGAACCGGGCTACCGGAACTCCGGGTGGACCTTCAAGGACATGGAGTTCCTCCCGGAGGCCTTCGAGATCAAGGGCCGGGAGCAGCAGGAGGCCACGGCGATGCTGCTGGGCCGGGTCAGCTACGAGGCGTTCAGCCCGGTCTGGCCGGGCATGGAGGACTTCGCCGGATACCAGGCGATGCCCAAGTACGTCGTCTCCGGCACCCTCGGCGACGACGACCTGGTGCCGGACTGGGGCCCGACCACGATCCTGCGCTCGCTCGACGAGGTGGCCGCGCTGAAGGAGACCGAGGGCGGCCCGATCATCGTCCACGGCAGCGCCACCCTCAACCGGAACCTCTCGGACGCCGGCCTGATCGACCGCTACCACCTGCTCGTCTTCCCGCTGCTGCTCGGCGCGGGCAAGCGGCTGTTCAGCGACACGGACAAGGACACGCAGAAGCTGCGGCTCGTCGAGCACGAGGCGTACGCCAACGGCCTGCAGAAGAACGTCTTCGACGTCGTCCGCTGATCCCGCACACGCCCCTGGCCCCGGCCCCGGGCGTGTGCGGTGGCCGGGAACGCAGACGACCCGCGAGCCGTGGTTCCTGCCGCACCGGCGGGGCCGGGCGGAGGAAGCCGGCCGGACGTACCGGCGGCTCGCGGGTCGGGTGACTGCTTGGGAATAGGGCCGGCTGCACGCACAACACACGTGCTGGTCCGGCGCCGAATTCGAGTTGCGACGACGGGCCGCTAGCCCGCAGTCACCTCACGCGTCCGGTTTCCATACATCGGCCGAACCACCTCCCTTCTCGTGTGCACACCACCCTAGGAACCGCCCCGGAAGCCGCACAACCGATTTTCCCGCACAACGATTTACCTCCGACTTCCGGGAACTCCCTGTGGAGGTGCGGCACGGTCGAGTTGAATGATCTGAGAACGAGGACACGGCCTGCAGGGGGTTCCGGGTGAGTGCTTCGCGGCGGAGCGGAACTACTGACGAACTGGGCCCCGAGGAGCCCGAGCCCGGCGGGGCGGACCTGCTCGCGGCGCTGTTGGACGGGATGGACGCGGCCTTGTGCGCGTTCGACGCCGACGGCGTGGTGACGCACTGGAACCGCGAGGCCGAGCGGATTCTCGGGTGGTCGGCGGCGGAGGCCGTCGGGCGGCGGGGTTTCTCCGGGTGGGCCGTGCGGGCCGCCGACGCCGGGGAGATCGAGGGACGGCTGCTGTCGGCGATGGACGCGCCGGGGCGCCAGGTGCACGAGTTCGCCCTGGTGACCAAGGACGGCGGCCGTGTCCTCGTACGGATGCAGTCCGCGTCCGTACGCGGCGGCGACGGCAAGCCCGCCGGGGTGTACTGCGCCTTCAGCGAGGTCCACGCGCAGATCGACCTGGAGCGGTCCATCGCCCTGAGCGAGGCGCTCTTCGAGAACGCCTCCTGGGGTGTGGTGCTCGTCGACGCGGACCTCCGCCCCGCGGTGGTGAACGAACACGCCGCCCGCGCCCTGGGACTCGGGCGTACGGCGGTGCTCGGGCGGCCCCTCGCCGATCTGCTCGGGCAGGGCGTCGAGGAGCTGGAGAGCGCGCTGGCGCATGTGCTCGCCGAGGGGGCGCCGCCCGCCCCCGCCGAGCTGTGGGTGTCGGTGCGGGCCGGCGGCGGACAGGAGGGCGGGTTCGAGCGGCGGTGCTGGCGCAGCGGTTTTCTGCGGCTCGCCTCACCGCTCGCGGAGGAGCCGGTTCCGCTCGGTGTCGGCTGGCTCTTCCTGGATGTGACGGAGGCGAAGCTCACCGAGCAGGAGGCCTCGCAGCTCCGCTTCCGCTCCCAGCAGCTGCACCGGGCGGCGCGGGCCGCCGCCGAGTGCGAGGACCCCACGGAGGCCGCCACCGTCCAGCTGGACTTCGCGCTCGCCGGGTTCGCCGACCACGCCCTGGTGGACCTGGTGACGGGCGAGGAGCCGGTGCGGCTCGTGCGGGTCGCGGCGACACCCGCGGGAGTGCCGGGGCCGTGCCTGCCGGTGGCCATGGCGGGCATACCGGTCCGCTACCCCGAGGGTCATCCGGCGCCGCAGTGCGTGGAGCGGGCCGGATCTGTGCGGGCGAGCGCGGGGGCGGCCGCGCCGGAGCGGGCCCGGGAGTGGGCGTGCGCCCGGCAGTGGCCGGAGGGCACCGTGCACGCCCTGTGCGCGGTGCTGCGCAGCCGGGGGCGGACCCGGGGGGTCGTGACGTTTCTACGAGGTCCGGGGCGGGGTCAGTTCGAGCGGGCGGACGCGACGTACGCGGAGAGCGTCGCGGCGAGGGTCGCGGCGTCGCTCGACCTTGCGGGGGCGGTGGGTGGGTGAGGGTTCCCACGAGAACCCTCACCCACGAGGGGCCCTCTCCAGCCGTCTCGCGGAGGCCGATGACCCGCTCGACCTGCCGCGCCTACAGCTCCGGTCGGGCCGGCGTCAGGACGAGTACGGCCTCGCTGGTGCCGCCGTCTTCGCCCGGGGCTCACCCCGCCTGCAACGCCAGCGTCGGAGACAGTCGCGCCGCCCGGACCGCCGGGTACAGCCCCGCCACCGTGCCGATGACCAGCGTCGCCCCGAAGCCGCCTGCCATGGACCAAAGGGGGACCACCCACGGCAGGCCGCCGGATGCCGCGTACGCCGCCGTCGCCGCCGCGCCCAGCGCCACGCCCGCGACACCGCCGAGGCCCGACAGCAACAGGGACTCCGTCACGAACTGGACGCGGATCTGGCCCCGCGTCGCGCCCAGTGAGCGGCGCAGGCCTATCTCGTGGCGGCGCTCCAGGACTGAGATGATCATGGTGTTGGCGACTCCGACCCCGCCCACAAGGAGTGCGATCCCGCCGAGGCCCAGCAGTAGCGTGGAGAAGGCGCCTTCCGTCGCCGCCTTCGCCTGGAGTGCCGACGACGGGTCGGTGACCTGGACGTTGCGCGGGTTCTCCGGGTCGATGGACGGGGCGAGCAGCTTGCGGACCCGCGTGACAGAGGTGTCAGTGGAACGCTCGTACACCGATGTCGGACGGCCGTCGAAGCCGAGCAGCTTCTTCGAGGCGTCCCAGCCGGTCAGCGCCGAGCGTTCGACGTCCGGGGCGAGCGGCAGCGGGCCGAGGACGCCGATGACCGTGAAGTAGCGGTCGTCCAGCCACACCTGCTGGCCCGGTGAGGTGATGCCCAGCCGCTGGGCCGCCACATGGCCGAGGACCACGGACGGGTAGCGGCTGTTCGCCGCGTTGAACCAGCTGCCGTGCGCCACGCGTCCCCGCACCACCTTCAGCAGGCCTTCCGTGGTGGCCTTCACGGCGATCCCGCCGGTCTCGTCCTCGGGGATCTTCTCGCTGCGCCGTACCGTGCTGTCCAGGTCTCCCGTCGCGCCCACGTCCTCGACTCCGTCGACCCGCGCCACGCGTTCGGCCGCGTCGCGCGGCAGCGTCACCTTCTCCCCGGCGAACATCGCCTCGCCCGGCGAGGCCACCAGCAGGTTCGTGCCCAGCTTGTCCAGCTCCCGCAGCAGATGGGCCTGGCTGGAGGAGGAGATGCCGACCACCGCGACCATCGTCGCGATGCCGATGGCGATGCCGAGCGCGGACAGCACGACCCGCACGGGGCGGGCGCGCGGACCCGCGGAGCCGACATGCAGGACGTCGCGGAGACCGAGCCGCGCCGCCTTGAGCTTCCCGCGCGCACTCATACCGCCACCCCCGCCCGGCGGCCCCGCGTATCCGCGACGACCCTCCCGTCCCTGATCCGCACCTGCCGCGGCAGCCGTTCGGCGATCTCCGTGTCGTGGGTGATGACGGCGATGGTCGCGCCCTCCGCGTTGAGGTCGTGCAGCAGGGCCATGACGGCGTCGCCCGACGCGGAGTCGAGCGCGCCGGTGGGTTCGTCGGCGAGCAGCAGGTCGGGTTCGCCGACGACCGCGCGGGCGATGGCGACGCGCTGCTTCTGCCCGCCGGACAGTTCGTGCGGGCGGTGCTTCATGCGGTCGGCGAGACCGACGCGCTCCAGGGCGTACGCGGCCCTGCGGCGCCGCTCGGCGCGGGAGAGCCCGCAGTACAGCAGCCCTTCGGCGACGTTGTCGCGGGCGCTCATGCCGGGGACGAGGTGGAATGCCTGGAAGACGAAGCCGATGTGCCAGGCCCGCAGCGCGGAGAGGCTGCGGTCGGCGAGCGCGGCGATGTCGTGCCCGGCGATGGCGACGGAGCCCGCGGTGGGCCGGTCGAGGGTGCCGACGATGTGCAGCAGCGTGGACTTCCCGGAGCCGGACGGCCCGACGATGCCGAGGAGTTCACCGGCGGTGACGGTGAGGTCCACTCCGCGCAGGGCGGCGACCCCACCCGCGTACTCCTTGGTGACGCCCCGCAACTCCACGACCGGCGCCGGCTCTTGGGCGGTGCTCATACCTTCGGCACCCCGACCTTCATCCCGGCCCGCAGCCCGCCGCCGCTCACCTCGACCCGGCCCTGCCCGAACATGCCGAGTTCCACCTCGACCTCGCGTGTCCGGCCGCCCGCGACGACCTGGACGCCGAAGCGGCCACCCGGCAGGGCAAGGAGGGCGTTGACGGGGACGGACAGGACGTTCTCGCGGCTCTCGCCGGTGAGGTCGACGGTGACCGGGGACTGGTCGAAGCCGCCGACCTTCCCCGGATCGTCGAAGGTGACCGTGACAGGGATCCTGGGAGTCTTGTCGGACGGGTCGTCGCCGGGCTCGGCGGTCTTGCCGACGGCCGCCACCTTGCCGTCCACCGTCGTGCCGTCCGGGAGCGTGACGGTGACCTTCGCGCCCTTCTTCGCGAGCTTCCCCTCGGCTACGTCGAGCCGGATGCGTACGACCCGCTCGGAGCCGGTCGTCGAGAGCACCGGCCTGCCCGGCGCGACCTGGTCGCCGACGTCCGAACCGGCGGACTTCACGCGGACCGCCGAGGGCTGGAAGGAGATCTGCTCGGGGCCGACGCGCCCGGTCTGCTTGCGGTCGTGGGCCTTCTGCCAGCGCTTCACGGCGTCCGCCGTGCCCGCCGTGTACGTGTCGTCGACGGCGAGCCCGGTCCCGTACCCGAGCGCCGCCAGGTTCTCCTCCAACTGCCGTACGTCGTTGCCCTCGGCGCCCGGCTTCAGCGTGCGGTACATCGGTTCGGTGCCGTACATGAGGTGGACGGGGGCGCCGTTCACCTCGTACAGGCGTCCGTCGCGCCGGATGGTGGAGCCGGTGCCCGCGCGCCACGTGAGGGTGCCTGTCGTGCCCGCGGTGACCTTGCGCTCCTTGGCGTAGCCGAGGGTGCCGTCGACCTGGGTGCCGCTGCTGAGGTCGCCTCGCTCCACGCGCGCGGTGGCGGGTGGCAGGCCGGCGCCGCGGGCCGTGGAGCCCTTCCCTCCGCCTCCGTCGGCGAGGGCGGTGACGGCTATCCCTCCGCCGGCGATCGCGAGGAGGGCGACGACGGTCGCGACGACCGCGGTGCGGCGCCTCATTCGACGATGCCCTTGCACGCCTTGGCCGCCTTCTCCATCTTCCTGGCCTCGGCGCCCTTGGGCATGGGCTGGGCCTGCATCCCGCCGCCCTGGAACTTCGGGTCCGCCATGTTGAAGCCGTTCTTGCGCATGCACTGCGCGTACTTGAGCATCTTGTCCTTGTCGGCCTGTGAGACGCCGCCGCCCTTGGAGCCGCCGCCCATGCCGCACTTCTCCATGGCGGCCTGCATCTTCTCCGCGCTCATGTCGCCGCCGATGGAGATACCCCGGCTGTCCTGACCGGCCTTCGGCTCGGGCACCTTCAGCCCCTGCTTGCGCAGGCACTCGCGCTCCTTGAACGCTTTGTCGGCGGCGGCGCCCTTGCCGGCTCCTCCTTCGCTGTTCCCCGTCCCGGAACCGGAACCGGAACCGGGATCGGGATCGGGATCGGAAGAACACGCTCCGGCGAAGAGCGCGAGCGCGGCGAATCCCGAGGCGATGACCGCCGAGCGCGTACGTGACCTGGTCGACCTGGTCCTCATGACTGCTTCCCCTTCATGACCCTGGTTCATGACATCGGCGTGGTGCTGTCGCTGACACGCACAGGCTGGCGGGAAGCGGGGTTTCGTCTCTCTCAACGGGGACGCTTACACCGGCGAAAGGTCACTCTCAGGTACACAGGGCCCCATGCGCGTACTGCTGGTGGAGGACGAGGAATTCCTGGCCGAGATGATCGCCGACGGGCTGCGGCGCGACGCGCTCGCCGTCGACATCGCGCCCGACGGTCTGACCGCGCTGCGGAAACTCCAGCTCGGGGAGTACGACGTCATGATCCTCGACCGCGATCTGCCGGGCCTGCACGGCGACGAGGTGTGCCGCCGCGTCGTCGAGCAGCGGCTACTCACGCGCGTCCTGATGCTGACGGCGGCGGGCACGGTGCGTGACCGCGTGGCCGGCCTGGGCCTCGGCGCCGACGACTATCTCACCAAGCCGTTCGCGTACGACGAGCTGCTCGCCCGTGTCCTCGCGCTCGGCCGCCGCGCCCGCCCCGCGCTGCCCCCCGTCCTCGAACGCGCGGGCCTCGTCCTGGACACCGCCCGCCGCCAGGCCAGCCGCGACGGCCGTCATCTCTCCTTGTCCCGTAAGGAGTTCGCGGTCCTGGAGGCACTGCTGCGGGCGGACGGCGCGGTCGTCAGCGGCGACGACCTGATCGAACAGGTCTGGGAGGAGGACACCAGCTACCGCACCAACGCCGTCCGCGTGACCCTCTCCAAGCTCCGGGCGAAGCTGGGCGAACCGCCGGTGGTCGAGACGGTCCCCGGGGCCGGTTACCGGATCGCGGGGCGCTCGCTGTGACCCGGCGGGCGCCCCTGCGGGTGCCGATGGGCAGCGAGCGGGCTCGGCTGACCACCCTGTACGGGGGCCTGCTGGTGCTGGCCGGGGCGCTCCTGACCGGGCTCGTGTACCTGCTCGTACAGCAGGGCCTGTATACGTCGATCAGTACGGCGGTGACCACGGCCGTGCCCCGGGAACCGGTCCCTCCCCGGACCACCGTCCCGGTGCCGACGACGTCTGCGGCGCCCGCCCGGCGGCTGGAAGGCGTGCCGGCGAGCCTCGACGACGGCCTCGCCGTGACGAAGATCAGCGACCTGGCCGGGGAGGCGGCGCTCAATCGCCTCCTGACGGTCTCCGCGATCGTCCTCGCCGTGTACGCCGTCCTGTCGATCGCGCTCGCCTGGTGGATGGCGGGCCGGGTGCTGCGCCCGGTCGCCGTGATCACCGGGACCGCGCGCCGCCTGTCCGGGGCCAATCTGCACGAGCGGATCGCCCTGGACGCTCCGCCGGGCGAACTGAAGCGGCTGGCCGACACGTTCGACGAGATGCTGGACCGGATGGAGCGGCTGGTCGGCGCGCAACAGCGATTCGCGGCCAACGCGGCGCACGAGCTGCGCACGCCGCTGGCCGTGCAGCGGGCGGCGGCCGAGATCGGGCTCGCCGGTGAACCGGACGCCGGGAGAGTGGCGAGGATCCGTACGAAGCTGATCTCCGTCGCCGACGACAGCGAGCACCTCATCGAGGGGCTGCTGCTGCTCGCCGCGTCGGAGCAGGGGCTGGAGCGGCGCGAGCCGGTCGCGCTCGACGTCCTGGCGCACGCGGTGACGGACGGTCTCACCGAGGAGGCGGCCGGGCGGGACGTGACCGTGTCGGTACGGGCCGAGCCGTTGACGGTGGAGGGCGACGGTGTCCTGCTCGACCGCCTCACACACAACCTGGTGGCGAACGCGGTCCGCTACAACGTGCCGGGGGGCCGGGTGAGCGTATCGGTCACCCGGGGCGGCGAGCTGGAGGTCTCCAACACGGGCCCCGAGGTACCGCCGGACACGGTCCCGCACCTCTTCGAGCCCTTCCGGCGCCTGAACGAGCGTACGCATGCGCGGGGCGAGGGAGCGGGGCTCGGGCTGTCGATCGTGGCGGCGATCGCGCGGGCGCACGACGCGGATGTCGCGGCGAACGCGAACGAGGGGGGCGGACTCACCGTCCGGGTGCGATTTCGCGCGGATCACAGGTCCTAGGTGGCCGAGCGCGCGCCCACGCGGCGGAGCCGCACATGTCACGGACCCGCGCCGCTTCGGGGCGCTTCAGTGGCGGTAGAAGATCCGGTCCCCGTACTGCTGGAAGACCCGGCCGTTCCAGTCGTGGCCGCCGTCCACGTTCCCCGAACGGAGCAGCGGCGGCTGGATGCCCCGCTCGGCGAGCTGTTCCACCGCGACGGCCGTCACCGCCTGCATCAGCGCGTTCGTGACGACGCTGGACGCGGGGCCGAACGGCGCGTCGACGCCGTCGAGGGACAGCTCCGCGTCGCCCACGGCGATCTTCGAGTCGATCACCACGTCGCAGTGGTCCCTCAGGAAGCTCCCGGAGACGTGCCGCGACCTGGTCTCGGTCGCGTACGCCACCGAGGTCACGCCGACGACCTTCAGGCCGAGCGCGCGGGCGTTCATCGCCATCTCCACCGGCAGGGAGTTCCGCCCGGAGAGGGAGATGATCACGAGTACGTCGCCGGGGCGGGCCGGGGAGGAGTCCAGGACGGCGCCCGCGAGGCCGTCGACGCGCTCCAGGGCGGAGCCCAGGGTGGCGGGCATCACGTCGACGCCGACGACGCCGGGCACGGCCAGGAGGTTCATCAGGGCGAGGCCGCCGGCGCGGTAGACGACGTCCTGCGCGGCGAGCGAGGAGTGTCCGGCGCCGAAGGCGAAAAGGCGGCCGCCGGACGCGACCGCGTCGGCGAGCAGGGTGCCGGCCTCCGCGATGTTCCCGGACTCCTCGTCGCGGACCCGCTGGAGCAGGTCGATGGCGGCGTCGAAATACTGACCGGCCAGCTTGCTCTCGCTCTTGGAGCTCATTCGCATCACGTTGCGGTCTGGACCAGTGCCCTGTCAACACTGTCTCCGGACGGTCTGGGGCGGGTTTCCCCACGGCGCGGCACGGTTGTCAGTGGTATGCGTCAGAATTGAGGGCAGGGCCAGCGCACGAGCGATTCTGAGGGGCACCCATGTCGGGGCTGATTGACACCACTGAGATGTATTTGCGCACCATCCTCGAATTGGAGGAGGAAGGTGTCGTCCCCATGCGCGCCCGGATCGCCGAGCGGCTCGACCAGAGCGGACCGACGGTGAGCCAGACCGTGGCGCGCATGGAGCGTGACGGTCTGGTGGCGGTCGCCAGCGACCGGCACCTGGAGCTCACCGAGGAGGGCCGCCGCCTGGCCACCCGTGTGATGCGCAAGCACCGCCTGGCGGAGTGCCTGCTCGTCGATGTGATCGGGCTCGAATGGGAGCAGGTGCACGCCGAGGCGTGCCGCTGGGAGCATGTGATGAGCGAGGCCGTGGAGCGCCGCGTCCTGGAGCTCCTGCGCCACCCCACCGAGTCTCCGTACGGCAACCCGATCCCGGGCCTCGAGGAGCTGGGCGAGAAGGACGGCGCGGACCCGTTCCTGGACGAGGGCATGGTCTCCCTCACGGAGCTCGATCCGGGCACCGAGGGCAAGACGGTCGTCGTGCGCCGCATCGGCGAGCCGATCCAGACGGACGCCCAGCTGATGTACACACTGCGGCGGGCCGGTGTGCAGCCGGGCTCCGTGGTGAGCGTGACGGAGTCGGCGGGCGGCGTGCTCGTGGGCAGCAGCGGCGAGGCCGCGGAGCTGTCCTCGGAGATCGCCTCGCACGTCTTCGTCGCCAAGCGCTGAGACACCGCGCGCACGCGGTGGCCGCCCCCCTTCGGGGCCAGGTCGCCGCGTGCGGACACTTCCGTCAACTTCCGCTACTGGTGGGGTAGTTGACGGGCCTACACGATCTCCACGAGATCTTGCGGAATCCAAGATTCAGTGTGCGGAATCGCAGCGCGCGAGCGTTTCGCGTGCGAGGCTGTCGCGAGAGGCATATGACCTGAGGGCTCTTGACCGTGTCGGCACCGGGTCTGGCCGCACGGCCGGAGAGGGGGCGGGAGGATGTGCCCGTCTGGTGGTCCTGGACGCGAGAGTCCCGGCGCCCGAAGGCGCCGGGACCTGTCCTCCCCTGTGCCGACCCGGAGCCCCGAGCTCTCGGGGTCGATCCCCACGGGCCGATATCCCCGAGCGGCCCGCTTCCCGATGAAGATCTCCCCTCGGCCACGCCCGTCAATCCTTGAGCGTGGTCACCCGAACGAGGGGTGTTACTGGCAATCCGCCCGCTTTCGAAAGGGAGTTCGATAGCGTGCGGGGGTGCGGGGCAGGACCAGGCGTGGATCCCGAGCGGAATCAAGGGGGGTGCCAGGAATCATGGTGCGGCGCATCGACGTGACGGGCGCGGGTGGCGTACGCCTCGCCGCCTGGGAGTTCGCCGATCCTCCCAAACTGAGGGAGGCCGAGGGAGCGCCGGGCGGCGTGCTCCTGCTGCACGGCTTGATGGGGCGCGCGTCCCACTGGGCGGGCACCGCCCGCTGGCTCTCCGAGCGGCACCGCGCGATCGCCCTCGACCAGCGCGGCCACGGCCGGAGCGAGAAGCCCCCGGAGGGCCCCTACACCCGCGAGGCCTACGTGGACGACGCCGAGGCCGCCCTCCTCCAGCTCGGTCTCGCGCCCGCCGTCCTCATCGGCCACTCCATGGGGGCGCTCACCGCCTGGCAGCTCGCCGCGCGCCGCCCCGATCTCGTCCGGGGCCTGATCATCTGCGACATGCGGGCCTCCGCGCTCGGCGCGGCCTCGCAGCGCGAGTGGGAGAACTGGTTCAAGTCCTGGCCCGTGCCGTTCGCGACGCTCGCCGACGTACGCAAGTGGTTCGGCGAGGACGACCCCTGGGTGGAGCGGCCCAATCCGGCGCGCGGCGAGTTCTTCACCGAGGTGATGGCCGAGGGCCCGGACGGCTGGCGGCCCGTGTTCGACCGCGCCCAGATGCTCAAGTCCCGCGAGCCGTGGGTGCACGACGCGCACTGGGAGGAGCTGATCCAGGTCCGCTGCCCCACGCTCGTCGTCCGCGGTCTGGACGGCGAGCTGGGCCGGGCGGAGTCCCAGGAGATGGTCCGCGTGCTGCCCCGCGGGGAGTACGCGGAGGTGGTCGACGCGGGGCACCTCGTCCACTACGACCAGCCGGGCGAATGGCGCGCGGCGATCGAACCGTTTCTGGAGGGGGTTCTGAGGGGGTGACGCCGGACGGGCTCGGATCAGGGGCTCAGGCGGTCCAGCCGCCAGCTCGTGCCGTCCGGCATCCGGGTGTACCGCAGGCGGTCGTGCAGGCGGTTTCCGCGGCCCTGCCAGAACTCCACCGACTGTGGCGTCACGCGGAAGCCGCCCCAGTTCGGCGGGGCGGGGACCTGTTCGCCCTCCGGGTAGCGGGCCGCCAAGTCGGCGTACGCGCGGTCGAGTTCGTCCCGTGAGGTGAGCACGGAGGACTGGGCGCTCGCCCAGGCGCCGAGCTGGGAGCCGTGCGGGCGGGTGCGGAAGTAGGCGACCGTCTCCTCGCGGCCGACGCGCGCGGCGGTGCCGGAGACGATGACCTGGCGGGCCATGGGGTGCCAGGGGAAGAGCAGTGAGACGTACGCGTTGGCGGCCAGCTCGTGGGCCTTGCGGGAGTCGTAGTTGGTGAAGAAGACGAAGCCCCGCTCGTCGAAGCCCTTCAGGAGCACCGTGCGCGAGCTCGGCCTGCCCTCGGCGTCGGCCGTGGAGACGACCATGGCGTTCGGTTCGCGCACGGCGTCCGTGTCGCGCGCCGCCTCCTTGAACCAGCGCGCGAACTGTTCCATGGGATCGGCGGGCAGCTCACTCTCGGCGAGGCCTTCGGTGACGTACTGCTCGCGCATACCGGCCGGCTCGGGGAGAGATTCGGGGAAGGAGGCACTGGAGTCGGTCACACGGTCATCTTGCCGTATACGAAGGGGCGCCCGGTGGGGCGTATCGCACAGGAGAGAGGTGACCTGTGGCACTGAGTGCCGCATTCCATCGCCAAAGGTGGCACCAGGGGATATCGTCCTGCTGCCGAATCGGTTGGGTGACCACCAGCCTCACGGGGCATCACCGGGATGACCGCTTCGGACCGCGAGTCGTCGAATTCGCCGGACAAGGGCGCAATTGACCGCGGAACCGGATCATAATCGCCCATCTTTGACGCATGGTCATGAGCTGGTCGCAACCCACCACTCCGCGAACCATCATGTCGAACCCATCACGAGGAGCCGCCTGATGTCCGACTTCGTACCCGGACTTGAAGGAGTCGTCGCGTTCGAGACGGAGATCGCCGAACCGGACAAGGAAGGCGGCGCGCTTCGCTACCGCGGCGTCGACATCGAGGATCTGGTCGGCCACGTCTCCTTCGGGAACGTGTGGGGCCTGCTCGTCGACGGCGCGTTCAACCCCGGCCTGCCGCCCGCCGAGCCCTTCCCGATCCCGGTGCACTCCGGGGACATCCGCGTCGACGTCCAGTCCGCGCTCGCGATGCTCGCCCCCGTGTGGGGCCTGCGGCCGCTCCTCGACATCAGCGAGCAGCGGGCCCGCGAGGACCTGGCGCGCGCCGCCGTCATGGCCCTGTCCTACGTCGCCCAGTCGGCCCGCGGCCAGGGCCTGCCGATGGTTCCGCAGCGGGAGATCGACAAGGCGGAGACCGTCGTCGAGCGGTTCATGAAGCGGTGGCGCGGGGAGCCCGACCCCAAGCACGTCCAGGCCGTCGACGCGTACTGGACGTCGGCCGCCGAGCACGGCATGAACGCCTCCACGTTCACCGCCCGCGTCATCGCCTCCACCGGCGCGGACGTGGCGGCGGCGCTGAGCGGGGCCGTCGGCGCGATGTCCGGGCCGCTGCACGGTGGTGCCCCGTCCCGGGTCCTCGGCATGATCGAGGAGATCGAGCGCACGGGTGACGCGGTGGCGTACGTGAAGCAGGCGCTCGACAAGGGTGAGCGGCTGATGGGCTTCGGGCACCGGGTGTACCGGGCCGAGGACCCCCGTGCGCGGGTGCTGCGCCGCACCGCCCGTGAGCTGGGGGCGCCCCGCTTCGAGGTCGCGGAGGCACTGGAGAAAGCGGCCCTCGACGAGCTGCACGCGCGTCGGCCCGACCGGGTCCTCGCCACGAACGTGGAGTTCTGGGCGGCGATCGTCCTCGACTTCGCGGAGGTGCCGGCGCACATGTTCACGTCCATGTTCACGTGCGCGAGGACCGCCGGGTGGTCGGCGCACATTCTTGAGCAGAAGCGGACGGGGCGGCTGGTGCGGCCATCGGCCCGGTATGTGGGGCCCGGATCGCGGGCCCCGCGGGCCATCGAGGGGTACGCGGACATCGCCCGCTGACGCCTCGGGGCTCCGCCCCGGACCCCGCTCCTCAAACGCCGGAGGGGCTGAATTTTCCGGTGAGCGCCCCCTCCACCAGGACCGTCCACTGGGCGACCACCCGGTCCCTGCGGGCGCGGTCGTCCGTGAGGAGGTTCGCGAGGCCCAGGCCCCGGGCCATGTCCAGAAGGCCCTGGATGGTCTCGCGGACGCCGGGGACGGACTCGTCGGCGCCCAGGAGTTCCACCGCGATGCGGTGCGTCTCGCGGCCCACGCGGGCCTCCAGTTCCGTGACCCGGGATCCGAGCTGGGGTTCGTTGGACGCGGCCACCCACAGGTGCAGCGCGGCACGGAAGAGGGGGCCGAGGTACAGATCGACCAGGACCTCGACCACCGCCGCCCGGTCCTGCGCCCGCAGACCGCGCAGGGCCGTGGAGCGCTGTTCGGCGACGTACTCGACGGCGGCGGTGAAGAGGTCCTCCCGGGTCGGGAAGTGGTGCTGTGCCGCGCCCCGCGAGACCCCGGCGCGCTCGGCGACCACCGAGACCGTGGAGCCCGCCCAGCCGTGCTCGGCGAGGCAGGAGACCGCGGCCTCCAGGAGCCTCTGCCGTGTCGCGCGGCTGCGGTCCTGCTTGGGCGCCCGGTCGGCGGTGGTCACAGCACCCATGGGGGCTCCCGTCGTTCGAGGAACGCCCCCATGCCGTCCCGCGCCTCGGGGGAACCGAAGAGCCGCGCGGACAGGGCGAGGACGGCGTCCGAATGGTCGTCGAACGCGTCGAGCACCTTAGCCGTGAGCAGCTTCTTCGTCTCGGCCAGGGCGCCCGGCGCCGCCCGCCGCAGCCCGTCCAGGATCGGTTCGAGGCCCGCGTCCACGTCGGACGCGTACGCCGTGACGAGGCCGATCCGCGCCGCCTCCGCCGCGCCGAAGCGCTCGCCGGTGAGGCAGTAGCGGGAGGCGGCGTTCGCATCGAGGCGGGGCAGCAGGGGGAGGGAGATCACGGCGGGCGCGACGCCGATGCGGACCTCCGTGAGCGCGAACGACGCGGCGGGCCCGGCGACCGCCAGATCGCACGCGCCGAGCAGCCCGAGCCCGCCCGCCCGGACATGGCCGTCCACCCGGGCGAGCACCGGTTTCGGCAGCTCCACGACCTGCCGGAGCAGCCGTACGAAGTCCCGGGGGTCCGGTGGCTCGCGCAGGTCGGCCCCGGCGCAGAACGTCGCCCCGGTGTGGGCGAGGACGATCGCGCGTGCGCCGGGGTCCTCGCCGAGGTCGTGGAGCGCCTCGGCGAGGGCGCCCACCAGGTCCGCCGAGAGCGCGTTGCGGCGCTCGGGGAAGTCCAGGAGGACGGTGGTGACGCCACGCGCCGGGGAGGAGACGACAAGGCTCATGGGCGCTCCTCAGTACGACTTGGGCAGGCCGAGCGTCTGGTGGGAGACGTAGTTGAGGATCATCTCCCGGCTGACGGGGGCGATCCGTGCCACCCGGGAGGCCACGATGAGCGAGGCGAGCCCGAACTCCTTGGTGAGGCCGTTGCCGCCGAGGGTGTGCACGGCCTGGTCGACGGCCTTCACACAGGCGTCGGCGGCGGCGAGCTTGGCCATGTTGGCGGCCTCGCCCGCGGCCGTGTCGTCGCCCTCGTCGTAGAGCGCGGCGGCCTTCCGCGTCATCAGGCGGGCCAGTTCGATGTCGATGTGGGACTGGGCGAGGGGGTGCGCGATGGCCTGGTGGGCGCCGATGGGCGTCTTCCAGACGGTGCGCTCACGGGCGTATTCGGTGGCGCGGTGCAGGGCGTAGCGGGCCATGCCGAGCGAGAAGGCGGCCGTCATGATCCGCTCGGGGTTCAGCCCGGCGAAGAGCTGGAGCAGCCCCGCGTCCTCGTCGCCCACCAGCGCGTCGGGCGGCAGCCGTACGTCGTCCAGGACCAGCTCGAACTGTTTCTCCGGGGCCTGCAGCTCCATCTCGATCTGACGCCGCTGGAAGCCGGGGGCGTCGCGCGGGACGATGAACAGGCACGGCTTGAGGTTGCCGGTGCGGGCGTCCGACGTACGGCCGACGATGAGCGTGGCGTCGGCGATGTCGACGCCCGAGATGAACACCTTGCGGCCGGTCAGGAGCCAGTCGCCGGAGTCGGGGTCGCGGCGGGCCGTGGTGGTGATGCGGTGGGAGTTGGAGCCCGCGTCCGGCTCGGTGATGCCGAAGGCCATGGTGCGGGAGCCGTCGGCGAGGCCGGGCAGCCAGGCCCGCTTCTGCTCCTCGGTGCCGAAGCGGGCGATGACGGTGCCGCAGATCGCGGGCGAGACGACCATCATCAGGAGCGGGCAGCCCGCCGCGCCCAGCTCTTCGAGGACGATGGAGAGTTCCGAGATGCCGCCGCCTCCGCCGCCGTACTCCTCGGGCAGGTTCACGCCGAGGTAGCCGAGCTTGGCGGCGTCCGCCCACAGCTCGTCGGGGTGGCCGTCGCCCGCCACGACGCGGGTCATGTAGTCGCGGCCGTAGCGCTTGCCGAGGGCCGCGACGGCGGCGCGCAGGACTCGGTGCTCTTCGGTTTCGAGGACGGTGCGAGCGGTACTGCGTGCGGTACTCCGTGCGGTGCTCATACGGACTCCTCCGGGGAAGCGGCCTGGACGACGGCGAGCAGCGCGCCTACCTCGACCTGGTGGCCGGGCACGGCGTGCAGCGCGGTGAGCGTGCCGGAGGCGGGAGCGCAGACGCGGTGCTCCATCTTCATGGCCTCCAGCCAGACGAGGGGCTGCCCGGCCGTGACCGGCGCGCCCTCGGCGAGCCCTTCGGCGATCTTGACGACGGTGCCCGGCATCGGGGCGAGCAGCGAGCCGGGTGCGCGGCGCGCGGTGGGCTCGGGGAGCAGCGGCAGCGAGGTGAGGGCGGTGTCGCCGCGGGGCGTGCTGACGTACACGCGCTCCCCGTACCGCGCGACCGTGAACTTCCTTCGTACGCCGTCCACTTCCAGCTCGACGAGCGTCGGCGTCACGGTGAGGGCCCGCACCCCCTCGGCGGTCAGGCCGGCCCGGGTGTGGTCGTAGCGGACCTCGTGCTCGGTGCCGTCGGGCTCGGTGCGGTAGCGCTTGAGGTGGGGCTGTGAGCGGAGGTTGCGCCAGCCGCCGAACCGCGAGCGGCCGTGCGCGTCGGCGAGGGCGGCGGCCAGCGGTGCGTGCGGGTCGGTCGGGGCGGCGGCGAGTTCGGCGGCGTACCGGTCGTAGAAGCCGGTGTCCATGCGGGCGTCGGTGAACTCGGGGTGGCGCAGGGAGCGTACGAGCAGGTCGCGGTTGGTGACCGGCCCGTGGACGACGGCCCGCTCCAGCGCGCCCGCCAGCTTGCGCACGGCCTGTGCGCGGGTGGGCGCGTACGCGATGGCCTTGGCGAGCATCGGGTCGTAGTGGACGCCGATCGTGTCGCCGTCCGTGTAACCCGTGTCCAGGCGGACGGCGCCCGGCACGTCCAGGCGGTGCAGGGTGCCGGTCTGCGGGGCCCAGTCGGCCGCCGGGTCCTCGGCGTACAGGCGGGCCTCGACGGCGTGCCCGCGCGCGGGCGGCGGGTCCTTCTCCAGTGCGAGTCCCTCGGCGATCTGGAGCTGCAGCGCGACGAGGTCGAGACCGAACACGGCCTCCGTGACGGGGTGCTCGACCTGGAGGCGGGTGTTCATCTCCAGGAAGTGCGCCCGCCCGTCCCGCGTGACGAGGAACTCGACCGTTCCCGCGCCCCGGTACCCGGTCACGCGCGCGGCCCGCACCGCCTGCGCGTGCAGCCCGGCGGCCAGGTCCGGGGCGAGGCCCGGCGCCGGGGACTCCTCGATGACCTTCTGGTGCCTGCGCTGGAGGGTGCAGTCGCGGGTGCCGAGCGTCCACACGGTGCCGTGCGCGTCGGCCATCACCTGCACCTCGACGTGCCGTCCGCCCTCGACGTACGGCTCGACGAACACCTCGCCGTCACCGAAGGCACCGGCCGCCTCGGCGCGCGCCGCCGCCAGCTCCCCCGCCAGATCCGCCATGTCGCGTACGACGCGCATGCCGCGCCCGCCGCCCCCGGCCGCCGCCTTCACCAGGACCGGCAGGTCGGCCTCGGTGACGTCACCGAGCGGCTCGACGCCCATCAGCTCCTTGGCGCGCGTCTTGGACGCCATCGCCTCGATCGCCTCCGGGGGCGGGCCGATCCAGACGAGGCCCGCGTCCAGGACGGCGCGCGCGAAGCCCGCGTTCTCGGAGAGGAAGCCGTAGCCGGGGTGGACGGCGTCGGCGCCCGCCGCCTGCGCCGCCTTCACGACGAGGTCGCCGCGCAGATACGTCTCGGAGGGCGCCGCGCCGGGCAGCCGTACCGCCGTGTCGGCCTCCCGTACGTGCAGGGCGTCCGCGTCGGCGTCGGAGTGGACGGCGACCGTGGCGATGCCGAGGTCGCGGCAGGTGCGGAAGACGCGGCAGGCGATCTCGCCGCGGTTGGCCACCAGTACTGACTCGATCATCGTCACTGCCTCACATCCGGAAGACGCCGAAGCCGCCGCGCGCGCCTTCGTAGGGGGCCGTGTGGATCACGGACAGGCACAGGCCGAGGACGGTGCGGGTGTCGCGCGGGTCGATGACCCCGTCGTCGTAGAGCCGCCCGGAGAGGAACAACGGCAGCGACTCGGCTTCGATCTGCTGCTCCACCATGGCGCGCAGCCCCGCGTCGGCCTCGTCGTCGTAGGGCTGCCCCTTCGCGGCGGCGGACGCGCGGGCGACGATCGACAGGACCCCGGCGAGCTGCTGCGGGCCCATGACGGCGGACTTCGCGCTGGGCCAGGCGAAGAGGAAGCGCGGGTCGTAGGCGCGCCCGCACATGCCGTAGTGCCCGGCGCCGTACGAGGCGCCCATGAGGACGGACAGGTGCGGTACGCGCGAGTTGCTGACCGCGTTGATCATCATGGCGCCGTGTTTGATGATGCCGCCCTGTTCGTACTCCTTGCCGACCATGTAGCCGGTGGTGTTGTGCAGGAACAGGAGCGGGATGTCGCGCTGGTTCGCCAGCTGGATGAACTGGGCGGCCTTCTGGGACTCCTCGCTGAACAGGACGCCCTGCGCGTTGGCGAGGACGCCGACCGGGTAGCCGTGCAGGGCGGCCCACCCCGTGGTGAGGCTCGTGCCGTACAGCGGTTTGAACTCGTCGAAGTCGGAGCCGTCGACGATGCGGGCGATGACCTCGCGCGGGTCGAAGGGCTTCTTCAGGTCGCCGGGCACGATGCCGAGGAGTTCGTCCTCGTCGTACTTGGGTGGCTCGGCTGTGCCCGGTTCCGCGTACGCCTTGCGCCAGTTGAGGCGGGAGACGACCCTGCGCGCCTGCCGCAGCGCGTCGCGCTCGTCCTCGGCGAGGTAGTCGGCGAGGCCGGAGGTGCGGGCGTGCATCTCGGCGCCGCCGAGCGACTCGTCGTCGCTCTCCTCGCCGGTCGCCATCCTCACCAGCGGCGGTCCGCCGAGGAAGACCTTCGCCCGCTCCTTGACCATGATCACGTGGTCGCTCATGCCGGGGACGTAGGCGCCGCCGGCGGTCGAGTTCCCGAAGACGACGGCGATCGTCGGAATCCCGGCCGCCGAGGACTGCGTGAGGTGCTTGAACAGGGCGCCGCCCGGGATGAAGATCTCCTTCTGGGAGGGCAGGTCCGCGCCTCCCGACTCCACGAGGTGGATCGACGGCAGCCGGTTGGCATGCCCGATCTCATGCGCCCGGAAGGCCTTCTTCAGCGTCCACGGGTTGGAGGCGCCGCCCCTGACCGTCGGGTCGTTGGCGGTGATCAGACACTCGACGCCCTCCACGACGCCGATGCCGGTGACCATGGAGGCGCCGACGGGGTAGTCGCTGCCCCAGGCGGCCAGCGGGGACAGTTCCAGGAACGGCGTGTCCGGGTCGAGGAGCAGCTCGATCCGCTCCCGGGCCAGCAGCTTGCCGCGCTCGCGGTGCCGTTGGACGTACTTCTCGCCGCCGCCCTCCAGGGCCTTGGCCTGCTCGGCGTCGAGTGCGGCCAGCTTCTCCAGCATGGCGGCGCGGTGCTCGGCGTACTCGGCGCTCGCGGGGTCGAGCGCGGAGGCGAGGACGGTCACAGCAGGACCTCCGGTATGTCCAGGTGGCGGGCGCGCAGCCACTCGCCGAGGCCCTTGGCCTGCGGATCGAAGCGGGCCCGCGCGGCGACGCCCTCGCCGAGCAGGCCCTCCACGACGAAGTTCAGGGCGCGCAGGTTGGGCAGGTCGTGGCGTACGACGGTCAAGTCGGCGGTCTCCGGGAGGAGTTCCCGGAAGCGGTCGACGGTCAGTTCGTGGGCGAGCCACCGCCAGGCGTCGTCGGTGCGTGCCCACACGCCGACGTTGGCGTCCCCGCCCTTGTCGCCGCTGCGGGCCCCGGCGACGAGGCCGAGCGGCACGCGGCGGGTGGGCCCGGGCTGCAGGGGTTCGGGCAGCGGTGGCGGATCCACTTCCTCCAGTACGAGGGTGTCGTCGCCGGACGGTACGGGGCGCCGCTCCCCGTCCTGCAGCACGGCCACGTGCGCGACGCCGGACCGGTCGACGTACGCCGCCTCGAAGACGCCGTAGGGCGCGGCCTTGCCGGGCGGCGCGGTCACGTGGAAGCCGGGGTAGCTGCCGAGGGCGAGTTCGACGGCGGCGCCGCTGAGGGCGCGGCCGACCGTGTCCGCGTCCGGGTCGCGCACGACGAGCCGCAGCAGGGCGGACGCGGTCTCCTCGGTGGCCGCGTCCGCGCGGTCGGTGCGGGCCAGCTCCCACCGGACCTCGGCGGGGCGGGACTTGGCGCGGTCGAGGGCGTCCTCCATTTGGGCGCGGACGAGCGCGGCCTTGGCCTCGGTGTCCAGTCCCGTGAGGACGAGGACGACCTCGTTGCGGAAGCCGCCGATCCGGGTCAGTCCGGCCTTCAGGGTGGGCGGCGGGGCCTCGCCGCGCACGCCGTCGATCCGTACGCGGTCCGGGCCCTCCTGGGTGAGGACGGCCGTGTCGAGCCGGGCGGTGACGTCCGGGCCGGCGTAGCGGGCACCCGTCGTCTCGTAGAGGAGCTGCGCGGTGACCGTGCCGACGTCGACGAAGCCGCCCGTGCCGTCGTGCTTGGTGATGACGGCCGAGCCGTCCTCGTGGATCTCGGCGAGCGGAAAGCCGGGGCGGCGTACGGACGTGGGGCCGTACTCGGCGAAGAAGGCGTAGTTGCCGCCGGTCGCCTGCGTCCCGCACTCCAGGACGTGCCCGGCGACGACCGCGCCCGCGAGCCGGTCGTACGCGGTCGGCTCCCACCCGAAGTGGGCCGCGGCGGGCCCGGTGACCAGGGCGGCGTCGGTCACGCGTCCGGTGACGACGATGTCGGCCCCCGCGCTCAGGCACGCCGCGATTCCGGCGCCGCCGAGGTAGGCGTGGGCGGTGAGGGCGCCGGGGAAGCGGCCGTCCGGCCCCCCGAGGTCGTCGCCCTCGACGTGCGCGACCCGCGCGGGGACGCCGAGCCGTCCGGCCAGCTCACGCACGGCACCGGCGAGCCCGGCCGGGTTGAGCCCGCCCGCGTTGACGACGATCTTCACGCCCCGCTCGTGGGCGGTGCCGAGGCACTCCTCCAGTTGCCGCAGAAACGTCTTGGCGTACCCACGCGCGGGGTCCTTGAGCCGGTCACGACCGAGGATGAGCATGGTCAACTCGGCGAGGTAGTCACCGGTGAGGACGTCGAGGGGGCCGCCGTTCAGCATCTCGCGCATCGCGTCGAAGCGGTCACCGTAGAAGCCGGAGGCGTTGCCGATGCGGAGGGGTTCTGGGGTCATCGGCCGGCTTCCTGGCGGGGTTTGCGGGGGTCGCGTGGCTTGCATGGGTCACGCGGCTCGCGTGGATCGCTCGAATCCCGTGGCTCATTCGGCTCGACCGGGCCGCGCGGATCGCACGAATCGCGTGGCTCACGCGGCTCACGCGGCTCGCTCGGCTCGCTCGGGTCACGAGGCTCACGCAGTGCACGCGGCTGGCGGCCGGCGCCCGGTGGTCCCGCGAAGGCCTGGGCTATGTCCAGCCAGCGGTCGGCGGACGCGCCCTCCGCGTGCAGCGCGAGGTCCGCGCGGTGGGCGCGCTGGGTGACGAGGAGGCAGAAGTCGAGCGCGGGCCCGGTCACGCGCTGGGCGGCGTCCGCCGGGCCGTACGCCCACACCTCCCCCGTCACGGGCGAGGTCAGCTCGACCCGGAACTCCTCACGCGGCGCGCTCTCCCCTCGTACGGCGAACGCGAAGTCCCGCGCCCGCACGCCGATCCGCGCCACGTGCCGCAGCCTGTCGGTCGGAGCGCGCGGCACGCCGAGCGCGTCCGCCACGTCCTGGCCGTGCGCCCAGGTCTCCATGAGCCGCGCGCTCGCCATGGACGGCACGGCCATCGGCGGCCCGTACCAGGGCAGACGCGTCCCGGCGGGGGCCTCGCCGAGGACCCGCCCCAACTCGCCGCGCCCGGCCCGCCAGCGGGCGAGCAGTTCGGCGGGCGGCAGCGCGGCCCCCTCCTCGGCGCCCTCGTCGACGAACGAGCCGGGAGCCGCGACCGCCTTCTCGACCTCGGCGGCGAAGGCCTCCGGGTCGGTGGCGGCGAGCAGTGCGGCCCGGTCGGTCCAGGCGAGGTGGGCGATCTGGTGGGCGATCGTCCAGCCGGGCGCGGGCGTCGCGAGGGCCCAGCGGTCCTCGCTCAACTCCGCGACGAGCCGGTCGAGTTCCTCGCTCTCGCCGCGCAGGTCGTCGAGCACGGACAGGACATCGGACGCGTCGGACACGGAACGCTCCCCTCGGGGGACGGCGGTGTGCCTGGAGCATGGCAGCGCGCATAGAAACAAGCAAGCGTGCTTGCATGAGTTTGAGGGGCGGTGGCGGTGGCTTGACCTTGACACCGTGACAAGGTCTTCACTGTGCCGAGGAGGTGATCTCAGTGATCCCGATGGTCATGCCGGAGCAGGACCCGGAACAGGACACGCTTCGCGCTCTGCGGGGACTGGAGGACAGCCGCTCGTCCGTGCGGCTGCGCGCGGCGCTCGCGGTCGGCACGTCCCCCGACCCGCGGTTCATCGACAAGCTCATCGAGCGTTGCGCGACCGAACCCGAGTTCTACGTACGCGAGATGCTGACCTGGGCGCTCACCCGCCACCCGGCGTCGACGACGGTCCCGGCGCTTCTCCGCCAGGTGCGCTCGGAGCGTGCGCAGGCGCGGGGCCAGGCGCTGCACACACTGTCCAAGATCGGCGACCGCCGGGCGTGGCCGGCGATCACACCGGCGCTGCTGTCCGACGCGGATGACGAGGTGGCGCGGAGCGCCTGGCGGGCGGCGGTCGCGCTCGTACCCGACGGTGAAGAGCCCGGGTTGGCCACGGCACTGGCGACACAGCTCGGGCGCGGCGGACGGGAGACGCAGCTGAGCCTCAGCCGGGCGCTGATCGCACTCGGCGAGGTGATCCTGCCGGCTCTGCGCGCCGCGACGAGGACGACGGGGACGCCGGGGACGCCGGGGACGACGAGTACGGTGAGTACGACGGGGCCCGATCCTCGCGTGCGCACGCACGCGCTCGCCACGGAACGGCTGCTGCGCGACCCGGACGCCGGGTTCGAGTTCGCCGTCGAGGAGGCGAAGCGCGTCGTCGCCCTCGGCGGGACCGGCCAGGAGGGCGGAAGGGGCCAGGAGGGGTGAGCGGCCGTGCTGATCGGTGAGGTGGCTCGGCGGTCCGGGGTCAGCGCCCGCATGCTCCGGCATTACGACTCGCTCGGCCTGGTGCGGCCGACGGGCCGCACCGGCGGCGGCTACCGCGAGTACTCCGACGACGACCTCCTGCGGATCTTCCACATCGAGAGCCTGCGGTCCCTGGGAATGTCGCTGCGTGACGTCGGGCGCGCGCTCGACGACCCCGGCTTCGCACCCTCGGAGCTGGTCGACGACCTCATCCGCCGGACGCGGGAACGCATCGCGGACGAGACGGAACTGCTCACCCGGCTCCGTCGGATCGACGCGGCGGAACCCTCTGGCTGGGAGGACGTCCTCCAGACCGTCGCCCTCCTCCAGGCGCTGGGGTCCAAGAGCGCCGCGAAGCGCCAGCGCGCGGCCCTGTCCTCGGGCGAAGAGGTTCCGGTGCCGGTGGAAGCACTGGTCCAGGCGGCGCTGAGCGAGACGGACACGAACGTCGCCGGAGCCCTGCGGTGGGCTCTGGCGCGATCCGGCGACGGCGGATGGGCGTTGCTGGCGGAGGGCCTCGCCTCACCGGCGCCCGAGGTGCGCGAACGCGCCGTCCAGTCCCTCGCCGAGATCACGGACGCCGAGGCGACCGCACTGCTGCGGGGCGCCCTCGCCAACCCCGACATCGTGGTCCGCAGGTACGCGGCTCTGGCGCTCGGGGCGCGTGGGGTGGCCGAGGCGATCCCTACGCTCATCGACATGGTGGCCGAGGAGGCCAATGACGTCGACGCGGCCGACGCGTTGAGCGCCCTGGCGAGCTGTCCTGCGCTGGCGGATCAGATCGCCGCCGGACTCGTCGACCGCCTCGCGCAGGGCGACGGAGCCGGACCGTCTGCGCTGTCTGGGTTGGCTGCGCTGTCTGCGCCCTCCGTGCGTCGACGGCTGGCGCAGGCGCTCGCGGACATCCCGGGAGCCACGGCGTCACGCGCCCTCGCGGACCTCTCCCAGGACGAGGACCGTGGCGTCGCGCTCACCGCCGCGTACGTTCTCGGGATACGCGGCGCGCGGTGACCGCTCACGCCTCACCACTCACCGTCTTCCTGCCCCGCCCCACCTGCGTCCGCACCGCGCCCATGCTCGCCACGATGACCAGGGAGACCGCCAGCGCCTCCGCCAGGGACAGGGCCTGGCTGAGTACGAGGAACCCGGCGAGGGAGGCGATGGCCGGTTCCAGGCTCATCAGGACCGCGAAGGTGTGCGAGGGGAGCCGCCGCAGCGCGAGGAGTTCGAGGGTGTAGGGCAGCACGGACGACATGACGGCGACCACCGCGCCCAGCGCCAGCGTGCCGGGATCGACGAGCTTCGGCCCGGACTCGGCGATCCCGAGCGGCAGGAACAGCACCGCCGCGACCACCATCGCCAGCGCGAGCCCGTCGGCCTGCGGGAAGCGCCGCCCGGTGCGCGCGCTGAAGACGATGTACGCGGCCCACATCGCGCCCGCCCCGAGCGCGTAGGCGACACCGACCGGGTCGAGGCCGCTGAAGCCGCCCCCTCCGCCGAGCAGGAACACGCCGCAGAGCGCGAGCCCGGCCCAGATCAGGTTCACCGCGCGGCGCGAGGCGATGACGGAGAGCGCGAGCGGTCCGAGGACTTCGAGGGTGACGGCGGCGCCCATGGGGATGCGGGCCAGGGCCTGGTAGAAGAGGCCGTTCATCGCGGCCATGGCCACGCCGAAGGCGACGACCGTGCCCCAGTCGGCGCGGGAGTGCCCGCGCACCTTCGGCCGGCAGACGGCGAGCAGCACGAGCGCGGCGAAGGCGAGCCGCAGCGTCACGATGCCGAGTGCCCCCACTCGCGGCATCACGCTGACCGCCACCGCGCCGCCGAACTGTACGGAGATGCCGCCCGCGAGGACGAGTCCGACCGGCCCGAACCGGGCGCGGAGGCCTTGGGTGGGCCGGGGAGCCTGGGCGGCTTGGGCGACCTCGGTGGCCTGGGTGGCCTGGGTGGCTTGCGCGGCCCGGTCGGCCCCGTGGGCAGGGGCCGCCGGTGCCGCCTGATCGCTGTGCGAGACGTTCACGCCTGAGCCTTCCTGCCGTTGTCGCCGCTCACGGTAGTTCAGTGTTCTGGACTCCGCCGTACACAGTAATGGACCAGGGCAGGATTGCGGAAATACCGAATGGGCGGCGGTTATGCGCCGCGTACATGACCCCGTTCCGCTTCCAGCGCCCCCAGCGCCTCCGCGAGCACCTCCGCCAGATGCCGCCCCCGCACCCCCGCCAGCTGCCCCAGCTGGGTCCGGCAGGAGAAACCGTCGGCCAGCACCACCGCGTCGCCCGGCGCCTGTCGTACCGAGGGCAGCAGCTGCTCCTCGGCGCAGGCCGCCGACACCTCGTAATGCCCCCGCTCGAACCCGAAGTTCCCGGCCAGCCCGCAGCACCCGCCGCTCAGCTCGCCCGCCAGCCCCGCCTTCGCCCGCAGCCGCCGCTCCGCCTCGTCGCCGAGTACCGCGTGCTGATGGCAGTGCGTCTGGCCGACCGCCGGGCGCCCGACGTGTGGCGGTCGCCAGTGCGGGGCCAGTTCCTCCAGGGTCTGCGCGAAGGTCCGGACGGACGCGGCGAGGCGGTGGGCACGCGGGTCGTCGCCCAGCAGTTCGACGAGGTCCGTCCTGAGGGCCGCCGCGCAGCTCGGCTCCAGGACGACGACCGGTACACCCGCCTCCAGCAGCGGTTCCACGCGGTCCAGCGTGGCGCGCAGCACCGCGCGAGCCCGCTCCAGCTGCCCCGTCGAGACGTACGTGAGCCCACAGCACACGCCCGTCGGCGGCAGCTCGACGGTCAGCCCGGCCGCCTCCAGGACCCGTACCGCGGCCCTGCCCACGGACGGCGAGAGATGCTCGGTGAAGGTGTCCGGCCAGAGCACGACCCGCGGCATGCCGCCCTGCGACCTCGGCCCCGGCTTCGGCGTCGGCCCCGAACCCGACTCCGACTCCGGCCTTCCGCGCCACCACTGCCGCAACGTCCGCGGCGCCACCGGCGGAATCGACCGCTCCGGTGCGATCCCGCCGAGCCGCTTGGCGACGGCCGCCAAGGGGCCGACCCGGGCGAGGGCGTTCACCACCCGGGCCGTACGCGTCACGGCGACCGCCCGCAGCCAGCGCGGCAGCCACCCCATCGCGTAATGGGCGGCGGGCCTGCGGCGGCCTTCGTAGTGATGGTGCAGGAACTCCGCCTTGTACGTGGCCATGTCGACGCCCACCGGGCAGTCCGAACGGCAGCCCTTGCAGGACAGACAGAGGTCGAGCGCGTCCCTGACCTCCGTGGAACGCCAGCCGTCCGTCACCACCTCGCCCGCCAGCATCTCGTGCAGCAGGCGCGCCCGCCCGCGCGTGGAGTGCTCCTCCTCGCCAGTCACCCGGAACGACGGGCACATGACCCCACTGGGCGAGGACGGTGTCGCCGTACGGCATTTGGCGACCCCCACGCACCGCCTGACCGCCGCCGAGAAGTCACCGCCGTCGTGGGGGTAGCCGAAGGCGACGTCGACGGGCTCGCGCGGCAGGGGCGCGAAGCGCAGGTTCGCGTCGAGGGGCGCGGGCCGTACCAGCATGCCCGGATTGAGCAGGCCCGCCGGGTCCCATACGTCCTTCACGCGCTCGAAGAGGCGTACGAGTTCGGGCCCGTACATCTTCGGCAGCAGCTCCGCGCGGGCCTGCCCGTCACCGTGCTCGCCGGACAGCGAACCGCCGTGCGCCACGACCACGTCCGCCAGCTCCTCCGAGAAGCGGCGGAAACGGGCCACACCCTCGGGGCCGAGCAGGTCGAAGTCGATGCGTACGTGGATGCAGCCGTCCCCGAAGTGTCCGTACGGGGTGCCGCGCAGCCCGTGTCCGGTGAGCAGCGCCCTGAAGTCCCGCAGATAGGCGCCGAGGCGGGCCGGGGGCACCGCGCAGTCCTCCCACCCCGGCCACGCCTCTCCCCCGTCGTCCGGCATACGCGTGGCCGTCCCGCTGGCGTCCTCCCGTACCCGCCACAGCGCCCGCTGGCGCGCCGGGTCGTCGACGACCACGGCGTCGAGGACGTCGGCCGCGCGCACGATCGTCTCGGCACGCGCGCGTGCCTCGGCCGGGTCCGCGCCGCCCGTCTCGACGAAGAGCCACGCCCCGCCCCTGGGCAGGGAGCTTCTCTGGGGGTCGCGGCGTACGAGGTCGGCGGCCATGCCCTCCACCGTCAGCGGGCCGTACGGGAGGAGGCCGGCCGCGGCTTCGGCCGCCGCGCTCTCGTCGGCGTACCCGAGGACGGCGAGGGCGCGGGCGCGGGGCGCCTCGACGAGACGTACGACGGCTTCGGTGACGATGCCGAGGGTGCCCTCCGAACCGCAGAAGGCGCGGGTGAGGTCGACGCCGCGCTCGGGGAGCAGGGCGTCGAGGGCGTAACCGGAGATGCGGCGGGGGAGGTCGGGGAAGCCGGTGCGGAGGAGGGCCGGATCGCTGTCCGCCAGTGCGCGCAGGCCGGCGGGGGCGCCGTCCCAGCCCTGGCCGAGGCGGAGGGCATCGCCCCGGCCGCTGATGACCGACAGCTGACGGACGTTGTCGGCTGTCGTCCCCCAGGCCACCGAGTGCGATCCGCACGAGTTGTTCCCGATCATCCCGCCCAGCGTGCACCGGCTGTGCGTGGACGGATCGGGCCCGAACGTCAGGCCGTGCGGCGCCGCCGCGGCCCGCAGGTCGTCGAGGACGACCCCCGGCTGCACCACGGCCGTCCGCGCCTCCGGACCGAGGGAGACGACGCGGTTCATGCGCCGGGTGAAGTCGAGGACGACCCCGACGCCCGTCGCCTGCCCGGCGATCGAGGTGCCCGCGCCGCGCGCCACCACCGGCACCGAGCGCCGTCGGCAGACGTCCAGTACCGCCGCCACGTCGTCGGCGTCGCGCGGGGCCACCACCGCGGCGGGCACGCGGCGGTAGTTGGAGGCGTCCATCGTGTGCAGGGCCCGCGCGGTCACGGAGAGGTCCACCGCGCCGCGTACCACCGCGCGCAGGTCCCGCTCCAGGCCGCCGAGGCCGCCGAAGTCGCCGTCGAGGTCGCTCATGCGGTCCAGGATGCCCCCGCCGCGGCCCGCCGGAGGCACCCTGGGGGCACCTCGGTGCCACCCCGGAGGCACCCCGCCTCACCCGATATGTAACGATCCGGAAGGGAACATTCCCAACACGCGCACCAACTCTCCTATAGTGACCACAACTTGAGCTGAGCGTGAGACAAGCCCGAGCATGTTCGAGCAGAGTGTGTCGCTTCCGATCGAGGACCCCGATTGATGACCGCGCCAACCCCCATAGCGCGCCCCGGGACGGAGCGCCCTCCGCTGCGTCCCGCCGCGTACGTCCTGCTGGCCTGCGCCCTCGTCACCGCGGCGCTCGCCGGGACGGCCGTCGCCCTCGCGCCCGCGTCCACGCGGACCCCCCTGGCCTGGGGCGCCGGCGCCGCGGCGCTCGCGTTCAGCGCCGCCGTGACCGTCGCCTTCCACGCCCTGCGTGGGCTCGCCCTGTCACGGCGCCAGCTGGCCGCTTCCCGCCAGGAGGCCGCCCGCCTCCAGCAGGAACAGGCTCGCAGAGCCGCCGAGTTCGGCCAGGAGCACGCCCGCCTCACCGCCGAGCACGCCCGCGCGCTGGCCGAGCTGAGCGCCGAGCACACCCGGGTGCGGGAGGAGCTGACGTCCGAACGCGACCGTGTACGCACGGAACTGACCGCCGAGAACACCCGCGTGCGCGCCGAACTCACCGCCGAGAACACCCGCGTACACGCGGAGCTGACCGCCGAGAACACGCGCGTGCGGACCGAGCTGACCGAGCGCGTGCGCACCGCCGAGTCGGAGCGTGCCGCCGCGCTGGCCGCGTGCGCCAACGCGGCGGGCCGCATGCAGGCCCTGGCCACCGGCATGCTCGCCGACCTGCGTGAGATGGAGGGCAGGCACGCGGACGAGGACGTCCTCACCGACCTCCTCCACCTGGACCACAGGACCGCGCAGGCCGGCCGCATCGCCGACTCCGTGGCGGTCCTCACCGGCGCCCGCTCGGGCCGCCGCTGGGCCCGGCCCATCGTCATGGAGTCGATCCTGCGCGGCGCGATGGGCCGCATCGGCGGCTACCAGCGTGTACGCGTCCACTCGGCCAGCGAGGTCGCGGTCGCGGGCCACGCCGCCGAGGGCGTCATGCACGCGCTCGCCGAACTTCTCGACAACGCCGCGAACTTCTCTCCGCCCACCTCCGAGGTGCACGTCTACATCGAGGAGGTCGCGGCGGGCGTCATCATCTCCGTCGAGGACAGCGGCCTGGTGATGGGCCCGGTTCAGCAGCGTCGCGCGGAACGTGCCGTGTCCGGCGCGACGAGGGGCCTCGGCGGTCTCACCGGTACGCGGCTCGGCCTCGCGGTGGTCGGCAGGCTGGCCCGCAAACACGGCCTGACGGTGTCGTTCCGCCCCTCGGCGCGCGGCGGCACGGGCGTACTCCTGCTGATCCCGCAGGAACTCCTCTCCGGCCCCACGGAAACGGCCCCGTCCCCGCTCCGTGCCCTGCCACCGAGCACCCCGCAGCCTTCGCCGGCCCCGGCACCCACCGAAACCCCGGACACCCAGACGGCCCCGGTGCTCCCGGAGGCCCCGCGGGGGTCGGCGGCCTCGGCGCTCCCCGAAGCCGCGCACAACCCGGAGGTCCCGGGCCTCCCCGAAGCCGCGCAAACTCCGGAGGCCCCGGGCCACCCCGAGACCCCGCGGACTCCGACAGCCTCAGCACCCACCGAAGCCCCGCAGACTCCGGCAGCCCCGGAACTCCCCGAAGACCCGCACGCCCCAGCAGCCTCGTCACTCGCCGGAGGCCCGCAGACTCCGGCAGCCCCGGAACTCCCCGAAGACCCGCACGCCCCAGCAGCCTCGTCACTCGCCGGAGGCCCGCAGACTCCGGCAGCCCCGGAACTCCCCGAAGACCCGCACGCCCCAGCAGCCTCGTCACTCGCCGGAGGCCCGCAGACTCCGGCAGCCCCGACGCTCCCTGAAGACCCGCACACCTCGGCAGCCCCGACGCTCGCCGAAGACCCGCAGGCTCCGGCAGCCCCCACCACCCCAGTACCCGCCCAAAAGGCGCCACCCCTCACCCCGTACACCCCCGACACCGCGCCCGCGCCCGACCCCGGCCTCGACCGTGTCGACCGCGACCCCGTGCCCACCCACGAGTCCCCGGCCGCCCCCACCCCGACCCCCGTCGAGGCCCCCCTCCCCAAGCGCCCCCGCGGCCGTACCCTCGCTGCCGCCGAGCGGGCCCGGGTCGATAGTGACACCGGGGAGAATCCGCGGCCGCGTGCCGTCGACGCGGCCAGTACCGCGGCCCGTTTCAGCAGCTTCCGTCAGGCCGTTCGTGCCACTCCGCCGGATTCCTCCGGTCCGCCGAGCGGCACGGACGACCCAGCAACTCCCCAGCACCCGGAAGGCGACACCCCCCAATGACCACCGGCATCACCTCCTCCACCACCGACGAGAAGCTGACCTGGCTCCTCGTGGGGCTCCTTGAGCGCACCCCCGGCGCCCGCCACGCCCTCGTGCTCTCGCGGGACGGGCTGAAGCTGTGCCGTACCCCGGAGCTCTCCGTCGACCAGGCCGACCAGCTCGCCGCGATAGCCGCCGGCATCCAGTCCCTGTCGCACGGCGCGTCCGCCGAGTTCGGTGACGGCAGCGGCGGGGTGCGCTCGGCGATGGCCGAGTTCTACGGCGGGATCCTCTTCATCGTCGAGGCCGGCGAGGGCGCGCACCTCGCCGTCATCGCCGCCGAGGACGCCGACGCGGGCCTGGTCGGGCACACCATGAGCGAGCTGGTCGAGCAGCTCGGCGAGCACCTGCGTGCCGCGCCCCGCGCGGACGACGGCCCCGGCCCCCGCACCCGGCCCACCGCATGAGCGTGCGCCGCCCCGGCCGGGACGATTCCCCCGACCGGCTGTACACCCTCACCGGAGGCCGCAGCCGGTCGGCGCCCGACGCCCCGTTCGACCTGGTGACGCTCATCGTCGCCGAGTCCGCTCCGGTGCCCGGCATGCAGTCGGAGCACGCCGCGATCCTGCGGATGTGCGGGCTGCCGACGGCGGTCGTGGAGATCGCCGCGGAGCTGGGCCTGCCGGTGAGCATCACCCGCATCCTGCTGTCCGACCTGCTCGACGCCGGTCGGATCAGCGCCCGCCACCCCCGCTCGGGCCCCGCCCACACTCTTCCCGATTTCGAACTCCTGGAGCAGGTGCTCGTTGGACTCCGCAATCTCTGAACGCAGCGCGAACCGCGGCGCGAACCGCGGCGCGACCGGTGCCGGCCGAAGAGAGCTGACCGCGACCGCCGACAACGGTCTGAAGATCGTCGTGGTCGGCGGCTTCGGCGTCGGCAAGACGACGCTGGTCCGCTCGGTCAGCGAGATCCGTCCCCTCAACACCGAGGAGACGATGACGCAGGCCGGCAAGGGCATCGACGAGACCGGCGGCCTGGAGGGACTGCGCGACAAGACGTCCACGACGGTCGCCTTCGACTTCGGCCGCATCACCCTCGACGCGCGCAACGTCCTCTACCTCTTCGGCGCGCCCGGCCAGGAACGCTTCTGGTTCCTGTGGGACCGCCTCTTCTCCGGCACGCTCGGCGCGGTCGTCCTCGTCGACACCCGCCGCCTGGAGGACTCCTGGTACGCGATCGACCGCCTGGAACACCACGGCACGCCGTTCATCGTGGCCCGCAACGACTTCGGCGGGCCCGCGCACACCTCCGAGGAGCTGCGCGAGGCGCTCGACCTCGATCCGGGGGTGCCGCTCGTGGACTGCGACGCGCGTTCGCGCCAGTCCAGCAAGGACGTACTGATCACGCTCGTGGAGCACCTGAAGTCTTTGTACGTCGCTCAACAGAACGTCGGTCAGCAGCACGCCCCCCAGGAGAACGCCCAGTGACCTGCCCCGTGACCGGCGCCACCCCCGGCCCCGTCCCGCTCTCCGGCCCCCGCTTCGCCACCGAACCCGCGCAGCTCTACCGGGAGATGCGCCGCGACCACGGCCCCGTGGCGCCCGTGCTGCTCGACGGCGACGTGCCGGCCTGGCTGGTGCTCGGCTACCGCGAGCTGCACCAGGTCACCGGCGACCCGGTCCTGTTCAGCCGCGACTCCGACCTGTGGAACCAGTGGCCGAACATCCCCGCCGACTGGCCCCTCCTGCCGATGATCGGCCACAAGCAGCCGTCGATCCTCTACACGGTGGGCGAGCGGCACACCCGGCGCGCCGCGATGATCGCGCACGCGCTCGAAGCGGTCGACCCGTACGAGCTGAAGGCGCACGCGGAGAAGTTCGCGGACGAGCTGATCGACCAGTTCTGCGGCAAGGGCGCCACGGACATCATCGCCCAGTACGCGATGCTGCTTCCGGTGCGCGTCCTGGCCCGTATCTACGGCTTCTCCGACGAGCAGGGCCCCGGTCTCGTCACCGCCATGAACGACATGATCGACGGCCGTGAGCGGGCACTCGCGGGCCAGCAGCACCTCGCCTCCTCGATGGCGCGGCTCATCGCCGACAAGCACGGGCAGCCGGGCGCCGATGTCGCCTCGTACATGCTGGAGTCGCAGAGCGCGGAGGCCGCGGCGGCGGACGACGGCTTCAGCGACGAGGAGATCGCGCAGGACCTGATGGTGATGATGGCCGCGGGGCACCAGCCGACGGCCGACTGGATCGGCAACTCGCTGCGGCTGATGCTCACCGACGACCGTTTCGCCGCGTCCCTCTTCGGCGGCCGGCACAGCGTCGCCGAGGCGATGAACGAGGTGCTGTGGGAGGACACCCCCACGCAGAACGTCGCCGGGCGCTGGGCCTCACGCGACACCCGGCTCGGCGGGCGCCGCGTCGACGCCGGTGACCTGCTGCTGCTCGGCCTCGGCGCCGCCAACGCCGACCCGCTGGTCCGCACCGACGGTTCGGCCCTGACCGGCGGCAACAGCGCCCACTTCGCGTTCGGCCACGGCGAGCACCGCTGCCCCTTCCCCGCCCAGGAGGTCGCGGAGGTCATCGCGCGGACGGGCATCGAGGTGCTCCTGGACCGCCTGCCCGACCTCGACCTGGCCGTCCCGGCGGGGGACCTGACCCGCCGCCCGTCCCCCTGGCTGCGCGGCCTGACCGACCTGCCGGTGAGCTTCGCCCCGACCCCGACCTCAGCGTTTGGAGAGCTCAGATGACCCGCTCCGGCTCCGGCTCCGGCTGCCCCTCCGGCAGAATCGCCCTGGACCCGTTCGTCACCGACCTGGACGGGGAGAGCGCCCGACTGCTCGCGGCGGGCCCGCTCGCCGAGGTGGAGCTGCCGGGCGGGGTGCCGGTATGGGCGGTCACGCACCACGCGGAGGCCCGTCAACTCCTCACCGACAAGCGCCTGGTGAAGGACATCGGGGTATGGGGCGCGTGGCGGCGCGGCGAGATACCGGCGGACTGGCCGCTGATCGGCCTCGCGAACCCCGGGCGTTCCATGCTGACGGTGGACGGCGAGGAGCACCGCCGGATGCGGACGCTGGTCGCGCAGGCGCTGACGCCGCGCCGGGTGGAGAGGATGCGGGAGCGCATCGCGGAGCTGACGCACGGCCTGCTCGACAGGCTGCCCGCGTCGGGCTCCGAAGCGGTCGACCTGAAGGCGGAGTTCGCCTATCCGCTGCCGATGTACGTCATCAGCGACCTGATGGGCATCGACGAGACCGACCACCCGCGCCTGAAGGTCCTGTTCGACAAGTTCTTCTCCACGCAGACGCCGCCGGAGGAGGTCGTGGCGACGCTCGGCGAGCTGGCCGCGATGATGGGCAAGACCGTGGCCGCCCGCCGCGCGGAGCCGGGCGACGACCTGACGAGCGCGCTGATCGCCGCCTCCGAGGACGGCGACCACCTCACCGACGACGAGATCGTCTCCACCCTTCAGCTGATGGTCGCGGCGGGCCACGAGACGACGATCTCCCTCATCGTCAACGCCGTCGTGAACCTCTCCAGGCACCCCGAGCAGCTCGCCCTGGTCCTCTCCGGCGAGATCGGCTGGGACGCGGTGGTGGAGGAGACCCTGCGCCACTCCACCCCCACCTCCCACGTCCTGATCCGCTTCGCCGCCGAGGACGTCCCGGTGGGCGGGAAGGTGATCCCCAAGGGGGACGCGCTGATCGTCTCGTACGGCGCGATCGGCCGCGACGAGGCGGCGCACGGCCCCACGGCCGCCGAGTTCGACATCACCCGCGCGTCCGCCACGCGCCACATCTCCTTCGGCCACGGCCCGCACGTGTGCCCCGGAGCGGCGCTCTCCCGCCTGGAGGCGGGCGTGGCCCTCCCGGCCCTGTACGAACGCTTCCCGACCCTGACGCTGGCGATCCCGCACGAAAAACTCCGCAACAAGCCGGTGGTAACGCAGAACGACCTCTACGACCTGCCCGTGCGGCTAAGTTCCAGCCCCTCCGGCGCCTAAGTTCCAGCCCCTCCGGCGTTTGAGGAGCGGGGTCCGGGGCAGAGCCCCGGGGCAGAGTCTCAGCCGCCGGACGGATCAAGGCCCCCGTGCCAGAAGCCGCTAGGCTCCCCCCGTGGCTGAGATCCAGATTCCCGCTGACATGAAGCCCGCCGACGGCCGTTTCGGCGCGGGCCCCTCCAAGGTGCGTACGGAGGCGCTGGAGGCCCTGGCCGCCACCGGCACCTCCCTCCTCGGTACGTCCCACCGCCAGGCCCCGGTCAAGAACCTGGTGGGCCGCGTGCGCGAGGGCGTCAAGGACCTCTTCTCCCTCCCCGAGGGGTACGAGGTCGTCCTCGGCAACGGCGGCTCCACCGCGTTCTGGGACGTGGCGACGCACGGCCTGATCGAGAACAAGTCGCAGCACCTGAGCTTCGGCGAGTTCTCCTCCAAGTTCGCGAAGGCGGCGAAGCTCGCCCCGTGGCTGGCCGAGCCGACCGTGATCACGAGCGACCCGGGCACGCACCCGGACCCGAAGGCGGAGGCGGGCGTCGACGTCTACGCCTTCACGCACAACGAGACCTCCACCGGCGTCGCGGCCCCTGTCAAGCGGGTCGCGGGCGCCGACACGGACTCCCTCGTCCTGGTGGACGCCACGTCCGGCGCGGGCGGCCTGCCGGTCGACATCGCCGAGACGGACGTCTACTACTTCGCCCCGCAGAAGTCGTTCGCCTCGGACGGCGGCCTGTGGATCGCCGTGTTCTCCCCGGCGGCGATCGAGCGCGCCGAGCGTGTCCACGCGTCCGGCCGCCACGTCCCGGAGTTCTTCAGCCTGCCCACGGCGATCGACAACTCCCGCAAGAACCAGACGTACAACACCCCGGCGCTCGCCACGCTGTTCCTGCTCGCCGAGCAGCTGGACTGGATGAACTCCCAGGGCGGCCTGGAGTTCACCACGGGCCGCACGGCCGCGTCCTCGCGCACGCTCTACGGCTGGGCCGAGGAGTCCAAGTACGCGACGCCGTTCGTCACGGACCAGGCCAAGCGCTCGCAGGTCATCGGCACGATCGACTTCGCGGACGAGATCGACGCGGCCGCTGTCGCGAAGTCGTTGCGCGCCAACGGCATCGTGGACACCGAGCCGTACCGCAAGCTCGGGCGCAACCAGTTGCGCGTGGCGATGTTCCCGGCGATCGACCCTGCGGATGTCGAGGCGCTGACCAAGTGCATCGACTATGTGATCGAGCGCCTCTGACGTTTCGCTGCGCGGCCGGCTGCGGGTTCGTTGTGGCTGGTCGCGCAGTTCCCCGCGCCCCTGACGGGGCGCCCCGGAACTCAGCGGCTCAGGCCCTTGAACCTCCGTACCGCCAGCGGCAGGAACACCAGCGAGATCACGATCGGCCACACCACCGCCATCAGGACCGCGTTCTGTTCCACCCAACTCGCTCCGCCCCCGCCCGGGTTGCCGAATAGCTCCCGGGTGGCCGTACCCGTCGACGAGACGGGGTTCCAGGCGGCGACGGGCGCGAGCCAGCCCGGCATCAGGGACGGCGCCACGAAGACGCTGGAGATCATCGTGAGCGGGAAGGCCACCGCGTACAGCCCGCCGGCGGCCTCCGGCGTCGGCACGACGAGGCCGAGGTAGACGCCGACCCAGATCAGGCTGAACCGCAGGAGCAGCAGGAGCGCGAAGGCGAGGGCGGTGTCGAGGAGTCCGGCGCTGGAGCGCCAGCCGATGGCGAGGGCGGTCAGCGCGAGGATGGCGAGTTCCGCGCAGGCCACGACGAGGTCGGCGACGCCACGTCCGGAGGCCACCGCCGAGGGGGCCATCGGCATGGAGCGGAAGCGGTCGATGACGCCCTTGGAGGCGTCGGTGGCGACGGCCATGGCGGTGTTCATGAAGCCGAAGGCCATGGTCATCACGAACATGCCGGGCATCAGGAACTGCTTGTAGTCGCCGTCGTTCCCGCCGCCCGGCACCTTCATGGCCTCGCCGAAGACGAAGCCGTACAGGAGTACGGAGATGATGGGGAAGCCCAGCTGCCAGGCGATGGTGACGGGCTGGCGCTGGAAGTGCGTGAGGTAGCGGCGGGTGACGTTCCAGCAGTCGGCGAGGGCCCAGAAGAGCCGTCCGCGCGAGGTGCCGTACGGCTCGGGGGCGGTGCGGGTGACGGTGACGCTCATGCCGCGGCCTCCTTCTCCAGGTGGGCAGTGGTGTCGGTGGCGTCGGCGGTGGGGTCGGACGGCTCTCCCGTGAGGCGCAGGAACACGTCGTCCAGGCTGGGCCTGCGCAGGCCGATGTCCTCGACGGCGACGCCCGCGTCCTGGAGGGTCCGCGCGACGTCGGTGAGGGCGGCGACCCGGTCGGTGACGGCGGCCTGGACGCGGCGCTCCGCGTCGATGACGAGCGGTTCGCCCGCGCTGACCCGGGTGACGGCCTTGACGGCTGCGGGCAGGTCGGCGGTCTCGCGCACCACGACGTCGAGGTGGCTGCCGCCGACCGTGTTCTTCAGGCCGTCGGGGGTGTCGTCGGCGATGGCGCGGCCCCGGTCGAGGACGGTGATGCGGGAGGCGAGCCGGTCGGCCTCCTCCAGGTACTGGGTGGTGAGCAGCACGGTCGTGCCGCGCGCCACCAGGTCGCGCACGCTGTCCCAGACCTCGAGGCGGCCGCGCGGGTCGAGTCCGGTGGTCGGCTCGTCCAGGAAGAGCACGGCGGGCGCGAGGATCATCGAGGCGGCGAGGTCGAGCCTGCGCCGCATGCCGCCGCTGTACTGACCGGCGCTCTTCTCCGCCGCGTCCGCCAAGTGGAACTGCTCCAGGAGTTCCTGGGCGCGCCGCCTGGCCCGCTTGGCGCCGAGGTGGAAGAGGCGGCCGAACATCTCCAGGTTCTGCCGTCCGCTGAGGACCTCGTCGACGGCGGCGTACTGCCCGGTCAGGCCGATGCGGCCGCGGACGAGCGCGGGTTCGCGCGCCACGTCGGCGCCGGCCACCTCGGCGCGGCCGCCGTCGAGCCGTACGAGCGTGGACAGGATGCGTACGGCGGTGGTCTTGCCCGCGCCGTTGGGGCCGAGCAGTCCGTGCACCGTGCCCTGCTCGACGTGCAGATCGAAGCCGTTCAGGGCGTACTTCTCCCCGTACCGCTTCTGGAGCCCTTCGGCTCGTACCGCGAAGCCGTTCCCGTTCATTGCCTGCGCCTCCAGGTCCCTCTGCCACGCACCTTTGAGTACGTCGTACCCAGTGGAGAGTACACCGTACTCAGTGTCATGCAAGTACACCGTACCCAATTCTTGAGTACGGCGTACCCAATTCCCTTCCGGGCGATTAGGGTGAAGCCATGACGAGCACGAGCGGCAGCGACGACCGGCGCACCGGCAGCGACATCACCCGCAGCCTGGAGCTGCTCTGGGGCGAGGGCGCGCGCCCGACGCGAGGGCCCAAGCCGGCCCTGACCCTGGACCGGATCGTCACCGAGGCGGTACGCCTCGCGGACGCCGAGGGGCTCGCGGCGGTCTCGATGCGCCGCCTCTCCACGGAGCTGGGCACGGGCACGATGTCCCTGTACCGCTACGTCCCCGGCAAGGGCGATCTGCTGGACCTGATGCTGGACCGCGTGTTCACGCCGCCGGAGGAGGAGGGCGCCTGGACCGGCGGCTGGCGCGAGGGCGTGGAGGAGTACGCGCGCGAGACCCTCGTCCTCTACCGCCGCCACCCCTGGCTGCTCCACGTCAACCAGGCCCGTCCCGTGCTCGGCCCCGGCGCGGTCGGCGGCCTGGACCGCACCCTGTCGCGCATCAAGCCGATGGGCCTGACCGACCCCGAGCTGATCGGCGTTATCGTCATGGTCGAGGGGTACGTCACCGGGGTCGCCCGCACCCAGGTGCACGAGATGGAGGCGGTGCAGAAGAGCGGCCTGTCGGACCGGGCGTTCTGGGAGGCGCAGGCACCGACCCTCGACAAGATCATGCGGAGCGGCAACTACCCGTCTCTCGCGGCGCTGTCCGAGGACGCGTTCGGCTCGGACTTCGACCACTTCGAGTTCGGGCTGCAGCGGATCCTGGACGGCCTGGACGTCCTGGTGGCCCGCCGCGAACAGAGGGCATGACCCCTCGGGCCCCGGGCGGATCTTCCGCTCAGCGCTTGCGCAGCAGCCGCTTCAGCCCGAAGAAGGCGAGCAGTACGGCCGCGACCACGACCGCGCCCTTCCCCACGCCCCCGCCGACACCGCCGGACCCGGCGCCCACGCCGTCCGAACTCCCGCTGCCGCTCGACGAGTCGCCGCCGCCCCCGCCCTTGCCGCGCACCTCCACGGGCGTGACCGCGCTCTGCGCGCCCTCGGTGCCGTACATCAAATTCGTACCGTCCAGGGTGTACGTCACCGACTCGCCCTGCCGCTGGATGGGCACGCTCAGCCGCCCCTCCCGCACCGGCTTCCTCCCCTCGCCCTTCCAGGCGAAGGAGGTCCCGCCGAAGTAGCCGCGCAGGGCCAGCTGTCCGCCGTCGGGCGAGAAGGCGCCGTCGGTCACCCACAGGTCGGTGGCGGCGATGCGCCGGAAGACGTTCGTCTTGGAGGTGGACATCTCGGCGGGCCCTTCGTAGAGGCTGCCGCCCTCCTCCTTCTTGTCGGCGATGTAGATCCGCCCGGTCTTCGGATGCACCATCAGCGCCTCCGCGTCCCGCGCGCCGTCCGCGTACTTCACGACGTACTGCGTGGCGCGGACGGTCTGGTCCTTCAGCGTCTTCGGCTCGGGCAGCTTGTAGATCCACACGTGCGGCCAGGTGCCGCCGCGGTTGTCGCCGATGTCGCCGACGTAGAGATCGCCGTCGGCGCCGACCGAGATCGCCTCCACGTCACGGGGCACGCCGACGCCGGTCATGGTGACGGTGGCGACCGTCTTGCCGGTCCTGGAGTCGACGGCGTACAGGAAGGCACCTTTGTCCTGGTCGTTGTGCGTCCAGTAGACGCCGGGGTGGGCGCGGGACGCGGCCAGGCCGCTGGACTCGACGATCCGCGGGTCCTTGATGGTGAACCCTTCGTGGTCGTCGGCCACGGCGGGCGTGGTGGTCCCCGCCACGCTCAGGAGCAGCACGGCACCGGCGAGGGCGGAAGGAACAGCCCGAAGGACACAGGGAACAGCCCGAAGCGAACGCATGGACCCAAGCGTGCCACCCGCGCGGCCGTGCGGGGTGCTCAGCCTCACATCGCAGGTGGTGGCGGTGATCCGCCATGATGTGCGGATGCTCAGGTTCATGTTCGTCGGCGACTCGATGACGATCGGAAGCGCCGGGGAACACACCTGGCGCTACCGGATGTGGCGGCACCTGCGCGACAGCCTGGGCGCCGGGGGCGTCGCCGTGGTGGGCCCGCGCACCGCCCTCTACGACAAGGCGGCGGGAGAGCCCCTCTCCCACGACTACGCCGACGCGCCCCCCGACTTCCCCCGCCACCACCTCGCGGGGTGGGGCGAGGGCTGGCTGCACATGGCGCCCCGGATCACCGGCGCGCTGGCCCGCGACGAGGCGGACGTCCTCCTCATCTCCCTCGGCCTGATCGACCTCGGCTTCTACACGAACGCGGAGCAGACCGCGGCGAACGTCCGGACCTTCGTCGCCGGGGCCCGCGCGGCGAACCCGCGCGTCCGGATGGTCATGCTGCCGGTGATCCCGAACGTCCGGGCCGAGTCGGACGCCCCGTTCGCCGCCGAGGTCGCGCGCTTCAACGACCTCCTCGCGAAGACGGCCGCGGACCTGGACACGAGCCGCTCCCCGCTGCTCCTGGCCTCGTCACCACCGTCGTACGACATCCACACCGACACCTACGACGGTACGCACCCGAACGCGAGCGGCGAACACAAGCTGGCGGGGGCCTTCGCGGAGGCGATGGCGCAGGCGTGGGGCATCGGGGGCCCCTACGCGCAGACACTCATGCAGCCCACCGGCTGACCGCGAACTTCCCGTCCCGCCTTCGGACTTGGGCGGCACCCGCCCCGCGGAAGTGCGCGGGCACGACCAGCTCCCGTTCGTCGGCGGCCCGCCCGAGGACGCGGACCCGGGTCTCGGCGGCTTCGCGCGGGTCGGCGCAGAGGCAGCTGCTGTGGCCGGGTTCGAGGATCTGCACGGGGGTGTGCAGGAGGTCGCCGACGAAGACGGCCCGGTCGGTACCCGAGGCGAGCCGCAGGACGGACGAGCCGGGGGTGTGGCCGGGGGCGGCCTCCAGGGTGAGGTGGGCGTCGACGCGGTGGGTGCCGCTCCACAGCAGCGTCCGCCCCGCCCTGTCCACGGGCGCGACGCTGTCCGCGAAGACCGGGTCGCGGCTCTCCTCGTCGGCGCCGCGCGGGCCGAAGTGGGCGTGGTCGGCGGCCGGCATGAGGTAGGTGGCGTTGGGAAAGGTGGGCACCCAGCCGTCCCCGCTCTCCCGGGTGTTCCAACCGACGTGGTCGCCGTGCAGGTGGGTGTTGACGACGACATCGACGTCCTCGGGACGCACTCCGGCGGCGGCGAGGCGGGCCAGGAAGTCGGTGTCGAGGTTCGCGAAGTGCGGGGCGTCCGGCCGTACGCGCCCGTTGCCGACCCCGGTGTCGACGAGGACGACCTTGCCCTCGCTGCGCAGCACCCAGGTCTGTACGGCGGCCACGACCCGGCCGCTGTCCGGGTCCCAGAAGTCGGGCGCGAGCCAGCCCTCGTTCTCGCGCCACACCTCCTCCGAGACCCCGGGCACGAGATCGGTGGCAGGGAGGAAGGGGGCCTCCAGCTCCACGACGCGACGGACTTCGACGTCGCCCAACACCATGGGTTCATCAACGAGTTCAACCATGATCGAACCGTAAGGCGGGCTAGGTGAGCGTCTCAATGCCTGTTCAGCTCGCCTGAATACGCGTACGCCTCACCGCGGCTCCCTTACTCTCCCCCCATGGACGTAGTGAGCGACGCGATCGCGGCCGCGCGGATCGGGCGGCCGGACGCCCACCGCGTCAGGGTGTCCGGCTCGTGGTGCTGCCGGCTCCCCGCGTACGACGGGGTGGGGTTCCACGTGGTCCTGGAGGGCGGTTGCTGGCTGCTGCCGGACGACGGCGGCGCCCCCTGCACGCTCGCGGCGGGCGACGCGGTGCTGCTGCCGCGCGGGGCGGGGCATGTGCTCGCGGACTCCCCCGCGGACGCCCGCACGGTCGAACGGGCCATCCCCTTCGAACACTGGCGGACCACGAACGCCGACCCGATGTCCGCACACCCCGCCGCTCCCGCCGCCGAGTTGCTCTGCGGCAAGTACCGCTTCGACCGAGGCGGTCACGCCCACCCGCTGCTGGCCGAGCTCCCGGAGACCGTGCACCTGCGCGGCAGCGCCGGACACCACCCGGAGCTGCGGGCGGCGATCGACCTGCTCGGCCGCGAGACGGGCGCGGCGCGCCCCGGCACGGACGTAGCCGTCCCCGGCCTCCTGGATCTGCTCCTGGTCTACATGGTCCGGGCGTGGACGACGGACCACACGTCGGGCTCGGGCTGGCCCGCCGCCCTTGCCGACCCGGTGGTGGCCACAGCCCTGCGTCTCCTCCACGACGCCCCGGAGGCCCCCTGGACCAACGAGGCCCTCGCCTCCCGCACGGGCGTCTCCCGCGCCACCCTCACCCGCCGCTTCACGGCCCTGGTGGGCCGCGCCCCGATGACGTACCTCACCTGGTGGCGCATGACCCGAGCGGCCACGCTCCTGCGCGACACGACGCACTCCCTGGAGACGGTGGCCCGCCTGGTGGGCTACGGCTCGCCGTACGCGCTGTCCCACGCGTTCACACGGACGTTCGGGACGACGCCGGGGCGGTACCGGTACGGCACAGGTTTACAGGCCGATACACCGCTCGTTTGACGCGCCCCGCGCGGGCTGGGGGCCACTCTGATGACCGGCCGCGAGGAGACAGCGGCCGATCATCCACCCGCACCTCACGGAACAGGACGCATCCATGAAGCGCATTCTGATCGGAGCCCTCGCCGCCGCCGCCCTGGCGGGGGCGGGCCTGACCACCGCGGGCGGACCGGCGGCCGCCCACGCGCCCCGCCCGACCGCGGACCAGCCCGCGAAGTCGAAGGCCGCGGCGCTGCCATCGTGCACCACGTACAAGCCGTACCGGGGGCTGTACGTGTTCTCGACCGCGGGCGGCTCGGTGGACTGCCTGCTGGGCAAGGGGAACCAGAGCAAGGCCGTGCGGCAGTTGCAGCACACCATGAAGTACTGCAGCCGGTATCAGCGCGACATCGGCGTGGACGGCATCTTCGGCCCGGGGACCGAGTCGGCGCTCAAGTGGGTGCAGAGGAAGGAGGGCGTGACCGCCGACGGCGTCTACGGCCCGAACACCCGCAAGAAGATGTACTTCATGGTGGTCGACGGCCCGGGCAACTGCCAGCGCCTGGGCGTGTGAGCGCGTGCCGGTCCCCGGGGTCGCGCGGCCGTCTCACCGTGCCAGGGTTCGCACCGCCTCATGCAGCGACTCCCCCTCCACGAACGGCACTTCCTCCGTCGGCCGGGACCTCCAGTCCAGCGGCCAGGTGTAGCCGTCCAGCGCGGGTACCCCGACGTACGCGAGGCTGCCCGCGCCCCGGCTCAGGGCCCGCACCCCGACCGGCCATACGTACGGTTCCGCCGCCCGCGCGGGCAGCAGGAAGTAGAAGCAACGCCCGCCCGTCGCCTCGCGGATGATCGGGCCCGCGCGGAAGTCCGTGAACTGCATCAGGTCGTACGCGACCTGCTCGCCCAGCGCGCCGCCGATCCGTACGGCGTCGAAATGGATGCCCGCGTGCCGCAGCGCGTGGCCCGCCGTCGGGATCCAGTCGTGGACCCTGAGTGATGAGGTTTCCGAGTTCATGCACCAGATGCTTCCGGACGCTCACATACTGTGACCAGGGCTGCGCAAGGTACGTGCGGGGCCGTGCACTTGGGGAGGACGTTGTGCACTCCGGTGAACGAGGTTCGGAGTCGTTCGGCGCGCTGCTGCGGTTCTACCGCGAGCGGGCCGGGATGACACAGGAGGCGCTGGGCACGCATGTTCAGTACTCCAAGTCGCAGGTGGCGATGGTGGAGCGGGGCGAGCGGGCGCCCAAGGGGAAGCTGGTCGAGATCGCGGACGAGGTTCTGGGTGCACAGGGTGCACTTGTTCTTCTCGCGGAGAAGGAGTTTTCGAAGAGCGGGCTCCGGCTATGGACCGAGGACTTCCTGGAACACGAGAAGGTGGCGATGTCCATCCACTCGTACCAGGACCACGTGGTGCCAGGGCTGTTGCAGACCAAGAACTACGCACGAGCTGTGTTCAACTGCGTCTACCCGCCTCTGGACGACGACGAGATCGACGATCGGGTGGCGAATCGGCTGGCGCGGCAAGACCTTCTCGCGCGCAAGCCCATCGCCGTTCTCCACTTCATCGTGGAGCACAGCGCCCTGACCCGCCCGTTGGGCGGCACTGCCGTACTCAAGGAGCAGCTACGGAGCATGGTTGAGCTCGGAGAGCTTCGGAACGTCACCATTCAAGTCATGCCGCACGACAGGCAGGCCCACGCCGGACTCATGGGGCCCATGATCCTGCTGGAGACGACCGAGCGACGACAGTTCGCCTACATCGAAGGACACAAGGGCGGCTACTTCGTCACCGAGCAGCCCGATTTGGGCAACCTGCAAGCCAAGTACGGAACCCTCCGCACCCAAGCACTCACCCCTGAGGACTCCGCGCAACTTATCGAGAAGACGGCATGCGAACTGTGAACACCGGAGTGACTTGGTTCAAGAGCAGCTACAGCGTCGGCGAAGGCGAATGCCTGGAGATAGCCGCCACCCCCACCACCATCCACATCCGCGACTCAAAGAACTCCCCCGAGACCGGCCCCACCCTCCAGGTGGCCCCCACCACCTGGACCACCTTCCTGACCCACGCAGCAACAACCTGAAGGGCGGACTGACCCACCCGCCCGCTCACGCCGCCCGCGTCAGCCGGTTCGCCAGCGTCGACATCGTGTACGTACCGATGCCGAGGACGACTTCGAGGGCGTTCCGCTCGGTGTAGCCGTGGGAGAGGAACGTCTTCACGTCGTCGTCGCCGACGCCGCCCGCCGTGGCCAGCACGGTCAGCGTGAACCGCCGTACCGCTTCGAGCCGTTCGTCGGGCAGCTCCCGCTGCTCACGCAGGGCCGCCACCAGTTCCGCCCCCGCGCCCAGCTTGCGCAGCTTGCCGGTGTGCAGAGCAACGCACACGTGGCAGTCGTTGCGCGTCGCGACCGTCATGATGACGGCCTCGCGGGCCACGGGGTCCAGGGTCGTACGTTCGAAGGCCGCGCTCAACTCCAGGAAGCCGTTGAGGAGTTCCGGGGACTCGGCGAGGCGGGCGACGGCGTTCGGGAGCTGCCCGAAGGCCCGGGTCACCCGCTCCATCGCGGGGCGGGACTCGGCCGGCGCGGTCTCCACGGTGTGCTCGGTGAACATGACGTACCCCCTACTATCGACAACATGGTTGACGATGAGAAGGTAAAACAGGTTGACGGTCGGCGCAAGGGAGAGAGCGAGAGGGAAGGCAGGGGGTACGAGCTGCCCCTCCTCCTCTTCGGCGGCTTCCGCACCCTCATCGACCGCCTGCACACCGAACTCGCCCACCAGGGCCACCCCGACCTCCGCCCCGCCCACGGCTTCGCCATGCAGGCCATCGGGGCGGCGGGCGCCACCGCCAGCGAGGTCGGCCGCCGCCTCGGCGTCTCCAAGCAGGCCGCGGGCAAGACCGTCGACCGCCTCGTCGCCCTCGGCTACGCGGCCCGCACCGACGACCCCGCCGACGCCCGCCGTAAACTCGTCCGCCTCACCCCGCACGGCATCGACGCGCTGCGCCGCTCGGCGGTCATCTTCGACGAGCTGCGGGCGGAGTGGGCGGAGCGGATCGGCGTACGGCGCCTGGACGCCCTTCAGGACGACCTGTCCGCCGTCGTCCCACCGGAGGCGTTCCGGCTCGACGCGGCGGGCTGGCTGGGCGGGGCGTGACCTTGTCTCCGTGCGTATCGTTGTACTGCGCGGCCGCACTCGACCGAGGGCGGCCGGGGAGGAGCGCCACGATGACTCTTGTGGACGACAGGATCAAGATGGCCGACGACAACACCAAGCGCTTGGACGAAATGTTCGAGACGCTTGAGCGGGGGCCCTTCCTCGAGGGATACAAGATCGACATCATCGAGGGGATCGTCTACATGACGCCGCAGCGGGCCAACCACTGGGACATCATTCTGGGCATTCTCGAGCAGCTGAGGCCCAAGTATCCGCGTCGGCGCCTGCTCTCCGATGTCCGCATCGACTACCCCGGCGAGCTCAATGCCTTCTGCAGTGACGTGGCACTGGTTGCCGAGAAGGCCGAACGTACGAAGCAAGGCGGCTTCCTGTGCGAGGACATCGAGTTCGTCGCCGAAGTCATCTCCCGGGGCACAGGCCCGAACGACTACGGCCCCAAGAAGACCGGGTATGCCACCGCCGAAGTCGCCGTTTACCTCATCGTCGATCCCTACCAGGGAAAGTGCCACGCCTACACCCAGCCCAAGGACGGCGACTACCGCGTCGAGACGACCGTCGACTTCGGCGAAGTGATCGACCTGACCCACACCTTCCTCGGCCTCACCCTCGACAGCTCCGACTTCTCCCGCGACTGATCCCCTTCCCGGCAAGGGCCTTGCCTAGAGCCCACTCCACCCCGTTGGCTAAGACCCCATGAAGTACACGCAGCTGGGACGCACAGGGCTCAAAGTCAGCCGGCTCACGCTCGGCACCATGAACTTCGGGCCGTTCACCAATGAACCCGACAGCCACTCGCTCATGGACACCGCTCTCGACGCGGGCGTCAACTACTTCGACACCGCCAACGCGTACGGCCAGGGCGCCGGCAAGGGCCGTACCGAGGAGATCATCGGCACCTGGTTCACCCAGGGCGGCGAGCGGCGCGACAAGGTCGTGCTCGCCACCAAGGTGTACGGGAACATGACCGCCGACGGCGAGTCCGTCTGGCCCAACCACGACCGGCTCTCCGCGCTCAACATCCGCCGCGCCGTCGAGGCGTCGCTGAAGCGGCTCCAGACCGACTACATCGACATCTACCAGTTCCACCACATCGACCGGCGCACGCCGTTCGAGGAGATCTGGCAGGCGATCGACGTACTGGTCCAGCAGGGGAAGATCCTCTACGCCGGGTCCTCCAACTTCCCCGGCTACAAGATCGCCCAGGCCAACGAGACCGCGCGGCGGCGCGGCAGCTACGGCCTCGTCAGCGAGCAGTGCCTGTACAACCTCGCCGTGCGCGACGCCGAGATGGAGGTCATCCCGGCGTCCCAGGACTACGGCGTCGGCGTCATCCCCTGGTCGCCGCTGCACGGCGGCCTGCTCGGCGGCGCGCTGAAGAAGGCCGACGGCGCGCGCCGCAGCGGCGGGCGGGCCGCCGCCGAGCTGGCCAAGCCGGAGGTCCGCGCGAGGGTCCAGGCGTACGAGGACTTGGTCGACAAGCACGGCCTCGAGCCCGGCGAGGTCGCCCTGGCCTGGCTGCTGACGCGGCCCGGCGTCACCGCGCCGATCGTCGGCCCGCGCACCGCGGAGCAGCTCGCGTCCGCGCTGCGCGCCGTCGAGCTTGAGCTGTCCCAGGAGCTTCTCGACTCCCTGGACGAGATCTTCCCCGGGCCCGGCCCGTCACCGGAGTCCTTCGCCTGGTAGCCGTGGCCCCGGCAAGGGACACGCTGGGTACGCGGCGTACGCGGGGCGGCCCGCGGTCGGCTAACCGCCGAGCGCGGCCGCCACCGCCACCACGACGAACATCATCACGAGCACACCGGCCATGATCCGGTTTCTGGTCTTCGGGTCCACACCGTCGAGGTTAACCGGCCGCGCCCCGCTCCCGGGAACCGCCTCCCAGTGGCCAGCGTCCGACCACCTCGTAGCGCGGCCGCTCCCCCGGCACGCCGCTCCTCGGCAGGTCGCTGCGTACGAGTGTCAGCTCGTCCACCGTCCAGGGCGCGCCCGCGAAGGAGGCGAGCGCGTCGGCGTACGGCCGGAGGCCGGTCTCCCCGCCGCCGCGCGCCAGCGTCAGATGCGGGCGGTAGGGCCGGTGCTCCTCTCTCGGGAGGCCCGCCTTGCGCGCCGCCGCCTCCGCCCGCTGGGCGAGGAGCCGCAGCACGGCCACGTCGCCCGCGACGCCCGTCCACAGCACCCGGTCACCGAAGTGTCCGCCGCCGCGCAGGGCGAGGGAGAAGGGGGGCGTGCGGTGCGCGGCGCGCTCCAGGCGGGCGGTGAGGTCCGGCACGGTCGCCTCCGGCACCTCCGCCATGAACGCCAGCGTGAAGTGCCAGCTGTCCGGGCCCGCCCAGCGCAGGGCGTCGGCGCCGGGCAGCCCCCGTAGCCCGGCCATGGCGGCAGCCAGCGCGCGAACCACGGAGTCCGGCGGCAGAACCGCCGCGAACAGTCTCATGGACAGAGTCTCCCCGCGTCGGAGGGAGGAGGGGACGCCCAACGCGCCACGCCCGCCGCCCGGCCGGGCTACGCCGCGGTCGTCAGCTCCCGTTCCCTCGGCACGAACCGCACATGCCGCCGGCCTCGGCGCAGGTCCACCTTCAGGCGCAGGTTCGCGGCGCGCGCCAGCATCAGGCCGACGCCGACCGCGGCGATCGCGCAGACCAGGCCGCCGACGGCCATGCTGATCCGGACGCCGTACGCGTCGGCGAGCCAGCCGAAGAGGGGGCCGCCCAGCGGCGTACCACCGGTGAAGACCATCATGAACAGCGACATGACGCGGCCCCGCATCTCGGCATCCGTGGCCATCTGGACCGAGGAGTTCGCGGTGACGTTCACCGTCAGGCCGAGGATGCCGATCGGCACGATCAGCGCGACGAACATCCACAGCTCTGGCGCGAACGCCGCCGCCATCTGAAGGACGCCGAAGGCGATCGCCGCCCCGGCCAGCAGCCGCAGCCGCGACGTGCCGCGGCGGGCCGCGAGGAGCGCGCCGGCCAGCGAGCCGATGGCCATCAGGGTGTTGAACAGCCCGTACATCCCCACGCCGCCGTGGAAGATGTCGTCCGCGAAGGCGCTCAGCCAGATCGGGAAGTTGAAGCCGAAGGTGCCGATGAAGCCGACGAGGACGATCGGCCAGATCAGCTCGGGGTGCTTGGAGACGTACGTGAGGCCCTCGCGCAGCTGGCCCTTGCCGCGCGGCTTGCGCGGGGTGGGGTGCAGTTCGCCGGTCCGCATCAGGAGCAGGCCGGTGAGCGGCGCGAGGAAGGACAGGCCGTTGGCGAGGAACGCCCAGCCCGGTCCGACGGCCGCGGTCAGGGCGCTCGCCACGGCGGGGCCGATGAGGCGGGCGGACTGGAAGTTCGCGGAGTTCAGCGAGACGGCGTTGCGGACCTGGTCGGGGCCGACCATCTCGGAGACGAAGGACTGCCGCGTCGGGTTGTCGACGACGGTGACGAGGCCGGTGAAGAAGGCCGCGACGTAGACGTGCCAGACCTGGACGTTGCCGGTGAGCGTGAGCGCGGCGAGGAAGAGCCCGCTGATGCTCATCGCGCCCTGGGTGCAGAAGAGGAGGTTCCGCTTGGCGAAGCGGTCGGCGATGACGCCGCCGTAGAGGCCGAAGAGCAGCATCGGCAGGAACTGCATGGCCGTGGTGATGCCGACGGCCGCGGAGGACCCGGTGAGGCTGAGCACCAGCCAGTCCTGGGTGATGCGGGCCATCCAGGTGCCGGTGTTGGAGACGACGGCTCCGGTCGCGAAGAGCCGGTAGTTGCGTATCTTCAGCGAGCTGAACATGGACGACTTGTGGGTGCGGTCGGGCTTGTCGAGGGCGGTCGGTGCGGGGGCGGAGTCTGCTCCGGATCCCGTACTCAAAGTGCGTTCGCCTCCTTTGGGCGTACGAAGGGTCATTTCCTCCGGGGTACGAGGACCGGTCCTCCGGTGTACGGGGCCCGGTCCTCCGGCGTACGAGGACCGGGTGGCGCTACAGGTGGGCGAGCTTCTCCAGGACGGGAGCGGCGGCACGCAGCCGTGCCCACTCGTCCTCGTCGAGATGCTCGGTCAGCCCGGCCAGCCAGGCGTTCCGCTTGCGGCGGCTCTCTTCGAGCATGGCCTCGGCGGTCTCGGTCTGGGTGACCACCTTCTGGCGGCGGTCCTCGGGGTGCGGCTCAAGGCGGACCAGGCTCTTGGCCTCCAGCAGCGCGACGATGCGGGTCATCGACGGCGGCTGCACATGCTCCTTGCGGGCGAGCTCGCCCGGAGTGGCGCTGCCGCAGCGGGCAAGGGTGCCGAGCACCGACATTTCGGTGGGGCTCAGCGACTCGTCGACACGCTGGTGCTTGAGTCGACGGGACAGGCGCATCACAGCGGAGCGCAAGGCGTTCACGGCGGCGGCGTCGTCGCCATGGGAGAGGTCCGGCATGTTCGTTAGAGTAACTCATTACCCTGACTAAGGACCACTCGGTTCACACGACCGGGTCCGGACGCGCGCACGCCCCGCGCCCCCCGAAGGGGCACGGGGCGTGTGCGATCGGCGCCGACGGGCCCGCGGATCACCAGGCGCCCTACGTCAGGTTCAGCGCCGGCATCAGGTAGTAGAAGGCGAACACCGCCGACACCGCGTACATCGCGGCCGGCACCTCGCGGCCGCGCCCGGCGGCGAGCCGCAGCACGGTGAAGGTGATGAAGCCCATGCCGATGCCGTTCGTGATCGAGTACGTGAACGGCATCATCAGCATCGTCACGAACGCGGGGATCGCGATCGTGGGGTCGCCCCAGTCGATCTGCCGGATGGAGCCGGACAGGATCAGGAAGCCCACCGCGAGCAGCGCGGGCGTGGCCGCCTGGGACGGGACCATCGTGGCGAGCGGCGTGAGGAACAGCGCGACGGCGAAGAGGCCGCCGGTGACGACGTTCGCGAGGCCGGTGCGCGCCCCCTCGCCGACGCCCGCCGTGGACTCCACGAAGCAGGTGGTGGCCGAGGAGGACGAGGCGCCGCCCGCGGCGACCGCGATGCCGTCGACGAAGAGCACCTTGTTGATGCCGGGCATGTTGCCGTTGGCGTCGGTCAGCTTGGCCTCGTCGCCGATGCCCATGATCGTGCCCATCGCGTCGAAGAAGCACGAAAGCAGCACGGTGAAGACGAAGAGGACGCCCGTCAGGACGCCGACCTTCTCGAAGCCGCCGAACAGGCTGATCTCGCCGACGAGCCCGAAGTCCGGCGTCGATACGGGGTTGCCCGGCCACTCCGGGCTGGTCAGCCCCCAGCTGGGCACCTTGGCCACGGAGTTGACGATCATCGCGACGATCGTCATGACGACGATGCTGATGAGGATGGCGCCCGGCACCTTGCGCACCATCAGCGCCAGCGTGAGCAGCACGCCGAGCACGAAGATCAGGACCGGCCAGCCGTTGAGGTGTCCGTCGCCGCCGAGCTGGAGCGGGACGGTGGTGTGCGCGGCGTCCGGCATGCGCGAGACGAAGCCGGAGTCGACGAGGCCGATCAGCATGATGAACAGGCCGATGCCGATCGCGATGCCCTTGCGCAGGCCGAGCGGCACGGCGCTCATCACACGTTCCCGCAGGCCGGTGGCGACGAGCAGCATCACGACGAAGCCCGCGAGGACGACCATGCCCATGGCGTCGGGCCACGACATGCGGGGCGCGAGCTGGAGGGCGACGACGGTGTTCACGCCGAGGCCCGCGGCGAGCGCGATCGGGACGTTGCCGATGACGCCCATGAGGAGCGTGGTGAAGGCGGCGGTGAGCACGGTCGCGGTGACCAGCTGCTTGTTGTCGAGCTGGTGTCCGTACATGTCCTTCGCGCTGCCCAGGATGATCGGGTTCAGCACGATGATGTAGGCCATCGCGAAGAAGGTGGCGAAGCCGCCCCGGACCTCCCTGACCAGGGTCGAGCCCCGCTCCGTGATCTTGAAGTACCCGTCGAGGCCACCCTGCGGAGGCTGCGGGGACTCTTTACTGGCGTCGACCGGGGCACTGGCCGAGGGGGACATGGAGAACCTCGTGACTTGTATATTCGTACGAAAGTAACCGGCCATTCATAAGCCGTTTCAGTATGAATACATGAAGCCGAAATCGCTATCTCCGCGCGTAGACCCTTGCGCCACAAGGGCTGTACCGCCCGCCGCCCAAGGCCCGGGGGCCGGGCATAAGCTGTACGCATGGCGAAGTGGACCCCCAAGCACGAGGCGCCGGAGCCCCTTGAGGGCCCCGTGGTCGCCACCATCACCGGCGGCACGATCCTCTGGTTCGTCCTCTTCGTGGCCCAGCTGCCCTTCTACGGCTGGTTCGACGACCGCGACACGACCTGGTGGGTGTGGACCTGCCTGGCCGGCGGCGGGCTCGGCCTCATCGGCATCTGGTACGTACGGGTGCGCGACGCCGCGATCAAGAGGTCGAAGGTCACCACGCAGCCGCGGTAAGTCCCTACGGCCACGGCAGCCCGTACGACCACAGGACCCCCACGCGACCGCGCGCCTCCTACCGTGGTCGGATCTTTGGGGCATTCAAGGGGTGAAGCCCCATCACCACCCTTACCGTCGAATGCATGACGCATATCGACGCGGGCGCCGAACTCGACCCGGTCCACCCGGTGCCGCCCCCCGCGGCGCGGTCCACGGGGCTGAGCGCAGCCGAGGTCGCCGAGCGGGTCGCCCGCGGCGAGGTCAACGACGTACCGGTGCGCAGCTCCCGCTCCCTCGGCGAGATCATCCGGGCCAACGTCTTCACCCGTTTCAACGCGATCATCGGTGTGCTCTGGGTGATCATGCTCTTCGTGGCGCCGATCCAGGACAGCCTCTTCGGCTTCGTGATCGTCGCCAACACCGGGATCGGCATCATCCAGGAGTGGCGCGCCAAGAAGACCCTGGACTCCCTCGCCGTCATCGGCGAGGCCAAGCCGACCGTGCGGCGCGACGGCAGGGCCGCCGAGATCTCCACCTCCGAGATCGTCCTCGGCGACCTGGTGGAGCTGGGCCCCGGCGACAAGATCCCGGTGGACGGCGAGGCCGTCGAGACCGACAGCCTGGAGATCGACGAGTCGCTGCTCACCGGCGAGGCGGACCCCGTCGTCAAGAAGCCCGGCGACCAGATGATGTCGGGCTCGTTCGTCGTCGCGGGCGGCGGCGCGTTCACCGCCACCAAGGTCGGCCACGAGGCGTACGCCGCGCAGCTCGCCGAGGAGGCCTCGCGCTTCACCCTCGTCCACTCCGAGCTGCGCTCCGGCATCTCCACGATCCTCAAGTACGTCACGTGGCTGATGGTGCCGACCTCCATCGGCCTGATCATCTCCCAGCTCGTCGTCAAGGACGACGACTTCAAGGAGTCCGTCGCGTACACGGTCGGCGGGATCGTCCCCATGATCCCGGAGGGTCTTGTGCTCCTCACCTCGGTCGCCTTCGCGATCGGCGTGATCCGGCTCGGCCGCCAGCAGTGCCTCGTACAGGAACTCCCGGCGATCGAGGGCCTCGCGCGCGTCGACACGGTCTGCCTGGACAAGACCGGCACCCTCACCGAGGGCGGCATGGACGTCACCGAGCTGCGCACCCTGAACGGCGGCGACGAGACGTACGTACGCAAGGTCCTCGGCGCCCTCGGCGAATCCGACCCGCGGCCGAACGCCTCGCTCCAGGCGATCATCGACGCCTACCCGGACAGCGAGGAGTGGCGCTGCACGGAGTCCCTGCCCTTCTCCTCGGCCCGCAAGTACAGCGGCGCCTCGTTCAGCGAGGGCGACGGCACCACGTCGGCCTGGCTGCTCGGCGCGCCCGACGTGCTGCTGCCCGAGGGCGACCCGTCCCTCACCGAGATCGAGGAGCTGAACCAGCAGGGCCTGCGCGTCCTGCTCCTCGCCCGCGCGGCCGGCGACCTCGACGCCCCGGACGTGGCGGCCTCGGCGCGGGCCACCGCCCTGGTCGTCCTGGAGCAGCGGCTGCGCCCCGACGCCGCCGACACCCTGCGCTACTTCGAGGAGCAGGACGTCGCCGCCAAGGTCATCTCCGGTGACAACGCGGTCTCGGTGAGCGCGGTCGCGGGCAAGCTGGGGCTGCCCGGCGCCGCGAACACCGTCGACGCGCGGCGGCTGCCCGCCGAGCAGGGCGAGATGGCGCGGGAGCTGGAGGACAACGCGGTCTTCGGGCGGGTCACCCCGCAGCAGAAGCGGGACATGGTGGGCGCCCTCCAGTCACGCGGTCACACGGTCGCGATGACGGGCGACGGCGTGAACGACGTACTGGCCCTGAAGGACGCCGACATCGGCGTCTCGATGGGCTCGGGCTCGGAGGCCACGCGGGCCGTGGCCCAGATCGTGCTGCTCAACAACAGCTTCGCGACGCTGCCGTCCGTGGTCGCCGAGGGCCGCCGCGTCATCGGCAACATCACGCGCGTCGCCACGCTGTTCCTGGTCAAGACCGTCTACTCGGTGATCCTCGCGCTGCTCGTGGTCTGCTCGCAGGTCGAGTACCTGTTCCTGCCGCGCCACCTGACGCTGCTGTCCACCCTCACGATCGGTGTCCCGGCGTTCTTCCTGGCGCTGGCCCCCAACAAGGAGCGCGCGCAGCCGCACTTCGTCCGCAGGGTCATGCGGTACGCGATCCCGGGCGGCGTCATCGCGGGCGGCGCCACCTTCGCGACGTACCTCCTGGCCCGCCACCACTACGAGGGCGCGGGCGCGCGGGAAGCCGAGACCAGCGCGGCGACCCTGGCGCTGTTCCTGATCGCCATGTGGGTGCTCGCCATCATCGCCCGCCCCTACACGTGGTGGCGGATCGGCCTCATCGGCGCGATGGGTCTCGGCTTCCTGCTCGTGCTGACCGTGCCCTGGCTCCAGGACTTCTTCCAGCTGAAGCTGGAGGGCACGACGATGCCGTGGGCGGCGGTCGCGATCGCGGCGGTGGCCTCACTGGCCATCGAGGTCATCTACCGCTGGGTGGACCGCCGCGTTCCGGCGTAGTGCCGGACGTCTACCGAACGTCGACGAAGTCGCCGGCCGACTTCGCGGCCGGGGTGGTGGAGGTGCCACCGAAGGTGTAGCGGTAGTAGCCGTCGGCCGAGGCCTTGACGGTGGTCTTCAGGGCGCCCTTGGAGCCGGACTTCACCGACTTGACGGCGGTGTAGGTGCTGGCGCCCTTCTTCTTGAACTCAAGCTTCACGGACTGGCCGGTGTAGCCCGCGTACTTGTGGGTCTCCCAGTCGGCGCGGGTCAGGGCGCCGGTGACCGTGAGGATCTTGCCCTTCTTGACCGGCTCCGGGGAGGCGTTGGTGGTGAGCTTGGCGGCGCGCTGGACGCGGGCGTCCGAGGCCAGCGTGTCCCTGGAGACGAAGTCGCCGTCCTTGCCGCCCGCGGTGGCCGCGACGTGCCACTCGCCGGCCAGGAGGTTGGTGCGGAAGGCCTTCGGGTCGGCGACGATCGAGACCGTGCAGACAGAGGTGGTCGCGTTCACGTCCGTGCACTTGCCGTCGAGGTCGTCCGACATCATCCTGCCGTCGATGCCGGTCTCGCTGTCGAGGTCCGTGCCGTGCCACAGGAAGGCGGTGGCGTCGTGAACGCCCGTCGGGTCCGTCGCGGTGACGGCGATCGTGAACTTCTTCTTCCCGGTGGTGCCGAGCACGAGGTCCTTGCCGCCGTTGACGGTGACCTTCGTGATCTCGGTGTCGCCCTCGGTCACCTCGGTCGGACCCTTGGCGGCGGCCTGGGCGGCCGGGAGAGCGAGTGCGGACAGAGCCAGGGCGCCGGACAGTACGGCCACGGTGGCACGGATGCGCATGTGTTTTCCCAGGCGGAGAAGGGGACCCCGCGGTGCGTTGCCGTCATGCGAGGACCGAGTGATCTAGGAGTCTGTTGACCCGCGAGATCAGACCCGCGCCAGGGGCGAACGGTTGTACGGCGGAAGCAGAAAATGTGACCGGGTTACAGAATGCCCGGTTCCGCCCCGTTCGACAGGGCTGAACCGGGCATTCCGATCTCCGGGCCATCCCGGGCGACCCCGGGCGACCCCGGGCGTCAGTCGAACCAACGATCCCGCGCCAGCTCCGCCGTCCGCGAGGGATCCTCGAGCAGCGCCGCCACCTCGAAGCGGCGCGGCCACTGCCCGGCCGCCCAGGCGAGCCCCGCCGCCACACCCTCCAGGGTCGCCGCGTGCACGGTGCCGTCCGCGGTGCGGCGCCAGTCCAGCTCCACGCCGCCCGCGACCAGCTCGTCGTGTTCGACGTACGTCCGTGGGGTCGCCGCGCCCAGCAGGGTCCGCACCGGTCCGGGCACCGCCCGCTCGACGCCCTCCGTCGTGGGCTCCACGGCCGCCGTCTCGCTGAGCCTGCGCACCTGGAACAGCTCCGCCAGATCGGCGGCCTTGCGCGGCTCGACGGGCAGCAGCGCCACACCACCGGCCAGCGGCAGCAGATCGGGGGCGTCGGCGACCACCGCGTCCGCCGCGTCGACCACCACGACCTCGCCGTCCACCACCGCGCGCAGCTCCTCGGGGAGCGTCACCTGCTCCGGGTCGAGATCGGCAAGCGCGCCGTAAAGGGCGTGCAGCTGAGCGGCGGAAACGGTCCGCTGCGGGTCCGCGAGCCGGTCGAGGAGTTCGGCCGCGCCGCCCGGCTCCTCAAGGAGGGTGGCGACGGACGTGCGTACGCCGAGAGCCCGCAGCACCTGCTCGTCGCCGAACCCGGACGCGTCCGCCGCGTCGTACAGCCCCACCAGAAGCGGATCGCCGCCCTCCGCGCGCAGTCCGGCGGGACGGCGGCCGTCGAGGACCGGGTGGCCGCGCAGCCACCACGCCGTGTACGAACGGACCGTCTGCGTCGTACCGTCCGGCAGCAGCACCCTCAGCGGCTGCGTCAGCGCGTCCCGCAGCGGCGGGCGCGAGAGCATCGCCAGGGCCTGCGGCCAGCGGTCGTCGTCGACCAGGTCCAGATCCCGTACGGCGACGATCTCCGTGGCGACCGGCGGCACCGGGGTGTCCGGCAGCCGGTCGAGCAGGTCCTCGCACCACACGTCCACCGCGTCCAGGAGCCCGGCGTCGTCGGGCTCGGCGAAGTCGCCGTCCCGGGGCTCCAGTTCGTCCGGATCGAGGACGACATCGGTGGCGCGTACGAGCGTGAAGCCGGCCAGCACACCACAGGCGGCCAGCGGCTGCTCACCCCAGCGGTCGGCCAACTCCTGCTCGGCGAGCGCCAGTTCCTCGTCCCGCATGACGTCGGCGAAGGCGCTGCCCGGCAGGACAAGATCACCGGCGGGGGCCGGCTCGCCGTCCTCGTCGGGCAGGGCGAGGGCGGCGAGCCACGGCTCGTCGCCCGGCGCGAGATTCGCGTCCCGCACCAGCGCCAGGACGACGTCCGCCAACTCCTCGGCGTCCAGGGCCTCCTCGTCCCACGTGTCGTCGTCGAGAGAGGCGGCGACCGCCGCGCGCACCTGCGGCGTGGTCAGGACGGCGCGGGGCGTGGCCGGGAGCGCGCCGAGCTTTTCGAGCAGCGGGTGGGCGGCGTCCGGGTGGGCGACCTTCAGGCCGAGGCGGGCCAGGGAGGCGGGGTCGCGCTCGTCGCCGGGCGCGGGGAGCAGCACCTGCCGGGGCCCGATCGTCGTACGGCCGTCGGCGAGCGGCACCGGCAGACCGGTGAGCCGGTCGGGGTCGATCCCGGCGAGCGCGTCGTACAGCCGCCGCCACCAGCCGGGATCCCGCTCAAGACCGGCGAGGCGGTCGATCGCCTCGGCCAGCGGGACGCGGGCGACACCGAGCGTACGCAGCTCGGCGCGGCGTTCGAGCCCCGCGGGAAGCAGACTGGGCAGCACCTCCGCGAGGACCCGGACCGTGTCCGAACCGGCGCCCTCCACGACCTCCGCGTCCCGGGGCCGCAGCGTCTCGGGCAGCTCGTCCTCGTCCTCGCCCCGGGGCAGGGCGGGCGGCAGGAAGGCGGCACGCGGCAGCCGCTCCAGGATGGCCTGGCGCAGGCCGCCGTCGAGCTCGCTCCTGCCGAGCGGACCGGGCACCAGGCCGATGATCTCCTCGCTCACCGGCCGCCACTCGGTGAGCAGTTCGACGTACGCGTCCGCCGCCCGCTGCACGAGGAAGTCGGTCAGCGGCCCGGGAGCGGCGTGCCGCCGGGCGGTGTCCAGCGGGAACGACGCGATGAGCAGCGCAGGTACGCCCAGCGGCTCGTCGCTCGGCGTCGGCGCGTGCACGACGGGGGTGGTGCGGGGCCGCTCCGGGGCGCCGGTGCTGTCCGCGGGCACGGCCCAGGTGACGGACCAGTGCGGACGCAGCCGCTCCTCGACGGGCCGGTCCTTCAGGAGGGCGGCGTCAAGGGAGCCTTGCCGACTCACGGTGCGCCAGCACGTCCTACCGTCCCGGCTGTCCTCGATGACGGTGTACGGGGCTTCGGTGCGGCGCCGCAGGGTGCGGGCGACGCCGTCCGGCGTCTCGATGCACACTTCGTCCAACCCCGGGAGGGCGAGGAGCAGCGTGTCGTCGACCTCGTCGAGCAGCCGGGCGACGAGGTCCTCCGCGGCGGGGTCGCGCAGCGGCAGGATGACGACGGTGTCGTACCCCTCAGGGGCGCTGCCCTCGGCGGCGAGGGGCAGGCGCAGGAGCGGCACGTGCCCGTCCCGCCGCCGGATCTCGTCACCGAGACCCGGGCTGAAGCGGGCGGTCTCCGCGGCCAGCTCCCGCGCCTCGGTCAGCGACCAGCGGACGCCACCGGTCCGCCCGACGACGGCGGGCTCGTCGCTGACGGCGAGCACGGCGGCGAACCCGACGCCGAACCGGCCCACGCTCTGGCCCTGCCGGGCCTCCTGTGCCTGGGTCTCCTCCCGCTTCGCGGAGGCGCGGAGGGTCGACAGGGACTCGACCCCGGCGGCGTCGAGCGGCGCGCCCCGGTTCGCCGCGGCGAGGACGCCGTCGCGCAGCGTCAACGCGAGCCGCCCCGGGACGCCCGCGCGGGCGGCGGCGTCGGAGGCGTTCTGGGCCAGCTCGACGACCAGGCGGTCGCGGTAGCCGCCGAGGGCGAGGTCTTCCTCGGCGTTGGCGTCCTCACGGAAGCGGGCCGGGGCCGCCGCCCACGCGTCGAGGACTCCGCGGCGGAGGCGGGCGGTACCGAAGGGATCCGTACCTTCGGCCGCCGGCCGCACGGGCTTGCTCACGGTCGTCTCTCTCCTCTGCGGTTGCGCTGCGGTTGCGCTGCGCTGGGCTGGGGCGGTTGGGCTGCGTGGGGCTGGGCGGCGTCTCCGGCGTCGGTGGTGTGCTCTGTGTGCCCTGTGAGGGCGACAGGTAGGCGGAGCTGCGGCTTTGCCCCTCCACTGTGGGGTGGGGTTGCTCTGGGGGCGAACCGTACCGTGTCCTGGCGGGGGCGCCTCGGGGGCGGGGGCGGGCGCCACGAGGTCACCGCTCTCGGCCCGCCCGTTCACCCCGCGCTGCGGGACGCCCCCTCTTCACCGCGCCGCGGCGGGTCTCCCACCCGCCCGCCCGTTCACCCGGCGTTCCAAGGTGCCCGCCCTCCACCGCTCCGCGGCGGCTCTCCACCCACCCGCCCGTTTGCCCGGCGATGAAAAGGGCGGGTGGGTGGGGATTACGCCGCGAAGCGGCGACGCGGGGGTGTTCAAGGCGCCGGATACGAGCACCCGGGCCACCGGAAGCGCAGAGCCGCGTCGGCGGGGGCCCGTCCGAGGAGCAGATACGGCACCGCGGTGCCGGAAGCGCGGGGCCGTGGCGAAGGGGGCGGGGAGAGTTCGAGGCGCCCCCGCCAGAGCTAGCTGTGGCCCAAGTCCTCACTCGGCCCCTCCACCGAAACCGACCCCGAATCCGCCGAAGGCCGAAGCGGCAGTTCGTCCACCCGCGTCTCGTCAAGCACCGGCGGCGCCGGCCGCGGCGGCTTCGGCATGACGGCCGCCTCGGAGTGGCCCCCGCACCCGTACGAGAGGGAGACGACATGCCCGTCCGCGGGCCCGAACTCATTGCCGCAGATACCGAACGCCTGTCCGAGTGAGCCGCCGATCGCCACCAGGAACCCGCAGCTGACACACGCCGCCGGCGCCGCCTGGGCCATCGCGGTCTTCGCGCCGTGCGACTCCTCCCAGCGGTCGGCGGCGATATGCAGCCCGTACCGCGAAAGGACCCGCGCCCTGCGCATGCCCAGTTCGTCGGCGATCGCCGCGATGGAGCCCCGCGCGGGGGCCACCGGCAGCTCGGCGGGCGACACCGCCGCCGTGACCTCCGCGTCCTCGGCCTCGACCAGCTCCGCCATCTCCTGCGAGACGACCGAGTTCGGCGGCGGCTCCTCCTCGCCCGTGAAACCGGGCTCCAGACGGAGATCCTCCGCATCCGTCGGCAGCAGATCGCCCGGTCCCATGTCACCCGGGCGGAGCCGCTCGCTCCACGGCACCCACTCGGGGGCCAGGAGGGCGTCGGGGCCCGGCAGCAGGACCGTCTCGTCGAGCGTGACGACCTTCGCCCGCGAGGCACGGGCGACCGTCACCGCCCAGCGCCAGCCCCGGTAGCCGAACTCCTTGCACTCGAAGAGGTGCGTGACGACGCGGTCACCCTCGACCACGACCTCGACATGCTCACCGACCACACCGGGTGCGGCGGCCTCCTCGGCCGCGGCGCGCGCCAGGCCCACCGCCTCGGCGCACAGGCGGTCGGGGGTACGCGGGGTGCGCGGGGTACGGCTTCGCGTTGTCGCTGCGCTCACAGGTATCGCTTCTCTCCTACGCCGTCTCACGAGTGCGCCACCCTTACGCGGGGGGCGGACGGAGCGGACCAGGGGGCCGCGTCAACGTCCGCGCCCGACGTTCCCGGGCGCACCTACGTCACCCATTCTGCGGGATGACCGAGAGGCGCGCGGCCAAGAACAACCGCCGCAGGCGCGCTACGCACGCTACCTTCTCCTGGCCCCTGGGCCTACACCGACGTACGCGGCCGCCCCGCGCATCGCCCCGGCGGCTCCGCGCTTCCGGCGCCCCGGTGCCCGTATCCGGCGCCTTGGACACCCCCCGCCCCGCCGCGGAGCGGCGAAGCGAGCGCCGCTGGCGAAAGGGCCCGCACGCAGGACACCCGCCACGGCTCACAGCCAGTATCCGTACTAGTGAGCCCCCCAACAGGGCACTATGACGAAATGGCCCCCACAAGGTCGACGTCCGTAGGAACCGTCTCGCCGGGAACGGCCAGACGGACCGCGCGTGCGCTGGGCCGCGCCCTGCACCTGCCGTTCACCGGCACCGCCCGAGGCATCCGCAAGGCGACCCACGCCCACGGAGCGGGCGAGTCGGGGCTCGGCAAGCTGATCGAGCTGCACGCGGTGAACGGCGCGGGCGATGTCATGGTCACCGTCGCCCTCGCCTCCACCGTCTTCTTCTCCGTGCCGACGGACGAGGCCCGCGGCCGCGTCGCGCTCTACCTCGCCATCACGATGGCCCCGTTCACGCTCCTGGCCCCCGTCATCGGCCCGCTCCTGGACCGCCTCCCGCACGGCCGCCGCGCCGCGATGGCGGGCGCGATGCTGGCCCGCGCCCTGCTCGCGCTGGTCCTTTCGGGCGCCGTGGCCACCGGCAGCGTGGAGCTGTATCCGGCGGCGCTCGGCGTCCTGGTCGCGTCGAAGGCGTATGGGGTGGTGAGAAGCGCGGTCGTGCCGCGTCTTCTGCCACCCGGGTTCTCCCTGGTCAAGGCCAACTCCCGGGTCACTCTCGGCGGGCTCCTCGCGACGGCGGTGGCGGCGCCCGTGGGCGCGGGGCTCCAGGCCGTCGGTCCGCGCTGGCCGCTCTACGGCGCCTTCGTGATCTTCGTATCGGGGATGTTCCTGTCGTTCTCACTGCCCCGCAAGGTCGACTCGGCGAAGGGTGAGAGCAAGGCCCTGCTGGCCGCCGACGAGGAACACCTGCATCTGCACGCGCGCGCCGAGGCCGCCTCGGACACCACCCGTAAGGGGCTCCTCGGGCTCCGTACGGTCGGCCCCGCCGTCACCCACGCCCTGGCCGCGAACGCCGCGCTGCGCTGTCTGTCCGGCTTCCTCATCTTCTTCCTGGCGTTCCTGCTGCGGGAGCATCCGCTCGGCGGGCAGAGCGCCGCCGTCTCGCTCGGGATAGTGGGCGTGTCGGCGGGCGTGGGCAACGCGCTCGGCACAGCCGTCGGGGCCTGGCTGAAGTCACGGGCGCCGGAGCTGATCATCGTGACCGTCGTCGCGGTGGTGCTGGGCGTGGCGATCACCTCGGCCGTGTTCTTCAGCCCGGTGGCCGTCGCCTTTCTCGGCGCGTGCGCGGGCTTCGCGCAGGCCCTGTCGAAGCTGTCCCTGGACGCGTTGATCCAGCGGGACGTCCCTGAGCAGGTCCGCACCTCCGCCTTCGCCCGCTCCGAGACGCTGCTCCAGGTCGCCTGGGTGGTCGGCGGCGGCGTCGGCATCGCCCTGCCGCTGAACGGGTCGCTCGGTCTTTCGGTGGCCGCGGGCATCCTCGCGGTCGGCTGGCTCTCGACCGTCCGGGGCCTCCTCTCGACGGCCCGGCGGGGCGGCCCCCGCGCCCGGGTGGTGTGACCCACCGGCAGCGGCACGGCACGCCCGCGACCCCCGCGTAGCAGGACCCCCGGACGCGCCCGATAGCCTTCGCCCATGACCTCCCTGCTCCGCGGCGGAGCCGCGAATGTGAACAGCGCGGCGCGCCGCCGCCGCACCGTGGCCGCGCTTGGCGCCGTCTCCGCCGGACTCCTCGTCCTCTCGGCCTGCGACAAGCCGACGCCGCTGGCCACCGTGACGGTCGGCAGCGACTCGGTGCACACCGAAGCCTCCTGCTACAACGACGGCAAGGAGCTGAAGGAGTCCCAGCTGAAGTCCTGCCTCCAGGACAAGGACGTGAAGACCGTCAAGGTCGACCCCGACGAGAAGGTCCGCTTCGGCGTCGACCCGGAGGTCGCCGAGAAGGGCTGGACGCTGCTGATGAACGGCCAGCCGCTGACCGAGGCCAGCAAGAAGACGTACGTCGTCATCCCCGGCAGCGTCTTCTTCAACCAGCAGTACGGCGGTGGCGGCGACAAGTCGACCGTCAGCCTCCTCGAAGGCGGCAAGGGCGGTACGCAGAAGGCCACCGGCCTGTGGTCGTTCAAGTTCAAGAAGGACTCCTGACCGCCGGTCCGGCGCTCCTCACGCGCGTCCTCGTCGCCACCGCGGTCCCGGCCGAACGGGACGCGGTGGCCCGCGCGCTGCCCTCGGCCGCGGACGTGGACGTGCTGGCCGTCGGCGTGGGCCCCGCCGCCGCCGCTGCGGGCACGGCGACCGCGCTCGCCCGCGCCGCCGCCACCGGCCGGCCCTACGGCCTGGTCGTCTCGGCGGGCATCGGCGGCGGCTTCCAGCCCGACGCCCCGGTGGGCTCCCTCGTCGTCGCCGACGAGATCACGGTGGCCGATCTGGGCGCCGAGACCCCGGACGGCTTCGCGCCCGTCACCGAACTGGGCTTCGGCGCCGTCAGCCACCGTCCGCCGCGTTCCCTCGTACGAGAGCTCGCCGGCGCCTGTGGTGCCGCGACCGGCACCGTCCTCACCGTCTCCACCGTCACTGGCACCGCCGAGCGCGCCGCCGAGCTGCGGCTGCGCCATCCGCGCGCCCTGGCCGAGGCGATGGAGGGTTTCGGTGTCGCCGAGGCGGCCGCCCTGCACGGTCTGCCCGTTCTGGAGATCCGCGCGGTCTCCAACCCCGTCGGCCCGCGTGACCGCGCCGCCTGGCGGATCGGCGACGCGCTGGCCGCGCTGAGCGACGCGTTCGGGAAGTCCGCGCCGACCTGGGAGAGTTGGAACACGCATGACACGCATGACACGCCTGACGGACGACATGACAGACATGACAGACATGACGCACGTGACTGAGTCGCCGCTGCGCATCGCGTACTCGCCGTGCCCCAACGACACGTTCGTCTTCGACGCGTGGGCGCACGGCCGGGTGCCCGGCGCCCCCGAACTGGACGTGACGTTCGCGGACATCGACATCACGAACGGCATCGCGGAGCGCGCCGCGTCCTTCGCCCCGGCCGCCTCCGATCCCGACCTCGACGTGCTGAAGGTCTCGTACGCCGTCCTGCCCTACGTCCTCGACGAGTACGCCCTGCTGCCCTGCGGCGGCGCGCTCGGCCGTGGCTGCGGGCCCCTCGTGCTGACCCGTGAGCCCGGCGTGGACCTCGCCGGCAGGACGGTCGCCGTGCCGAGCGAGAAGTCGACGGCGTATCTGCTCTTCCGTCTCTGGGCGGCGGACACGCTCGCCGACGGTGGTGTCGGCGAGATCGTCGTGCTGCCCTTCGACCAGATCATGCCCGCGGTGCGCGACGGCAGGGTCGACGCGGGCCTGGTCATCCACGAGGCGCGCTTCACGTACCGGAACTACGGCCTGCACTGCCTCGCCGACATGGGCGAGCACTGGGAGGCCACGACGGGCCTGCCGATCCCGCTGGGCGCCATCATCGCCAGGCGGTCGCTGGGCGCGGAGACGCTGCGCGCCCTGGCCGAGGCGGCGCGCACCTCGGTCCGTATGGCCTGGGACGACCCCGAGGCGTCCCGGCCCTACGTCCTTGAGCACGCCCAGGAGATGGACCCGGCCGTCGCGGACCAGCACATCGGGCTGTACGTCAATGAGTTCACCGCCGATCTCGGCGAGAACGGCCACGCGGCCGTGCGGGGCCTCCTGACGCGGGCCGCGGCCGAGGGACTCGTACCCGCCCTGCGGCCGGACGCGCTCGCGTTCCCCTGGGCATAGCGGTCGGCGAGCCGTCCATGTGCCGCGGGCGGGCCCCCTTACACGTCCAGTTGGTCCGCGACCGCCCGCAGCAGGCCCGCGATCTTCGCGCCCGACGCCTTGTCGGGGTAGCGGCCCTTCTCCAGCATCGGGGTGATGTTCTCCAGCAGCGTCGTCAAGTCCTGGACAATTGACGCCAGTTCGTCCGGCTTGCGGCGCTGCGCGGCCGCCACCGACGGGGTCGGGTCGAGAATCGAGACGGAAAGGGCCTGATCGCCGCGCTGCCCCGCGACCACACCGAATTCCACGCGCTGGCCGGGCTTGAGTGTGTCGACGCCGGCGGGCAGTACGGAGGAGTGCACGAAGACGTCGCCGCCGTCGTCGCGGGAGAGAAAGCCGAAGCCCTTCTCGCTGTTGAACCACTTGACCTTGCCGGTAGGCACGTGAAGTCCTCGTCCTCGTACTCGTCGCTCGTCTATGCCGGTCCGCCCCACCGGAAATGACAGGGCGAAAACGGCTCTGGATAGCACTACAGCGGGTCGCCCGACCCGCCGGAACCAAGACTATTGGTCCGGGGCCCGGTGACAAGACGTCCCCGGATTCTTCCTTCGCGCTGGGAACTACCCTGGTGGGGTGCGTGACAAAACCCAAGCGAATTCGGCCGGGCCCGGCGACGGGATGGTCCGGATCGGAGCAATCGTCTTCTTCGTCGGCGCCGTGGCCACATTGGTCACGGTGGCCCCTCTCTTCCTCGGCACCGATCCCTTCCCGCCCCTCGCGTACGCGGTGTGCATGCTGATGGGCGTCGGCTTCGTCGTCGCGGCCGCCGGAGTACTGCGCGGGATCGCCGCGCAGCGGCGACAGGCGAAGTCCGCGGCCGGCTAGCGGCGCTCCGCGGCGGTGTACGCGTCGAGCCAGTCCGCGAACTCCGTCAGCTCGCCGAGGACCACGTCCGCGCCCGCCGCGCGCAGTTCCGCTGCGTCACACGGCCCGGTCGCCACCGCGACGGACAGCGCGCCCGCCGTACGCGCGCCGCGTACGTCGCCGGTGTGGTCACCGACGTACACGGACGCCTCGTGCTCGCGCAGCGCCACGGCCTTCGCCTCCGCCCACAGCCAGCCGATGACCGCGTCGGCCTCGATGCCGAGGTGCGACAGGTGCAGCTTCGCGTTGGGTTCGTGCTTGGCGGTCACCACGATCGCGCGGCCGCCGTGCGCGCGGACCGCGGCCACCGCCTCCCGGGCGCCGGGCATCGCGAGCGTCGGCGTGATGGCGTATGTGGGATAGATCTCACGGTAGCGGTCGCCCATCTCCTTGATCTTCTCCTCGGGGAACCAGTTCCGCAGCTCCTGCTCCAGCGGCGGTCCGAGGCGCGTGATGGCGAGGTCCGCGTCGATGTACGTCCCTGTCTCCGCGGAAAGCGCCTGGTAGGCGGCCTTGATGCCGGGGCGGGAGTCGATCAGGGTCATGTCGAGGTCAAAACCGACGGTCAGCGCGCGTGAGGTCATGGGCCCATTCTGCCGAGGCGGCCCCACGGCCCACCCTTAGACTTAGCCAAGCCTTACCAACATTGGCCGCCGACTTGGTATGCCAACATTCCGGTTTCCCGCACTCCGAAACGAGCTCAGCCGATGCGTGTGCCCGTCCGACGCGCTGCCGTGATGACGGCGGCCGTCGTGGCCCTGCTGCTCGCGGTCCTGCTCAGCCTCGCCGTCGGCGCCCGCGCGATCGCCCCCTCCGAGGTCCTCGACGCGCTGCTGCACGGCGGCCACAGCGACTCCGCCGAGGTCGTCCGCGAGATGCGGGTGCCGCGCACCCTCATCGGCCTGATGGTCGGAGCGGCGCTCGCGCTGGCCGGAACGGTGCTCCAGGGCATCACCCGCAACCCCATCGCCGACCCCGGCATCCTCGGCATAAGCCAGGGCGCCTCGGTGGGCGTCGTCCTCGCGATCGCCTTCGCCGGCGTCCACACGCTGACCGGCTACGTCTGGTACGCCTTCGTGGGCGCCGGACTCGCGTCGGTCGCCGTGTACGCGATCGCGTCCGGCGGGCGGGGCGGGGCGACCCCCGTGAAGCTCGCGCTGGGCGGCGCCGCCATCAACGCGCTGCTCGTCTCGCTGACCACGGCGGTCCTCACCACCAAGGCCTCCGCGCTGGACGAGTTCCGGTTCTGGCAGGTCGGTTCGCTCTCCGGGCGCGACTCCGAGATCGTCGGCCAGATCTGGCCGTTCCTCGTCGTGGGGCTCGTGCTCGTCCTCGCGGTCGCCCGTGGCCTGGACGCGTTGGCGCTCGGCGAGGACGTGGCGAAGGGGCTCGGGCAGAACGTGGCGACGGTGCGCATCGTGGGCGGACTCGGGGCGACGGTCCTCACGGGGGCGGGCGTCGCGGCGGCGGGGCCCATCGCCTTCATCGGCCTTGCCGTTCCTCATATCGCCCGGGCGATCGTGGGCAGTGACCACCGGTGGGTGCTTCCCGTGGCCGCTGTCCTCGGGCCCGTGATGCTGCTCGTCTCCGACGTGGCGGGGCGGGTCGTCTTTCCGCCCAGTGAGGTGCCCGCCGGAGTGATGACCTCGCTCATCGGGGTGCCGTTCCTTGTCGCCCTGGTGCGCCGGAAGGCGGTCGCGGCGTGAGTTCCGTGTCATGTGCCCCGTACCGCATCCGCCCTGCCGGATACTCCGTCGTACGTGTCGGCCGTGCCGCCTTTCTGCTGCACCGGCGGGCCGCCCTCGTCGCCCTCGGGCTAGCGGTGCTGCTGGCCGCCAGCTGTCTCGCGTACCTCTGTGTCGGTGAGTCCTACGTCCAGCCCGTCGAGGCGCTGAAGGTCGTCTTCGGGCAGCCCTCCGCCGATGAGCTGGTCGTCGGCACGCTGCGCGAACCCCGCATGGTGGTAGGGCTGCTCGTCGGTGCCGCGTTCGGGGTCGCCGGGGGACTCATCCAGACCGTGGCCCGCAATCCGCTCGCAAGCCCCGACATCATCGGCATCAGCCAGGGCGCGAGCGCCCTCACCGTCGGCGCGATGACCTTCGGGGTCACCTCGTACACCGTGCTGCCCTACCTGTCGGTGATCGGCGGTATCGCGGCGGCCGCCCTCGTGTACGTCTTCGCGTGGCGCGGCGGCCTGCACGCCACCCGGTTCGTGCTCATCGGCATCGGCTTCGCGATCGCCCTGCGCTCCGTGACGACGCTCTTCATGACCAAGGGCGACTATCTCGTCGCCCAGCAGGCGCAGATCTGGATGACGGGCTCCCTCAACGGGCGCGGCTGGGCGGAGGCGGACCCGCTCGCCCTGACGCTGCTCGTACTCCTCCCCTTCACGTTCTGGGCGGCCCGCGCGCAGCGCTCGGTCACCATGGACGACGACACGGCCACCGCACTCGGGGTGCGCCTGGGACACGTACGCCTCGGACTCGTCCTGCTCGGTGTCGTCCTCGCGTCCGTGGCGACCAGCGCGGCGGGGCCCGTCGACTTCGTGGCGCTGCTCGCCCCGCAGATCGCGCGCCGGCTGACCCGTACCGCGCAGATCCCGCTGCTCTGCTCGGCGCTGACGGGGGCGCTGATCGTGGTCCTCGCCGACCTGCTCGCGCGCCGCCTGTTCTCGCCCACGGAGCTGCCGGTGGGCGTGCTGACGGCGGCCGTCGGCGCCCCGTACCTGATCTGGCTGATCGTCCGCAGCCGTTCCGTCCGCAATGGAGGCACGTCGTGACCGCCCACCCGTCACCCGGCCACCGCCCCTCAACGAGCGCTGACGCGCGCCCAGCTCGCCTTTCGGCCCGCGAGCTGACCCTCGCCTACGAGGACCGCACGGTCGTCGACAGCCTCGACCTGGCGATCCCCGACGGCAAGGTCACCGTGATCGTCGGCCCCAACGCGTGCGGCAAGTCCACGACGCTGCGGGCGCTCGGCCGCCTCCTCAAGCCGAGGAGCGGCGCGGTCCTCCTGGACGGCGAGGCGCTGGCCAAGCTGCCGACGAAGAAGATCGCCCAGCGGATCGGGCTGCTCCCGCAGACGCCCGTCGCACCCGAGGCCATCACCGTCGCCGACCTCGTCGCGCGCGGCCGCCAGCCGCACCAGCACTGGTGGCAGCAGTGGTCCGAGGAGGACGAGACGGCGGTGACGGAGGCGATGGACCGCACCGACGTGTCCGCGCTCGCCGAACGCTCCGTCGACGAGCTGTCCGGCGGCCAGCGTCAGCGCGTATGGATCGCGATGGCCCTGGCCCAGGACACCGACCTCCTCCTCCTGGACGAGCCGACGACGTACCTGGACATCTCCCACCAGGTGGAGGTCCTCGATCTCGTACGCCAGCTCAACCACGACAGGGGCCGCACGGTCGTCGTCGTCCTGCACGACCTCAACCAGGCCGCGCGGTACGCCGATCACCTCGTCGCCATGAAGGCGGGCGAGGTCGTCGCCGAGGGAACCCCCACGAAGATCGTCACCGAGGAACTCGTACGCGAGGTCTTCGGCCTGGAGTGTGTGGTGGTGCCGGATCCCGTGACCGGCTCCCCGCTGGTCGTCCCCGGGGCGCCGTGGTCGCCGACCGCGCCCGCCCGCACCAGCAGCCACACCCGCACCGGCACCGGCACCGGCACCGGCACCGGCACTGGCACAGCACCGGCACCGACATCCCCGCATAACGCTTGAAAGGCGTCCCCATGAACCGCTTCCGCTCCCCGCTGCGCCGTCGCGCGCTCCTCACCGGCTCGCTGGCCCTGACCGGCGCGCTCGCGCTGACCGCCTGTGGCTCCTCGGACTCCTCGGGGTCCGAAAAGGACTCCGGCTCGGCCAAGACCCACACCGTGAAGACGGCCATGGGTGACGTGAAGGTCCCCGTCAGCCCCGAGCGGATCGTCGTCCTCGACACCGCCGAGCTGGACTCCGCGATCTCCCTGGGCGTCAAGCCGGTCGGCTCCACGCACGTCGAGGCGGAGTCGGGCTTCCTGAACTACCTGCCGAAGGACAAGGTCAGCGGCATCAAGGACGTCGGCGAGATGCTGAACCCCAACATGGAGGCCATCGCCGAGCTCAAGCCGGACCTGATCCTCACCTCGAAGATCCGGCACGCCGCCAAGTACGACCAGCTCAAGAAGATCGCGCCGACCGTCATGACGGAGACGACCGGCTACCCCTGGAAGGAGAACTTCCAGGTGCACGCCGACGCGATGGGCAAGCAGGCCGAGGCCAAGAAGGTCGTCTCCGACTACGAGGCCCACGCCAAGAAGGTCACCACCGCGATCGGCGGCCCCGCGAAGGCCAAGTCGACGAAGGTCAACGTCATCCGCTTCATGGAGGGCGCCGACATCCGCCTCTACGGCGAGCAGAGCTACATCGCCACCCTCCTCAAGGACGTCGGTCTCGGCCGCGCGCCGATCTCCGCGAAGGCGAAGGACGGCTTCTCCTACGATCTCTCCCCCGAGAAGATCGACCTCGCCGACACGGACGTCATCTTCCGGTCCACGTACGGCGATCCGAAGAAGGCCAAGCAGACGCAGACCACGGGCAGCGGCCTGTGGAAGAACATGAAGGCGGTGAAGTCGGGCAACGTCCACACCGTCGACGACGAGCTGTGGATCCAGGGCATCGGCTACACGGCGGCGAACAAGATCCTCGACGAGCTGCAGAGGGACCTGACGAAGAAGTAGGGCTCTTGGAGAAGAGGCAGGGCCCTTGAGCTGTCCCTGCTTCTGCTCCTGCTTCTGCTCCTGCTCCTGTCCCTCACGGCCGTCGTCGCTGCGATCTCCACACCAGGAAGAGCGCGGAGGCGACGGCCGCGCCGCGTACCACCCACGGCCACGTCTCGGCCATGGCGTCGCTCATGTGCCCTTCCGTGATCCGCTCGCCCCAGTGCCTCTCCGTACGCCCCCACAGCCAGGTGAACCCGGCGGCCACCGCGAGCCCCGGCATGCCCATCACGGCCCACTTCGCCTCGGCACGGGAGAGCCTGCGAGAGGCGTAGGCGATGAGCCAGCCGCCGCCGAGCGCCAGCCAGTTGCCGAGGACGGCGCCGATGGCGAGGAGGGCGGCGGCGAGGAGGAGGAGAGGGTTGCTGAGGCCGGCGCCGTCGCTGCCCCGGAGGCGGGGCCACCGGCGTCGGCGCCCTTCGGCGGTCGTGCCCGCGTCCTCGACGACGCCCTCGGCGGTTTCGTCGGCCTCGTCGGCCTCGTCGATCTCTACGCCCTCTTCGGTCCCTTCTGGTCCCTTGCTGAGGCGCGGAAGGGTGCGAGAGGGGTTGTCCGGGGACGGGGGCGGGGACGGGGACGGGGACGGTGGGGGTTTGAGAATCTCGGGGATCTCCACGCCGCCGACAAAACCGGGGACGCTGTCGGCGACGCCGAACGGGCTGCTGTCCACCCGCCACCAGTCCGGCTCGGAGCCGCTGGGCCCCAACTCGTCCGACCCCGCGAGGTGCGGCGGGGACGGGCGCGGCCCGTCCATGTCACCCGGCCCGGGCTGGGACTTGGGGGTGCGGCGGGGCCGGGGCACGATGCGGCGGGGGCGGCCGCCTCGCTGTGTGGGGACGGGCGCGCGGGCTGCGCGGGGTGCGCCCGGCGGCGTCGCCGATACGTCGCCGGGGGCGTCGCCCGCCGCGTCGACGACGTCCTCCGGGGTGCCGAGCCCGGCCAGGATGCGGCGGATGGCGACGGGGCTGTCGACGACCGTCTTGGCGCGGCTGCGGTCGATCTGATCCCGCAGACCGGCGACCAGGCGCATACGGGTGCCGGACGGCAACTGCCGCTGCTGGGCCAGGTCTCCGACCCTGCTCAGATAGTCGTAGACCAGCTGATCACTCTCGATCCCCACGAAGTCCCCTCCGGGGCGGCTGGGTTGGTTTCCCCGGCCCCCGACGGTACCGCGTCTGGCGGGGGCGCCTCCAACACCGGGCCTGGCCCGGGGGCATCCCCTACTCCGCCGCTGCGCGGCGGCCGTCTCCCACCCACCCACCCGTTTACCCGGCACCCAGGCCCCCACGTAGGAACGGGTGGGTGGGCGCCCCTACGAGGCGATGGTGCTTCGGGGTAAACGGGCGGGTGGGCGGGAGACATCCGCCGCGCAGCGGCGGGCCTGGCCCCTACGAGGCGATCGTGGTGCCGGGTGAACGGGCGGGTGGGTGGGAGACATCCGCCGCGCAGCGGCGGGCCTGGCCCCTACCGGGCGGTCACCCGGGTGAACACGCAGGCCCCCAGGAGGCATCCGCCTCGAAGCGGCGGGCCAGGCAGGCCCCGCCTCCGGAGCCCCGCCCCGGACGCCCCGTCAGATACCCTCCCCACCCGTGAAGCCACCCCGCGGAGCCCCCGCACCTGTCCTCCTCGCCGCTTCCCTCGCCGCCCTCGCCACCCTCTGCGCCCTCCAGCACATCCCCATGGCCGACGCCCTCGTCTACCGGGCCGAGGGCCGGGCCGTCATCGAGGGCAGCGATCTGTACGGGTTCACCGTCACCGAGTGGGAGCTTCCGGCGACGTACCCTCCGTTCGCCGCCCTTCTCTTCGTACCGACGGCCTGGCTTCCCCTCCCCGCCCTGAAGCTCGCCTTCCTCGTCGGCAACACCGCCCTCCTGGGCCTGCTCATCCACCTCTCCTGCCGCCTGACGGACCTCCGGCCCCGCCCCCGCCTCCGTCACCTCTGCACCGCCACCGCCCTCGCCCTGTGGCTGGAACCCGTCTTCCAGACCATCGTCTTCGGGCAGATCAACCTCGCCCTGGCCTGCCTGATCCTCTGGGATCTGACCAGGCCGAAGGGCGCGCCCGGCAAGGGGCTCGCGCTGGGGATGGCGGCCGGGATCAAACTCACCCCGGCCTTCTTCATCGCGTACCTCTTCGTCGCGGGACGCGTACGCGAGGCGGCGACCGCCCTGGCGGCCTTCGCCGGGACCGTGCTGTTCGGCGCGCTCGTCCTGCCCGCCGCCAGCGTCGACTTCTGGACGCGCCGCGTCTTCGAGACGGGCCGCGTCGGCAAGGCGTGGATCGTCGACAACCAGTCGCTCCAGGGCCTGATCGCCCGCGTCCTGCACGAGGCGGAACCGGGCCTGGCCTGGGCGCTCCCCGCAGCGCTCACGGCTGCCGCCGGCCTCTGGTCGGCCCGCCGTATGCCCGCCGACAGCCCCCGAGCCCTGCTTCTGGCCGCCCTCACGACCCTGCTGATCTGCCCGATCAGCTGGTCCCACCACTGGGTGTGGTGCGTACCGCTCCTGGCGCTCCTGATCGCCGAGGGCAGGCCCCGGCTGGCCGCCGCCGTCGCCGTGCTCTTCACGGCCCGCACCTTCTGGCTGCTCCCGCACCAGGGCGGCCTGGATCTCCGGCTGCCCTGGTGGCAGCAGCCGCCGGCGTCGCCGTATCCGCTGCTGGCCCTGGCGCTGCTGCCGCTGCTGAGTACGTACGTGACTTCGCGCACGGACGTGCCGCCGCCGCGCGCCGAGGCTGACGGAGCCGCTACGTCCTGGCGGTCGGGCGTCTGAAGAAGCGCCCCGCCGGCCCAGGTGAGATCTGGCCCGGCTCAGCTCCCCGCAAGCAGCTCGTCCGCGTCGACGATCCGATACGCGTACCCCTGCTCGGCGAGGAACCGCTGCCGGTGCGCGGCGAAGTCCTGGTCGATGGTGTCGCGCGCCACGACGGAGTAGAAGCGCGCCTCGTGCCCGTCCGCCTTGGGCCGCAGCACGCGTCCGAGCCGCTGGGCCTCCTCCTGCCGCGACCCGAACGTGCCCGACACCTGGATGGCGACGGTGGCCTCCGGCAGGTCGATGGAGAAGTTGGCGACCTTCGACACGACGAGTACGGAGATCTCGCCCTCCCGGAAGGCGCCGAACAGCTTCTCGCGCTGCGCGTTGGTGGTCTCGCCCTTGATGACGGGCGCGTCCAGGTGCTCGCCGAGTTCGTCGAGCTGGTCGATGTACTGCCCGATGACGAGGGTCTGCTCACCGGCGTGCTTCTTGACCAGCGCCTCGGTCACCTTCCGCTTGGTCGCCGTCGTCGCGCAGAAGCGGTACTTCTCCTCGGGCTCCGCGGTGGCGTACGCGAGCCGCTCGCTGTCGGTGAGGTTGACCCGCACCTCGACGCAGTCGGCGGGCGCGATGTAGCCCTGCGCCTCGATCTCCTTCCACGGGGCGTCGAACCGCTTGGGCCCGATGAGCGAGAAGACGTCGGACTCGCGTCCGTCCTCCCGTACGAGCGTCGCGGTCAGGCCGAGGCGGCGGCGCGCCTGGAGGTCGGCGGTGAACTTGAAGACGGGCGCGGGCAGCAGATGCACCTCGTCGTAGATCACGAGACCCCAGTCGCGCGAGTCGAAGAGCTCAAGGTGCGGGTAGATGCCCTTCCGCTTGGTCGTGAGCACCTGGTACGTGGCGATGGTGACGGGCCGGATCTCTTTCCTGGTCCCGCTGTACTCACCGATCTCGTCCTCCGTCAGGGAGGTCCGCTTCACCAGTTCGTGCTTCCACTGGCGGGCGGAGACGGTGTTGGTGACGAGGATGAGCGTGGTGGCCTTGGCCTGCGCCATGGCCCCGGCGCCGACCAGGGTCTTCCCCGCGCCGCAGGGCAGTACGACGACTCCGCTGCCGCCGTGCCAGAACCCCTCGACGGCCTGTTGCTGGTAGGGCCGCAGCGACCAGCCGCGCTCGTCGAGGTCGATCTTGTGCGCCTCGCCGTCCACGTACCCGGCGAGGTCCTCGGCGGGCCAGCCGAGCTTGAGCAGCGTCTGCTTGACCTGCCCGCGCTCGGAGGGGTGCACGGCGACGGTGTCCGGGTCGAGCCGGTCGCCGACGAGCGGCTGGACCTTCTTCGACCGCAGGATCTCTTCGAGGACGGGCCGGTCGGTGGTGGTGAGCACGAGCCCGTGGGTGGGGTGCTTGGAGAGCGTGAGACGCCCGTACCGGGCCATCGTCTCGGCGACGTCGACGAGCAGCGCGTGCGGCACGGGGTACCGCGAGAACTCCACGAGCGCGTCCACGACCTGCTCGGCGTCGTGCCCGGCGGCGCGCGCGTTCCACAGGCCGAGCGGGGTGACGCGGTAGGTGTGGATGTGCTCCGGCGCCCGCTCCAGCTCCGCGAAGGGCGCGATGGCACGACGGCAGGCGTCGGCCCGCTCGTGGTCGACCTCCAGCAGGAGAGTCTTGTCCGACTGGACGATGAGGGGACCGTTCACGCGAGCGCCCTTTCACTAGGCCAAACGTCCAGTGTGCCGCATCGGGCGGGGGCCGGGTGGTGACGTCGGATACAGCCGGGCCCCGAAGGGCCGCGGGGAACGGCGCGCCCAGCCACGAACGACCCGCGGACAACCCGCGGGCAAAGCACCGCCCGAGCCCCGCGGGGACACCGCTGAGGCCCCCGGCCCGCTAACGTGAGCCGGATGAGCACCGACGAGCCGCCGCAGCCCACGGACAGCGCGCCCGCACCGCCGCGCGGCGCGGACACCCCCCGCTCCCTCGCCGAAGCGCTCCGTTCCCGTGAGGACGACGCCCTCGCGGGGCTGCTGCGTGCCCGCCCAGACCTTCTCAGCCCGGTGCCCACCGACCTGACGCAGCTCGCCGCCCGGGCCGGCACCCGGGCCTCCGTGGTCCGCGCCCTGGAGCGCCTCGACCGCTTCGCGCAGCAGGTGGCGGAGACGCTGGCGGTGGCCCAGGAACCCACGACGTACGAGGAGGTCCTCGGCCTCCTCGCCGGTGACGACGGGAACCCGGCGGTGGAGGCGGCGCTGCCCCGCGCCCTCGGCACCCTTCACGAGCAGGCCCTCGTCTGGGGTTCCGGCGACCGTCTGCGGCTGGTCCGCACGGCCCGCGAGCTGCTGGCGCCGAGCCCTCAGCGCCCTTCCCCCACCGGTCTGGGACCGACCGTCGTCGAGGCCACGGCCGGCATGTCGCCCAACCGCATCCAGGACATCGTGGCCGCGGCGGGCCTGCCCACCACCCACGACGCGGTGTCGGCGGTGGAGTCCCTCACCGCGCTGTTCACGGACCGCGCCCGCATGTCGGCCCTCCTGGACGAGGCGCCCGCCGAGTCCGTGGAGGTCCTGTCCCGGCTGGTCTGGGGCCCTCCCTACGGCCAGGTCACCGCGGACCCGGCCCGCCACCTGCGCTGGCTCCTGGACCGGGGGCTGCTCCTGCCCACCGCCCCGGGCACGGTCGTACTGCCCCGCGAGGTGGCCCTGCACCTGCGCGCGGGCCGCGCGCACCGCGTGCCCGAGCCGGTGCCGCCGGCCGTCGAGGCGGCGCGCGAACACCGTCCACAGGTTGTGGACGCCGCGGCGGCGGGCCAGGCGTACACGGCGCTCGCCACCGTCGAGGAGCTCCTCAAGGAGTGGGACGAGGGCGGGCCCACGGTGCTGCGCGCGGGCGGGCTGAGCGTGCGTGACCTGAAGCGGACGGCGGTGGCGCTCGACATGCCGGAGCCGCTGGCCGCCTTCTGGGTCGAGCTGGCGTACGCGGCGGGCCTGGTGGCCGCCGACGGCGAGGCCGACGAGCGGTACGCGGCGACTCCCGCGTACGACGAGTGGCAGGAGCTGCCCGCGCCCCGGCGCTGGGCGTCCCTCGCCACGGCCTGGCTGGCGGCGACCCGCACGGCGGGCCTGATCGGCGGCCGTGACGGCAAGGACCGCACGCTGTCCGCGCTGGGCCCGCACCTGGACCGCTCGGCGTCACCCGAGGTCCGCCGCCGCGTCCTCACCCTCCTGGCGGCGCTCCCCGAGGGCGCCGCCCCCGCCCCCGACTCCCTCCTGTCCCGCCTCCGCTGGGAACGCCCCTCCCCCACCTCGCTGGACCTCCGCACCCGCATCGCCCAGTGGACGCTGAACGAGGCGGAACTGCTCGGCGTCACAGGCCGGGGGGCGCTGTCGTCGCATGGCAGGGCACTGCTGGCCGGGGCCGAGTCCGATGCCGGAGCCGCGGGCGCGGAAGCAGGCGCGGCTGGTGATGCGGGCGGTGGTGGTCGGGGCCGGCGGCCAGTCACCGGCGCCGAGCAGGCCGTCGCCGCCGAGCGTGCCGCGCGGCTGCTCGCCCCGTTGCTGCCCGAACCGCTCGATCACGTCCTGCTCCAGGCCGACCTCACGGCCGTGGCGCCCGGGCCGCTGCAGCGGCCGCTCGCCGAGGCCCTCGCCGTGCTCGCCGACGTCGAGTCGAAGGGCGGCGCCACCGTCTACCGCTTCACGCCCGGTTCCGTGCGCCGCGCGCTCGACGCCGGGCAGGCCGCGTCCGACCTGCACGCGTTTCTGACCGCCCACTCCCATACGCCGGTTCCGCAGCCCCTCGCGTATCTGATCGACGACGTGGCCCGCAGACACGGCCACCTGCGCATCGGCGCCGCCTCCGCGTACGTGCGCTGCGACGACGAGGCGCTGCTCAACGAGATCCTGGCCGACAAGCGCTCCCAGGGCCTGCGTCTGCGCCGCCTCGCGCCCACCGTGCTGGCCGCCCAGGCGGACCCGGGCACGCTCCTCGAAGCCCTGCGCATCATGGGCTTCGCGCCCTCCGCGGAGTCCCCGGAGGGCGACGTACTGATCACCCGCGCCCACGCCCACCGCACCCCGCCCCGCTCGGCCCCCGAGCCGGTGCCGGACGGGCCGCCGCTGCCCGACGCCACGCTCATCGGCGCGGCCGTACGGGCGATCCGCGCGGGCGACCTGGCCTCGACCGCGCCCCGCAAGGAGACCCCGCAGACGCCGAGCGGCGGGCTGCCCCGTACGACGTCCGCGGAGACCCTCGCCACGATGCAGGCCGCGGTGATGACGGGCGAGGCGGTCTGGATCGGCTACGTCAACGCCGAGGGCGCCGCGAGCCAGCGCGTGATCGCCCCCGTACGCGTGGAGGGCGGCTTCGTCACGGCGTACGACCACACGGCGGACGAGGTACGGACCTTCCCCCTGCACCGCATCACGGGCGTGGCGGAGCTGGCCGACGACGACTGACCCGGAGGCCACCGCCGGAAAACCCGTTGGCACCGCCCCCCCACCCCGCGCCTACGATGCCCCCTTCCCCGGCCTCCCCCGCGGAGCGCCGCCGCCCGGACGGAAACCGGGCGGCAGCAACGGGCCCACCCCGCAGAACCGCCGGAGGCATCCCGTGCACGCGCACGACCAGACCGACCCCCTCGCCCGCGAGCGGGGACACCTCGCCGCGTCCCGTTCCGCGCTGCGCGCCATGCGCGCGGACGCACAGGCCCTCGACATCCGCGACGTCACCGCGAACTGGGTGAACGCCGCCGTCCTGCAACGGCAGATCGACGAGCGGATCAAGTCCCTCGCCGATCTCGCCCACACCCCGCTCTTCTTCGGGCGGCTCGACTATCTGCACGCCCCCGGCGCCCAGCGGGCCGAAGGGGCCGAGGGCGAGCAGTTCTACATCGGTCGGCGGCACGTGCACGACGCCGACGGGGACCCGATGGTCATCGACTGGCGTGCGCCGGTCTCCCAGCCGTTCTACCGGGCGTCCAAGAAGAACCCGATGGACATCGCGCTGCGCCGCCGCTTCGGGTACACGGGCGGCGACCTCACCGCGTACGAGGACGAGCACCTCAGCGACCCCTCCGAGGGCGAGCGGACCAGCAAGCTGCTCCAGCAGGAGATCGAGCGGCCCCGCGTCGGTCCGATGCGGGACATCGTCGCGACCATTCAGCCCGAGCAGGACGAGATCGTACGGAGCGGCCTCACCGGAAGCGTCTGCGTGCAGGGCGGGCCCGGGACCGGGAAGACCGCCGTCGGTCTGCACCGTGTCGCCTATCTGCTGTACGCCCACCGGGACCGGCTGGCCCGAACCGGGACGCTCGTCATCGGGCCCAACGCCTCCTTCCTGCACTACATCGAGCAAGTACTGCCCGCGCTCGGCGAGTTGGAGGTCAAGCAGGCCACCGTCGACGACCTCGTCGCCCACGTGGAGGTGCGCGGCACGGACGATTCCGCCGCCGCCCTCGTCAAGGGCGACGCCCGTATGGCGGAGGTGCTGCGCAGGGCCGTGCGCTCGCACGTCACCCTGCCGACCGAGCCCGTGGTCGTCGTGCGCGGCTCCCGGCGCTGGCGCGTACCCGCGTATGAACTGGAAGAGATGGTGGGGGAGTTGCTCGCGCGTGACATACGGTACGGCGCCGCCCGCGACGCGCTTCCGCAGCGCATCGCCCATACCGTCCTCGTCCGCATGGAGCAGTCGGGCGAGGCCCCCGACGACCGCGTACAGGACGCCGTCGCACGCAACCCCGCGGTGAAGGCCGCCGTGAAGGCCATCTGGCCGCCGGTCGATCCCGCGAAGCTGGTGCTGCGGCTGCTCTCCGACGCGGACTTCCTCGCCGCGCACTCCGAGAGCCTCCTCACCGAGGACGAGCGGAAGGCCGTGCTGTGGAGCAAGCCCGCCCGCAGCGTCAAGTCCGCCAAGTGGTCGGCCGCCGACGCCGTGCTGATCGACGAGGCCACCGATCTCGTATCGCGTACGCATTCGCTCGGTCATGTCGTGCTGGACGAGGCGCAGGATCTGTCCCCGATGCAGTACCGCGCGGTGGGGCGGCGCTGCACGACCGGTTCGGCGACCGTCCTCGGTGACCTCGCGCAGGGCACCACGCCGTGGGCGACCCGGAGTTGGGCCGAGGCTCTTGGGCATCTGGGCAAGGCCGACGCGGTCGTGGAGGAGCTGACGGCCGGTTTCCGCGTGCCGCGCGAAGTCATCGCGTACGCGTCGCGGCTGCTGCCCGACATCGCGCCGGGGCTCACGGAGGTCGCCTCGGTGCGCGAGTCGCCCGGTTCGCTCGCGGTGCGGCAGGTGGAGCAGGGGAAGCTGGACTCGGCCTGTCTTGAGGCGTGCGTAGAGTCACTGCGTCAGGAGGGCTCCATCGGGCTCATCGCGGCCGACGCCCGCGTTCCCGCGCTGGCCGAGACGCTGACGGCGGCCGGTCTCACGTACCTCTCCCCCGGGCGGGAGACCACGCCCGACACCCGGCTGACGCTGGTGCCCGCGTCCCTGGCGAAGGGCCTTGAGTACGACTATGTGGTGCTCGACGAGCCCGCCGCCGTCGTCGACGGCGAGCCCGACGAGCGGACGGGCCTGCGCCGGCTGTACGTGGCACTGACCCGCGCCGTCTCCGGCCTGATCGTCGTGCACGCGGCGCCGCTGCCGAAGCAACTCGCTTAGTTCTCCGCTCCCTTGGCGTCGTCCGCCGCCACCGCGGCGGACGGCAGATGGCTCACGATCAGCACGATGCCCGCCAGCGTCACGACGCGGGTCGCCGCGTCCAGGCCGTTCCAGTCCTCGGACTGCCACATGGCGAACCACTCGCCGCCGACGCCGATGAACCCGGCCCCGAACAGCAGCAGCACCATCAACAGGCCGGCGGTCCCGAGGCGTTGGGCCCGCCGGAATCCCGCGCGGCGCCGCAGGGCACCGGCCCACAGCACCGTCGCCGCGATGAGGACGAGCGCGGCGACGGTCTCCCAGACGATGATCGCGATGTACGCGGCGTCCTGAAGCGCGGTGGACTCCACCGCGCGCCACATCAGGTCGTCGTCCTTGAAGGTGGTGTCCATCGCGAGGACATGGCGTACGAACTGCTGGTTCGTGCCGAAGTCGGTGATGTTCCCGAACGCGACAAGCGTGATGCAGAGCGCGACGGTCGCGGTGAGCACCGCCACGGCGACGGGCAGCGCGCGACTGGTAGGTGCGGTCATGAAGTCCCCTCCCTCTCCCCCCAGTTGTACCGCAGGCCCCACCGAGCACCCCGCCAGGGGCGCGGGGAACAGCGCGACACCGGCCCACCCCAGCGGAGCGTCTACGCGTCGACGGCGGCGCGCCACCGCGCCACCGCCCGCGAGGAGACCGGCCCCGACCATCCGTCGGGCCTGGCCGCCCCGCCGATATGGAACGCGTCGGCCCCCGCGGCCTTCAGCGGGGGCAGATGCTCCAGCCGCAGCCCGCCACCGATCAGCAGCTGCGGCTCATACCCGGGCTCCCCCCGCCGCGCCGCCTCGGCGGCCAGCGTCGGCAGGCCCTCGTCGACCCCGCCCGCGGCCCCCGCCGTGAGGTACGTGTCCAGGCCCGGCAGGTCCGCGAGCTGCTTGCGCAGGGCGTCACGGTCGGCGGCCCGGTCGATCGCCCGGTGGAAGGTCCAGCGGCAGCCGTCGATCGCGTCGACGAGCGTCTCGACCGCGGCGAGGTCGGGCCCGCCCGCCTCGTCGAGGAAGCCGAGCACGAACTCGTCGGCGCCCTCGCTCCTCAGCTCGCGCGCACGGCGTACGAGCGCCTCGACGTCACCGGCGGCGAACCCGTCGGCCAGCCGCAGCATGACGCGCAGCGAGATGTCGACACGGGCCCGGATCGCGGCGAAGGTCTCGCACGACGGCGTGAGGCCGTCCGCGGCCATGTCGGTCACCAGCTCCAGGCGGTCCGCACCGCCGGCCTGGGCGGCGGCGGCGTCCTCGGCGTCGAGGGCGATCACCTCCAGGACTGCACGCTTGCTCATGGCTGCCTCTTCCTTCCCACAGGTCTAGTCCAATTACCAGCCTACGCGCAGAACACCCCGGCGCGAGCCGAGTCGCCCGCACCGGGGTGGACCAATTGACCGCGGGGAGCGGTCAGGGTGTCAGGACAGCGGCTTGAACCCCCGCAGCCGCAGGCTGTTGCCGACCACGAAGACCGAGGAGAAAGCCATGGCGGCACCCGCGATCATCGGGTTGAGCAGGCCGGACGCGGCCAGCGGCAGCGCGCCCACGTTGTAGGCGAAGGCCCAGAACAGGTTCGACTTGATGGTGCCCAGGGTGCGGCGCGACAGCCTGATCGCGTCCGCCGCGGACCGCAGGTCCCCGCGGACGAGCGTCAGGTCGCCCGCCTCGATCGCGGCGTCCGTGCCCGTGCCCATCGCCAGGCCCAGGTCGGCCTGGGCGAGGGCCGCGGCGTCGTTCACGCCGTCGCCGACCATGGCGACCGAGCGGCCCTCGGCCTGCAGCCGCTTGACCACGTCGACCTTGTCCTGCGGCATGACCTCGGCGATGACGTGCTCCGGGGAGATGCCGACCTCCGCGGCCACCGACGCCGCGACCGCCTTGTTGTCGCCGGTCAGCAGGATCGGGGTCAGGCCGAGCGCGCGCAGCCGGGTGATCGCCTCGGCGCTGGTGTCCTTCACCGCGTCGGCGACCTCCAGGACCGCCCGCGCCTCGCCGTCCCAGGCGACCGCGATGGCCGTACGTCCGGCCGCCTCGGCCTCGGCCTTCGCCCGCTCCAGCGCCACCGGAAGGCGGATCTCCCACTCGGCGAGCAGTGCCTCGCGGCCGACGAGCACCGCGTGCCCTTCGACGATGCCCTGAACACCCAGGCCCGCGATGTTGGCGAAGTCCTCGGGGACGGGCAGCGTACCGACCTCGGCGGCCGCCCCGGCGGCGACGGCCTGGGCGATGGGGTGCTCCGAGGAGTGCTCCAGGGCGCCGGCCAGGCGCAGCACCTCGGCCTCGGTGGTGTTGTCGGCGGTGTGGGTGGCGAGCAGGGTCATCTTGCCGGTGGTGACGGTGCCCGTCTTGTCCAGGACGATGGTGTCGACCTTGCGGGTGGACTCCAGGACCTCCGGGCCCTTGATCAGGATGCCGAGCTGGGCGCCGCGGCCGGTGCCGACCATGAGGGCGGTCGGGGTGGCGAGGCCCAGGGCGCAGGGGCAGGCGATGATCAGGACGGCCACGGCCGCGGTGAAGGCGGCGGTGAGTCCGGCGCCGTTGCCGAGCCAGAAGCCGAGGGTGGCGAGCGCCAGGCCGATGACGACCGGCACGAAGACCGCGGAGATCCTGTCGGCGAGGCGCTGGGCCGCGGCCTTGCCGTTCTGCGCGTCCTCCACCAGCTTGGCCATGCGGGCGAGCTGGGTGTCGGCGCCGACGCGGGTGGCCTCGACGACGAGGCGTCCGCCGACGTTCAGGGTGGCGCCGGTGACGGAGTCGCCCTCGGCGACCTCGACGGGCACGGACTCGCCGGTGAGCATGGAGGCGTCCACGGCCGAGGCACCCTCGACGACCTTGCCGTCGGTGGCGATCTTCTCGCCGGGGCGGACCAGGAAACGGTCGCCGGTCTTCAAGTCGCCCACCGGGATGGTCTCTTCGCGTCCTCCGTCGCGCAGCACGGTGACGTCCTTGGCGCCGAGCTGGAGCAGCGCCTTCAGGGCGGCGCCCGCCTTCCTCTTGGAGCGGGCCTCGAAGTAGCGCCCGGCGAGGATGAAGGCGGTGACGCCGGCCGCGGCCTCCAGGTAGATGTTCCCCGCGCCGTCGCTCCTGGCGATGGTCAGCTCGAAGGGGTGGGTCATGCCGGGCGTCCCGGCGGTGCCGAGGAACAGCGCCCACAGCGACCAGAGGAACGCCGCCGAGGTGCCGACCGAGATCAGCGTGTCCATGGTGGCCGCGCCGTGCCGGGCGTTGGTGAAGGCCGCCTTGTGGAAGGGCCAGGCGGCGTAGGTCACGACGGGCGCGGCCAGGGTGAGGGAGAGCCACTGCCAGTACTCGAACTGCAGGGCGGGGACCATCGCCATGGCGATGACCGGTACGGAGAGCAGCACCGCGGTGATCAGCCGCTCGCGCAGCGGCCGCAGCGCGTCGTCGGCGCGCCGCTCCTCGCCGTCGTCCGACGACGCGCTCTCGTCCCGTACGGGCGTGGGCTCCTCGGCCGTGTACCCGGTGGCCTCGACGGTCGAGATCAGGTCCTGTACGGAGATGTCCTCGCCGCGGTAGCTGACCTTGGCCTTCTCGGTGGCGTAGTTGACGGTCGCCTCGACGCCGTCCATGCGGTTGAGCTTCTTCTCGATCCGGGCGGCGCACGAGGCGCAGGTCATGCCACCGATGGCGAGTTCCACTTCTGCGGTGGAAGCGGGGGAGGCCGCCTCGGGCGTGCCGGGAGTGGTGGTGGACATGTCTGCGGGCTCCTCGTGACGTGGGGGCGGGGTGGGCGGGCGGTCGGTGTCAGACGCGGCCGACGTAGTCGTAACCGGCGTCCTCGACGGTCTCGGCGATACGGGTGTCGTCGGGCTCGGCGGCGGTGGTGACCGTGACCAGGCCCTCCGGGACGCGCACCTGCACGGCGGTGACGAAGTCGAGGCCGCCGACGACGTCGGTGACGACTCCCTGGCAGTGCGCGCTGTGGACGCCGTCGACCTTGTACGTGGTGGTGATCGCGTCGGTGCTCATGGGTGCCTCCTGTGTGGAGCGGCGCGGGAACCGATACCCGGGCCGGGTATCGGCCTTACGAGGTCCATTTATACCCCCGGGGGGTACCAATCGCAAGAGCCGCCGCCGAGAAATCCGGGCTTGACTTGGTACCCCCAGGGGGTATCTTCGAATACATCGAGGCCGACCGACCGGAACAGCCGGCCGGGATCACTCAGGGAGCCGTCATGAACACCGGACTGAAGATCACCGCGTTCGCCGCCGCCGTCGCCGCGACCTTCGGCACCGCGTACGGAGTGGGCAAGGGCGTCGACCCCGTCACGGAAAGGGCGCCGGCGGCTCAGCACGGTGGACACGACGGCGAGCAGCAGGAGGGGAAGCAGATGAGCGGCAAGGATGAGGGCGAGGGACACGGGAAGCACGGCGACACCGCTCCCGGCGGCCTCCAGATCTCCGAGCGCGGCTACACGCTGGACCTCAAGACGGCGCGCGTCGACGCGGGCCGCAAGGAAGAGCTGCGCTTCAGCGTCGTCAAGGACTCCACGGGGCGGAACGTCACCGCGTACCAGAAGGAGCACGACAAGGAGCTGCACCTCATCGTCGCCTCACGCGACCTGACCACCTACCGCCATCTGCACCCCACCCGCGCGGCGGACGGCACCTGGTCGACCAAGGTCGAGCTGCCCCAGGCGGGCGGCTACCGCGTCTTCGCCGACTTCCGACCCAAGGGCGCGAAGGAGGGCCTGACGCTCGGCGCGGACCTCGCGGTGGCCGGCGAGGCCACGCCGAAGGAGCTGCCCGCGCACAGTACGACCGCGACGGTGGACGGCTACGACGTGACGCTGAAGGGCGAGCTGAAGACGGGCGCGGGCGGCGACCTCACCCTGAACGTGGCGAAGGACGGCGAGCCCGTCACCGACCTCCAGCCCTACCTGGGCGCCTACGGCCACCTGGTGGCCCTGCGCTCCGGGGACCTCGCCTACCTCCACGTCCACCCGAACGGCGCGCCCGGCGACGGGAAGACCGAGGCGGGTCCCGGCGTCTCCTTCATGGCGACGGCGCCGAGCGCGGGCGCGTACCGCCTGTTCCTGGACTTCAAGCACGAGGGCGAGGTCCGCACGGCGGCGTTCACGGTGCACGCGGGCGGCGGCGCGCGCGCGGAGAAGGGCGGCGGCCACCAGCACTGACCGCCGCCCCCTACCACGCGCCCACGCGTACCCCGAAGGTCAGTCGACCTCCGGGGTACGCGTGTTTCCCTTCGGTGCCACGGCCGCCAGCTCGGCCACGCTGCCGGACATGACGGCGCGTACATGCTTGGTCAGGTGCTCGACCGGCCAGTCCCACCAGGCCAGTTCGAGCAGCCGGGCGATGTCCTCGTCGTCGAAGCGGCGGCGGATGAGCCGGGCCGGGTTGCCGCCGACGATGCCGTAGTCCGGCACGTCGTCGACGACCACCGAACCGGACGCGATGACCGCGCCGTGCCCGATCCGGACGCCCGGCATGACCGTGGCGCGGTAACCGAACCAGACGTCGTGGCCGACGACGGTGTCACCGCGTCCCGGCAGCCCGGTGATCAGGTCGAAGTGCTCGCTCCACGACCCGCCCATGATCGGGAACGGGAACGTCGAGGCGCCGTCCATGCGGTGGTTGGCGCCGTTCATGATGAACCGCACGCCCTCGCCCAGCGCGCAGAACTTCCCGATGACCAGCCGCTCAGGCCCGTAGTGGTAGAGCACGTTGCGGGTCTCGAAGGCGGTCGGGTCGTCGGGGTCGTCGTAGTACGAGAAGTCGCCGACCTCGATCAGCGGCGACTTGACGAGCGGTTTGAGCAGCACCAGGCGCTCCTGGCCGGGCATGGGGTGGAGCACGTCCGGATCGGCGGGTACGCCGGGTTCATAAGCGGTCATCACCCCATGATCCCCGTCAGTCGAACAGCGCCAACTCCTTTTCCGTGGCGCCAGCCAGCTCGTACCGCGTCCCCGCCAGCTGCCGTCCCGCGCAGATCCGGATCAGGGTCGGCGCGTCGCCGATGTAGCGGGCCGGGGGCCGCCGGCCGTCCGTGGCGCCGAGGATCAGCGGCTCGTCCCACCCGTCCACGTCGGCGTGGACAGCGAGGCCGGGCGTCGCCGCGCTGAACTCGCCCCGGCTGAACTGCCCGAGGAGCGGCAGCGCGTCCGCGAGCCCCGCACCGCCGTACGCCTCCGGCTTCCCCCATGCCTCGCGCACGTCTCCGGCGTGCACCCACTCCCCCAGCGCGACGCCGTCGAGCATCCCCTTGGCCGCGGCCATGACGGGCCCCGCCTCGGTCATACCGCGCTCCAGCTCGTCCACGATGCGGGAGTTGGGCCAGTCGGCGCGCTCGGCGATGTCCTGGTCGTTGCTCTCGGCGCTGAACACGCCCTCGCCGAAGCGGCTCTCCACGACCCGCATCAGCGCGGATCCGCAGTGCGCGATCACATGCCGCACGGTCCAGCCGGGACAGCAGGTGCGGATCGCGTACGCCTCGTCGGGCGCGGACCTCAACAGCGGTATGAGGGCGTCGCGTTCGGTGCGCAGGAGCCGTCCGGCGCGCTCGGGTTCGTACGTCTCGTCAGGTGTGGTCGTCATGCCGAAAGCCAACCGTTCGAACGCACACATGGCAACGGGCGGACTGGAGTCACCCAGCCCGCCTGTCGCTGTTGGAGCCTGTCCGGCGATCGACTAGGCGTCCACCGAGACCTTCTCCTTCGCCGCCGCGGACTCCCCCCGCATCACCAGCAGGGTGACAAGCCCGCCCACCCCCGCGATGGCCGCCGCGCCAGTGAAGGCGGCACTGAACCCGTCCGTCAGCACGGGGAGGTTCCCCAGCTCGCCCGCACCCCGCGAGGTGGCCAGCGCGGTGAGCGCCGCGAGGCCGAGCGCCGAGCCGACCTGGTAGGTGGTGTTGACGATGCCGGAGGCGAGACCGGCCTGCTCCTGCGGGGCACCCGCCATCGCGGCCATCATCGCCGGGATGTACGCGAGGGACATGCCGAGCGCGGCGACCAGCGAGGCGGGCAGCACGTCGATCACGAACGAGCCGGTCGGGCCGACCTGTGACAGCCACAGCAGGCCGAGGGCGAGGACGAGCAGCCCGCTGCCGATCAGGGACTTGGCCCCGAAGCGGCCGAGGAGGCGGGCGGTGACGGCGGTCATGAAGACCATCAGCAGACCGGTCATCGGCAGCAGCGCCGCGCCACTCGCGAACGCCCCGTACCCCATGACCTGCTGGAGGTAGAGGTTGAGGAAGTACCACATGGGGATCCAGGCGGCGCCGAGCAGCGTCATCGCGAGGTTGGCGGAGCCGAGCCGCGGCACCCGCCACACCTTCAGCGGCATGAGCGGCTCACGGACGGTCTTCTGCACGACGAGGAAGAGGGCCAGCAGGGCGGCGGCGCCGGCCAGTTGGAGCACGGTCCCCGTCGAGCCCCACCCGGCCTCCGGCGCGCGGACCACGGCGAACACCGCGAGCGCGAGCCCGGCGGTCACGGAGACCGCGCCGAGGACGTCGACCGAGCCGCGCTTGCCCGCGACGGCGGGCAGGAGGCGGGTCGCGGCGAGCGTGGCGACGCCGATCGGGACGTAGATGATGAAGACCCAGGGCCAGCTCAGCCACTCGGTGAAGACACCGCCGAGGAAGACGCCGGCCGTGCCGCCCGCGGGGGCCGCGGCGCCGTAGAGGGCCATGGCCTTGCCGAGCTCCTTCGGGTCGTGCCCGAAGAGCATCATGAGCAGGGTCATGGCGGCGGGCGCGATCAGCGCGCCGCCGACGCCCTGCACGGCGCGCCCGACGACCTCGACGGTCGCGGTCTGCGCGGCGGCGGCGAGGACGGACCCGGCGATCAGGACGACCCAGCCGGAGACGAAGACCTTCCGCGCCCCGAGCAGGTCGGAGAGGCGCCCGCCGAGGAGCAGCAGCCCGCCGAAGGCGATGACGTACGCGTTGAAGACCCACTGCAGCTCGCCCTGCGAGAAGCCCAGGTCTTTCTGCATCTCGGGGAGCGCGACCCCGATGATCGAGGTGTCCATGATGACCATGAACTGCGCGGTGGCGAGCACGAGCAGCGCCCACCAGCGCATGGGATTGACGGATTGCATGGCGAGTCCCCTCCAAAACCGACACGGCACGGGTTGCCCCGGGTCGCCCTATACCCCCAAGGGGTACCGGACACCGAGGAAGCTACCTTACCCCAGGGGGGTATACAAGACCCCAAGGGATACGCTCGTCCCATGGCCGACGACGAGAACCACGAGCCGCTGCGGGAGCGCTGGCTCAGGACGCTGCTGCGCGCACGGGACACCGACGAGTGCGTCCACGACCCGTACCGGTTCGCCGACAACCTGCTCGCCCGCTGGGCCGAGCCGCAGCGCCGCTACCACACCACCGCCCACCTGACGGCGGTCCTCGACCACATCGACGTACTCGAAGACCACGCCGAGGACCCCGAGCTGGTCCGCCTCGCGGCCTGGTTCCACGACGCGGTGTACGCGCCCGACCGCTCCGAGAACGAGGAGCGCTCGGCCCGCCTCGCCGAGCGCGCCCTCCCCGAAGCGGGCCTGTCGGCGGCGCGGACCTCCGAGGTGGCCCGCCTCGTCCGCCTGACCGTCACCCACGACCCCGCCGACGGCGACCACAACGGCGAGGCGCTGTGCGACGCCGACCTGGCGATCCTCGCGGCGGCCCCGGACGCGTACGCCGCCTACGCGGCGGCCGTCCGCGAGGAGTACGGATTCGTGCCGGACGAGGCGTTCCGCGCGGGCAGAGCGGCGGTACTGCGCCAACTCCTCGCCCTGCCACGCCTGTTCAGGACCCCGCACGGAGCGGCCGTCTGGGAGTCCCCGGCGCGCGAGAACCTGGCGACGGAGCTGGCCCTGCTCGACCCGTAAACCCAGGTGCCCGCCGCCCCGCCCTCCCGTACGCTCCGCGCATGCTGCTCATGGGTGGGGACAGGATCGACGAGGCCGTCGCGCACGCGGCGCGAGTGCTGCGGGCCACGGCGGAGGGGAACTGGGAGGTCAAGGCGGGTGGGCTCGACTGGAGCTGCCTGACGACGGCGGAACACATCGTGTGCGACCTCGTCGCGTACGCGGGACAGCTGACGGGCCGGGCCACCGACTCCTGGGTCCCCTTCGAGGCCGCGCTCGACGAGGGCACGGGTCCCGAAGGCGCGATCCGGGCGATCGAGGCGAGTGGCGGCCTACTCGCGGCGGTGATCCGCACGACGCCCCGCGGCGTCCGCGGCTTCCACCCCTACCCGCACGGCAGCGCGGACGCGGCCGGCTTCGCCGCGATGGGCGTCACCGAGATCCTCCTCCATACGTACGACATCGCTCAGGCGCTCGGCGTCGACGCGGAGCCGCCCGCCGAACTCTGCGAGGCGGTGCTCGCCCACCTCTTCCCGCATGTGCCGCCCGCCGGAGGCACGCCGTGGCAGGTCCTGCTGTGGTCCACGGGCCGCGGCAGCCTGCCGGGGCGCGAGCCGCTGACGCACTGGCGCTGGCACAACTCCCCCTCCCTGCCCGCCGGGCCGGCGCTCGCGCTGCGCGAGGTGTCCCCCGCGGCGGCCGCCGACCTCGCCGCGGGCGGCACGGGCGGGCTGACCTGGATCGAGGGCGGCCCCTTCGGCGGGACGCGGGGCGCCGCCGGCAGGACGGCGAAGGCGTACGCCGCCGGGGTGCACCGGCCCGAGTGGGGCATGTACGTGCTGGTCCGCACCGAGGACGAGCTGGCCGTCGGCGCCATGGGGTTCCATGGGCCGCCGGACGACGAGGGATGCGTGGAGGTCGGTTACGACCTGGCGGAGGCGGCGCGGGGTCGCGGCTATGCCGCGACGGCGCTACGGGCCCTCGCCGAGTGGGCCCTCGCCCGGCCCGAGGTCACATCGGTCCTCGGCCTGGTGGACCCGTCGAACGCACCGTCACAGGCGGTGCTCGGCCGGGCCGGGTTCGAGCGGTTGGAGGACCGGGGAAACGCCCTCGCGTACGGACTGCGCCGGACCTGAGCGGTTGTCTGGGCCCCTCTGTGGGTGTAGCCGGCTTACCGTCTGCCCAGTGCCAGGCGGACCGGGTCCCTCGTGCCCGCGCCTTCCGCGAAGGCTGCCATGTAGGCCCGGTCGCCCAGGGCGTGGCGTACCTGGTGTTCGGCTTTCAGGTGGGCGTCGTGGAGCGGCTTGAGGCCCGTGAGGGCGACGCCCGTCGTCCGTAGGAGTCGGCATGCCGCTCCCATCAGGCGAGCCGCGTGGCCGTGGTTTCCCGTGGCGGCGGCGGTCCAGGCCATGGCCTCCACGCCCCACACGGGGCCCCAGCGGTCGCCGATGCCCCGCTGCCGGCGCAGCGAGTCGCGGAAGAGGCCCACCGCTCGGTGGGGGTCGCCGTGCCGCAGCTCCGCGAGCCCCATGCCCCACAGGGCCCACGAGTGTGCCCAGCCCGCGCCGTACGCGTCGGCCTCCGTCACGTACGCCCGTCCGGCGGCCAGCGCCGGTTCCCGCTCGCCGAGGAAGCCCAGCGCCATGGCCCAGAGCATGGTGGCCATGTGCGCGTCGCCCACCTGCCCGCCCGCCCGGAAGCGTTCCCTGGCGCGGGCGAGGAGCGCGACGGAGTCGGCGTCGCCGCGGACGAGGAAGGCGAAGGCGCCCTCCATGTACGCCAGTACGGCCGGGCTCACGCCGCCCTCCACGGCCCCGCCGAGCCGCACGGCCTCCGCCAGGAGACGTTCGGCGGCGGGCTGGTCCCCCTGGCACAGCGCGATCCAGGCGGCGAGCGCGAGACCGCAGGTCCGCAGCGGGACGGGGGCGTCGGGGGTGAGTTCCAGCGCCCGGGTCAGCCAGTGCCGGCCCTCGCCGAGCGAGCTGCTGAAGAACCAGTACCGGGTGCGGGTGAGGTTCGCGGCGATCTCCAGCCCGGACGCGGCGTCGCCCTCACCCGAGACGCTGAAGTCGAGGGCGGCCCGGAGGTTCGGCGACTCCAGCCGCAGCCGTGACAGCCACGCCACCTCGCCGGGCCCGCACCACTGCGCGGCGGCCGTCGCGGCCATGCCCCCGTAATACGCGCAGTGCCGCCGCCGCAACGGCACCTGCCGCCCCGTCTCCGGGAGCCGCCCCTGCCCGTACTGCCGCAGGGTCTCCAGCATGCGGTACCGGGCGGGCGACCCGGTGGTGTCCACGGTGAGCACCGACTTGTGCACGAGGGCGGCCAGCACGTCCACGACGTCTTCCCGCGCCGGCCCGCCCACGACGACGCCTCCGGCGGGAGGACCGTCCTTGCGGGCGGGCTCGACCCAGGAGGCGCCCCCACAGGATGCGCCCTCATGCCCGAAGTCCCGGCAGGAGACGGTCTCGTCGCCCGGCTCGTCCGGGCACACCGCTTCCGCCGCCGCCAGGTCGAAGCCGCCGGAGAAGACCGAGACGCCCGCCCACAGTCTCCGCTCCCGCTCGTCGCACAGGTCGTGGCTCCAGTCGACGACGCCACGCAGGGTGCGCTGGTGCCGGGGCCCGGTGCGCGCCCCGGTGTCGGACAGGAGGCGGAACCGGTCGTCGAGGCGTTCGAGGATCTCCTCGGCGGAGAGCGTGCCGAGGCGGACGGCGGCCAGTTCGATGGCCAGGGGGATGCCGTCGAGGCGGCGGCAGAGGCGGCCCACCGCCTCCTGGTTGCGCGCGGTGATCCGGAAGTGCGGGGCGCACGCCTCGGCACGGTCGGCGAGCAGCCGCACCGCCTCACAGCGCGTCAACGCCGGTGCGGCGCCCCGGCCCTGGGGGACGGCCAGGGGCGGTACGGGCAGCAGATACTCCCCGGGGCCGCGCAGCCCCTGGCGGCTCGTGGCCAGCACGCGCAGGCCCGGGGCCGCGCTCAGCAGGGTGCCCAGGAGGTGGGCGGCCTCCTCGGCGACGTGCTCGCAGTTGTCGAGGACCAGCAGCAGCTGCCGTTCCCTCAGGTGCTCGACCAGTACTTCCGTACCGGGGCGCATGGAGTGGTCGGGGAGGCCGAGCGCCTCGGCGACCGCGCGGTCCAGGAGCCGCGGCTCGGTCAGCGGCGCGAGGTCGGCGAGCCAGGCGCCGTGCGGGAACGCCCAGGCCGTGTCGACGGCCTCGACCGCCTCGGCGGCCGCACGCAGCGCCAGCCGTGTCTTGCCGACCCCGCCCGGCCCGGTCAGCGTGACGAGACGGGCGCTCTCCAGCAGCTTCCGCGTCTTGCGGAGCATGGCCTCGCGGCCTACGAACGTCGTCGTCTCGGCAGGGAGATTGCCCTTCGCCCGCAGGCCCTCCAGCGACACCGACGTCACCGATGACACCGACGACACCGTGATCGCCGGTGCGGTCATGGCGGGGTCGGCGGTGAGGATCTGCTGGTGGAGCCGGCGCAGCTCGGCGCCCGGGTCGACGCCCAGCTCATCAGCGAGCAGCGCGCTGACGGTGCTGTAGCAGTCCAGGGCCTCGCCCTGGCGGCCCGAGCAGTAGAGCGCCAGCATGCGCTGCGCCCAGAAGCGCTCCTGCAGCGGATGCGCGGCGGTCAGCTCGCGCAGGCGCGGCAGCGCGTCCGCATGCCGCCCGAGCCGGAACTCGGCGTCGGTGCGCAGCTCCAGCGCGCTCAGCCGGCGTTCGTTCAGCGCGGGGACGACCTCCAGGCGCAGCCGCTCCGACGGTACGTCCGACAGCGGCTCCCCGCGCCACAGCGCCAGCGCCCGGCCGAGCAGCGCCGAGGCCCGCTCGGCCGCCTGCGCGGCGGCGGCGGCGCGGGCGCGGTCGGCCAGGGCGTCGA